>CAZRDB010000031.1:3374-35116 GCA_964598695.1 uncultured Armatimonadia bacterium
CGATCCCCAGCACCCGGCGGCGCTCGGCGCCGACGACGCGGTGGCGCTCTCGCGCGACCTGGCGACACGCTGCATCCACCTTCGGATCGACGACGAGGATGAGCTGGTGGCCTACGCGCTGCTGGAGAACGGCGAAGCGATCGAGGAGTACCGCTGCGCGGGCTCGGGGATCGACGACGAGTTCGAGGACTCCGCGGAGTTTGAGGCGGTGCTACGCGCAGAGCTGGGTCTCACGGGGGCCGAGTGGGACGTCTGGCGCCAGGAGCATTGGTCCGGCGCGACGGCGGAGGAGTACTTCGAGGCGCACCGGGCGGGCGTCGCGTTCTCGTCGACCCGCCGCGAGGTCGGGGCGAAGTCTCTCGACGATCCCTACTCGTTCGCGGACGCGCTGTTCCAGGAGGAGGGCGTGGCTGACCTGGGACTGCGGTTCGAGGAGGCCATCGAGCGCGAGAACTGGTCGCCCGGCGAGTCGGCGCGGGTCGAACCCGTGCAGGCGCCCGCGTACCATCGTGTAGACTGGATCTCGTTGCCGGAGTGACCGCGAGGGGGCCGCCGCTCCGGTGGCGAGGAGGAACCGAATGTCATCAGGCCGACTGGCGGCGCTCTGCGCCGTGGGCGTGGCGCTCTGCGCCCTGGGGGCGGGCTGCGGACGGGGACCCGCGCAGGGCGTGGCCCCACCGGGCCCCGCCGCAAGCGGTGAGGCCGCGGTTCAGGTGGTCGTCTGCATCGGCCCGCAGGCCTACTTCGTGAAGCGGATCGCGGGAGACCTGGCGACCGTCGAGACACTGGTCGCGCCCGGGCAGTCGCCGCACAGCTACGAGCCGAGCCCGCGACAGGTCGCCGCGCTGGAGACGGCCGATCTGTACCTTCGGATCGGGCTCCCCTTCGAGGACACGCTGCTCGCGAAGGCCCTCGCGAGCCGGCCTGCGTTGCCTGTCGCCGACATGCGCGATGGGATTCCCCTCCGCAAGATGGAGGGCCACGCCCACGAGCACGCGCACGGCGATCACGAGGGCCACGCCCCTGCCGAGGCGCACGAGCCGAC
Source organism: uncultured Armatimonadia bacterium (assembly GCA_964598695.1). Classification (GTDB taxonomy): domain Bacteria; phylum Armatimonadota; class Zipacnadia; order UBA1398; family UBA1398; genus CAZRDB01. The sequence continues at coordinate 4,420 of CAZRDB010000031.1, forward strand.
CGAGGTCGAGGTCGATCCGCACACCTGGATGGCGCCGAAGCTCGCGATGCGCCAGGCCGAGACCGTCCGCGATGCGCTGATCCGGGTCGACGGAGCGCACGAGGCCCAGTACCGCGAGGGGTGCGCCGGACTCACACGAGACCTGGAGGAGGTCGACCGCGAGATCGCCGAGGCCCTCGCGCCGCTGCGGGGGAAGCCCATGCTCGTCTTCCACCCCGCGTTCGGCTACTTCGCCGACGCCTACGGCCTGCGTCAGATCGCGATCGAGACCGAGGGCAAGGAGCCGAGCGCGCGCGAGCTGACCGGGCTCATCGCTCGGGCCAAGGAGAACGGCGTGCGCGTGGTCTTCGTGCAGAAGCAGTTCCCCGGCGGAGCGGCGGAGGCGGTTGCGGAGGCGATCGGCGGGGCCGTGGTGCCGCTCGACGACCTCGCTGAGGACTACCTCGCGAACCTGCGCGCGATCGCGCGGGCCGTCCGGGAGGGTGTCGGCGATGGCGGAGCCTAGCCCGCGGCCGAGGCTGGTGGTTGAGGCCGCCCGCGTGGCTTTCGCCTACGACGGGCTGCCGGTCCTCGAGGACGTCGACGTGGCGATCGCGGAAGGCGACTTCGTCGGCATCGTGGGCCCGAACGGCGGCGGCAAGACCACGTTCCTGCGGATCGTGCTGGGTCTGCTGCGTCCGACGGCCGGGGAGGTCCGCGTGCTCGGGCTTCCGCCCGTCCAGGCGCGGGAGCGGATCGGGTACGTCCCCCAGGTGTTCGCGTTCGACCCGGCGTTCCCGATCACCGTGCTCGAGGTGGTTCTCATGGGCCGTCTGCGGCGGTGGGGCCGCCTTGGACCCTATCCGCGGCACGAGAGACAGGCCGCTCGGGCCGCTCTCGAGCGGGTGGAGCTGGACCACGTCGCGGGCAGGCGGTTCGCCGATCTCTCGGGCGGGCAGCGCCAGCGGGTGCTGATCGCGCGTGCCCTCGCGACCGACCCGGAGCTGCTGCTGCTCGACGAACCCACGGCCAGCGTCGATGTGGCGCAGGAACGAGGCATCTACGACCTCCTGCGCGTGCTGAACGACACGGTGACGATCATCCTCGTGAGCCACAACCTCAGCTTCGTAAGCGAACTGGTGCGCAGCGTGCTGTGCGTCAACCGTCGCGCGGTCTGGCACCCGACGTGCGACCTGGACCACGTCGACGGAGAGTTGCTCCGCCGGCTGTACGGCTCGGATGTCCGCGTGGTCCGCCACGACGCGTGTGAGGGGAGGGAGGGCGTGTGCCAGGGTTCTGGTCCGCACTAGCCGACCACTCGTTCCTCCAGTGCGCCTTGTCCGCGGGCCTCCTCGCGAGCGTCGCTTGCGGCGTGGTGGGGACGTACGTCGCCGCCCGCCGTGTGACCTACATCGCCGGCGGGATCGCCCACTGCATCCTCGGCGGCATGGGCGCGGCCCGCTACCTGCAGGTCGTGCACGGCTGGGACTGGCTCACCCCGCTCCAGGGCGCGATCGGCGCCGGATTGTTGGCGGCGGCCGTCATCGGCTTCGTGAGCATGAGGACCCGGGAGCGCGAGGACACGGCGATCAGTGCCCTGTGGGCGATCGGGATGTCGCTCGGCGTGCTGTTCATTGCGAAGACCCCGGGCTACGGAGAGAACCTGCTCGCCTACCTGTTCGGCAACATCCTGATGGTCAGCCCTGCCGACCTCAAGCTGATCGCCGGGCTCGACGCCGTGGTCGTGCTCTGCGGGGTGCTCTTCTACGAGCCCCTGCTCGCCGTCTGCTTCGACGAGGAGTTCTCCCGCCTCCGCGGCATGCGCTCGGACGTCTACTACATGCTGCTGCTGTGCCTGACCGCGCTGACGGTGGTGCTGCTGGTCACGGTCGTCGGGCTCGTGATGGTGATCGCGCTGCTGAGCCTCCCGGTGGCTGTTGCGAGTCGGTTCTCGCGAACGCTATGGCAGTCGATGGTCCTGGGCGCCGCGTTCAGCGCCCTCTTCTCGACGGTGGGCCTGGCCGTCAGCTACCAGGCCGATCTCCCGGCCGGCGCGGTGACGATCCTCCTGGTCGGAGCGGCCTACGTGCTGACGCTGGCGGTCCCCGCGCGGCGGCGCCGGGCCGTCGCGGTGGAGCGGGATGGGCCGGTGTAGCGCGCGTCTGCCTGGCGAGGACTATCGGACAGAGCGTTGTCGCGCGCGGTACCGGGAGAGGGGCTCGAGGGATGGACACTCGCACCATGCGTTGGGGATCGTGCATCGCTCTCCTGCTCGTCGCGGGAGGCGCTATGGCCGACGGGGTCTTCGTGCCCGACCGCATGGCTGTCGGCAGCACACGCGGCGCCTCTGCCGCCCAGAAGGCCATCGTCATCCGCGAGGGCGCCGACGAGGTGCTGCTGCTCCAGACCAGCTACCAGGGGCCGCGCAGCCGCTTCGCCTGGCTGGTGCCGGTGCCGGCCGTCCCGAGCGAGGTCTTCGAGGCCGAGCCCGCCTTCCTCGCGAGCGTGTTCGCGAGCACGGCGCCGGTGGTCCACACGCGCTCCGCTCGCCCTCACGCGCCGGGGCTTGTCGCGGGCGCGGCCAAGTCGGCGGCGACGGGCTCAGACAGCGCCGAAGAAGCCGTGACGGTTCACGCGCGCATCGAGGTCGGGGGCTACGACGCCACGGTCCTGAGCGCCTCGGGCGGGGCGCCGCTGCTCGCGTGGTTGGGGGAGCACGGCTACGGCCTTGACGGCGCGCTGCAGGAGACCCTCGACGACTACGCGTCCCGAGGCTTCGCGTTCGTTGCGCTCCGGTTCCTCGATGCGTTGACCGAGGGCGACACCACGGCCTTCGATGTCGATCCGATCGGGATCCGGTTCCCGAGCGAGACGCTGTGGTTCCCACTGACCATCTCGCGCGCCGGGGCGCCGGCCCTGACCTCCCTGCTGCTCTGCGTCGTCGACGAGCAGCCGGTCGAGTGCGCCACGCTCCCGTGCGTGTGGCTCGGCGAGCGTCGGGTGGCGCTCCCCGCGGGCCGGACCTACGGCGCCGTGCGGCGGGAGCAGACCCGCGCGCCGGGAGGCGGGCCCGCTCTGCTCTGCGAGTACGTGGGCAAGGAGGGGATCCGGTACGGGGATCTCTCGTACCGGCGCGAGCTGCCCACCAAAGGGGGGCACAAGGGCGGAGGGATCCTGGGCCGCACCGTCACACGCTTCTTCGGGCTGCTGAGGCCGGAGGAGATGACCGATCTCTCCTTCGATCGCGCGCCGACCCGACCGAGCGACTACCGCGTGCTCATCGAGCGCGAGCCACGTGCCGACGCATGGACCCGGCACGGGCTGCGCTGGGGCGGGTTCGCGATGCTTGCGCTGGCCGCGTTGTGGCTGGTCTCGCTCCGCAAGGGGAGGGGAGGCGGGCCGAGGGGAGCGCTGGCACTGCTGACGCTGGTCGCCATGGGCAGCGCCGCGCTCGCGGGAGGAGGAGACGCGGGCAGTCCGATCGACACGCTCCTCGGCGCACTGGACAGCGCCGCCCGAAGCTACCGGGACCACAATGGCTGCTACCCGGCCACGCTCGACGACCTGTACGCCCAGGCGGCTCCCTCGCACGGTCTTGACGAGAGCGGCAACACGGTGGAACGCGAAGGAGCGTGGCAGCCAGCCCCGCCGGCAAGTGCCGCGACGGAGGAGGCCGGCCGGGCGGGCCTGATCTACGATCCGCTCAACATCCGGCTCGTGGACTCCGGAGCCTATTCCGTCCGCGTCTCCGGCCAGACCGAGTTCGGCATCAACCGAATCCGCTGGGGGTGGCGGAGGGCGAGAGCGATCGAGCGCGCGAGCGCCGGGTTGCGCGGGTCTCGCCACAGGGAGACGTTCTGGGGCAACGGGGCCACGGGGACCGCGCTGTTCGACGCGTGCGTGAGCTGGCGGCAGCGCCTCGAACCCACGATGCCCGTGACGCGCGTGCTCAGCGGCGGCGGGCAGCCCTCGGTCGTCGCCTGCGCAGGCGGCGGGTGGTCGGACGGCGTACTGGCCAGCCCCCTCGCCGATGTGTGCGCCGCCACGCGCGAGGTGGCGGTTGCGGTGTGGGTGGGCGTGCCTCGCAGCGAGGAGGGGGGCCGGACCGAGCTGTACGTCATCGGCGCCGGGGGCAAGGCGCGACGCCTGTCCTGGAACGGTCCCGCGACGGGGGGCCGGGCGCTGCGGATCTCGCGCTCCGGCCGCTACGTCGCGCTCGACCTGGGCAGCCCGTACGGCGGGCAGGCGGTCTCGATCCGCGTGGTCGAGACCGCGACGGGAGCGACGGTCGCGGAGCTTCCCGCCGTCCGTCTGCTCGACTTCTGCGAGGATGAGCGCGCGCTGTTCGTCACGCAGGGCAGCCTGCTCGCGCGAGCCCGGTGGGACGACGGTAGGATCGAGGCCTACGAGGGGCTCTCCGGTGCGGCCCCGCCGATCGAGACGCCCGGGGGCCTGATCGCGGCCACCCAAGGCGGCGAGGTCGTACTGGCGAACGGCGCGGAGCACAAGGCGCTGCTGACCGAGGAGGATCTCCACACGTGCGGCCGGCCGCTCGTCCTCTCGCTGTTCGGCGAGACGGTCGTCGTCGTGGCCGGGCATCGGCCGCGCGGCGGGAAGTGGGAGGGCGGCGTTGTGGCCGTGCCGCTGTCGGGGGCGCCCGCACGGGTGCTCGGCGCGTGCGAGTGCAGTTCCGACAAGCCGACGGCGATCCTGGCGTACCACGCCGGGGGCGTGACGCTCGGTACGGGCACGACACCGTCCGACTGGCGGGTCTCCACCACGAAGGCGGGCGACGCTACCGCACGCTGACGTCGAACGAGAAGACCTCGGTGGCGCCGTCTCCGCCCCAGGTGGCTCCGAGGACGAGTCGCACCCCGCCGAGGACGCGGTCGATCGGCAGACGCACCAGGCGCTGGTGGTTGTCTGGGACGTCGGCGACCGGCTCCCAGCGGCCGGCGTGCAGCCCCTCGACCCGGAAGCTGCGGGGGAGCATGGGCGGCGGCGCGGTGCGCTGATCGTCGCGCTGGTGGTAGCTCATCTGGATGTTCAGCGCGAGGCCGCTGTCGAGGACCAGGGAGACGCCATGCACGTGGGCCTCCTCCGGGAACAGGTAGGCGACGGTGTCGCCCGTACGGCCGCGCCAGGAGTGGCGATCGTCGCCGACCGGGCGCGCGATGCCGTCGCGGACGGGCTCCGGGTCGCCCTGGCTCGCCTCGAGACGGGAGCGTCGCGCGAGGTCCGAGAACCGTCGCGCCACCCCGGGGAGGTAGCAGTCGTCGTCGAGGAGAGCCTGCTGCAGCTCGTCGATCCGTGCGCCGACCTCGCGCGGCTCGATCCCGTACCGTACGGCCAGGGCGGCTGCCGTCCCGGCGGCCTGGCCCATCGCCGCGCAGGTCCCCATGACCCGCGTTGAACTCATCGCGGCGTGCGTGCAGCTCGCGGCCCGGCCGGCGAACAGCAGGTTCGGAACGTTGCGGGAGTAGAGGGCGCGGTAGGGGATCCCGTACGGTGAGGGCGCGGGATGGAAGACGGTGGCCGGGTGGCCGATCCGCACCGCCTCGAAGCCGGCGGGGTCGTGGTCGTCCATCGTCCAGCCGCCGTAGGCCACGGTGTCCGGGAAGCGCCCGCCGGAGGAGACATCCCCCTGGCTCAGCACATGGTCGCCCACGTAGCGACGGCTCTCCCGCTTCCCGGGCAGGAACTGGATCCACTCGAGAGCCCAGTTGTCAGCGCCGTGGTCGCCCCGGTTCTTGATGTGGTCCCAGACCCCGTAGGTCGTCGCAAGCAGGTCGTCGCGCAGCGCTTCGGTGTCATGGAGCGAGTCGCGGTCGCCTCCCAGCTCGATCCACCAGTACCCCATTTGCCACCAGCGGTGGCCGCCGGCCCCGTACGGGAGATCCTCGCAGCGCTCGAAGATCCGGGCCCAGGAGGGCGGCTCGAACGGTTGCGGGCTCGAGTGCTCGCGCGCCTGGAAGAGGCAGGTCATGCCCATCGTTCGCGCATCGGCGGTCTCCGGCGCGATCGACTCCCCGTACTCGGCGCGGGCCTCACGTCCGACGCGGTACTCCGCGCCGGTGAGCGGGGCGAGGATCGCGTCGCCCGAGCAGTCGATGAACAGGCGCGCCTGAACGGTGTGGTAGGTGTAGGTCGTGAGCTGCCAGCCTCGGACCGAGGCGATCCGCCCATCGTGGACCGCGGCCTCGAGGCAGGAGCAGTTCAGTAGCAGCGTGAGACCCTCCTGAAGCCGCGCCTTCTCGTAGAGGAGGGTGTCCCAGAGCGAGAACGAGCGCTGGGGGTTGCGGCGGAGGTTGTCGAGACGGATCTCCTCGAGGATCCCGGTCTCCCGCAGGTTGGGGATGCTGTTGTGGCGGTCGGCGCCGCAGACGTGGACCCGAATCTCGCTGGAGCTGTTGCCACCGAGCACGGGGCGGTCCTGCATCAAGACCACGCGGGCCCCGTGCCGTGCCGCCGCCAGGGCGGCACAGAGACCCGCCAGACCGCCGCCCACCACGCACACATCGGCCTCGTGCGTCTGCTCGCGGTGGCGGCGGGAGGCGGGCTCGGCGGAGTCACCCGCCACGGGGCCGCCGTCGGCGTTGGCCCCGGCCGCCAGTGTGGAGAGACCCGTGAGGGTCACCGCATGTAGCGCCTCGCGCCGTGTCACCGCGACCTCGCTCCTCCGGCCCCCTGGCTAGAAGACCGCCGCCTCCGCGCTTACGGTAACACGATTCCGGCCCTGGCGCTTGGAACGGTACATCGCCTCGTCCGCCAGAGACACGAGGTCCAGCGGATGGCCCTCCGGGGTGGGCTGGAGAGTCGCGACGCCGACGCTCACCGTGACCCGCGTGGCCCGGCCGGCACGCGGGATCGCGGCATCCTCGACGCTCCTGCGGAGCTTCTCCGCCAGCATGATCACGTCGCGCCGCCGGGTCTCGGCGAGCACCACGGTGAACTCCTCACCGCCCCAACGCGCGACCAGCTCGCAGGAGCGGCGGAACGTCCGCTCCAGGATCTCGGAGACGAGGCGGAGGCAGTCGTCGCCCTGCAGATGGCCGTAGAGGTCGTTGTACTCCTTGAAATGGTCGATATCGACCATCAGCAGCGACAGCGGTCGGTGCGCGCGCGCCGATCGTTTCCACTCGGCCTCGAGGCGCTGCTCGAAGGTGCGCCGGTTGGCCAGGCCGGTGAGGGGATCGCTCTGGGAGGCGAGCCGCAGCTCCTCCTCGGTCCGCTTGTGCTCGGTGATGTCGGTGAGAACCCCGACGAGCCCTCCGACCGCGTCGCGCTCGTCGAGGTACGGGGCGCGCCGGAGGATGAAGTCGCGCGGATCGCCGTCGGAGCAGACGAGCCGGACCTCCACGACGTCGGTCAGGCCCTCGGCGACGACGGCCTCGTCGCTCTCGCAGGCGGGACCCGGCAGGCACTGGCCCGCGGCCTCGAGCGCGGGCGCGCCGACGATCCGTTCGTGCGGGCGGCCGACGAGTTGCGCGAACTCCGCGTTGCATCCCGTGCAGACCCCCGTCCGGTCGCGGAAGTAGATCGGGCTGGGGATCAGGTCGATCACGAACTGGAGGAACCGCACCTGGTCGCTGAGGCCCCGCGCGCACAGCGCTCGTCCGAGCGAGGAGGCGATGATGTGGCCGGCGATGGCGTAGAGATGCCAGTCGGGCTCGAGGCGCGTTGCGGGGCCGGGCTCGCCGACCAGGGTGATCACCGCGAACGCGTCGTCGCTTTCGGCTCCCACGGGGATGCAGACGGCGCTTCCGGGTCCGGGGCAGGGCTCCGTGTCGGCCTCCTCGAGCAGGGCAAGGTCGGAGAGGGGGTACGGCCCGCCGTGCATGTTGGCGAGTTCCAGCAGTGCGCCGGGCGCGCACAGCGACAGCGCCCATTCCATCTGCGGCTCGGTGAGGCCGACCGCCGAGACCAGCCCGCCGCCCGGACGGCGCGTGTCGAAGAGGTGTGCGCAGCCCGCTCGAAACCCCGGCTGCGCGACCAGGGCGCGTGTGGCGGCATCGAGCACCTCCGCGGGGGATTGGGCGCGCGCGAGCGGGCGGCAGAGCGCCCACAGGAGAGGGAGCGGCGGTCCCGAGCCGTCGTGGTCCATGGATGCCTCCGTGTGGTGATGTCCCAACAGCGCAACGGGAGGCGGCGCAAGGAACCGGAGGCAGGAGAGTGCTCTGCCGCCCGACCGCCCCATGCACAACGCACGGGGGGCGCGACGGGTTCAGGGGGGGGCGCTAGGCCCGGCGGCGAGGGTTGGGCAAGTCGCCCGGAGGCAGGGCGAGCGCGTCGCGGGCGAGCCGGCGCACGGCCTCGGACGGCTCCGCGTCGCTCGCGGCCTGCTCGAGGAGGGTCCGTGCGCGGTTGCCGCCGATGCGTGCGAGCGTCCAGATGGCGGCCGATCGGATCTCCTCGCAGCCCGCGCGGAGCGCCTCGCCGAGGAGCGGGACCACAAGGTCGCGGAAGCAGCAGAGGAGGGCGGCGAGATCCTCGAGGTGGCGTGGGTCGTCACTGAGAAGCAGGCGCTCGAGCGCCTCCAGGGCGACCTTGTCGCTCGTACTGACCTCCGCCATCGGTCTCTCCTGTCCCGTGTGAGGGCCACCGAGCCGGCCGGCGACCCCTGCGCAGTCGTTCTGACGGGCCGGAAGGAATCCTGCCCCACAACCTCGTAACTGCCCGGAACGCGCTCCGGTTCTACCCGGCGCGGGCGAACTCGCGGGGGAGCGCGCACGGATCGGTGGCACACGATGAACGAAGTGCTGTTCGCGTCGGCGCACGTCGACCGAATCGACCGGGAGGCATCGCTCCCGGCGAAGTTCAGCCGGCTGCTCGGGCGCCTCGACTATGCCGATCGCTTCTCCGGCAAACGGGTGGCGATCAAGATGCACGTCGGCGGCGACATCGGCTTCTACACGATCCATCCGCTGTTTGTACGTCTCGTGGTCGAGGCCGTGCGTGCGGCCGGCGGCAGCCCGTTCCTCACCGATGGCAGCTTCAGCACCGACGCCGCCGTCGCGCGCGGCTACGTGCCGGAGGTCGTGGGCGCCCGTGTCGTGGGGGCGGGCGGCGAGTTCGATCGCTACGTCTACCCGCGCACCACCGAGCTGGAGGGGCTGCGCGAGATCGAGATCTGCGGCCACATCGCCGACGCCGACGCGATGCTCGTCCTGAGCCACGGCAAGGGTCACGGCAACTCGGGCTTCGGCGGGGCGATCAAGAACATCGCCATGGGCTGCGTGAGCTGCAAGACGCGCGGGGCGATCCACGGCCTGATGGCGATGCACTTCGGCTGGGATGAGGGCCTGTGCAACCACTGCGAGCAGTGCGCGACCAACTGCCCGACCGGCGCCGCGCGGTTCCATGACGGCCGGCTCACCATCTTCGAGCACCACTGCCGCTACTGCATGCACTGCACGACCGCCTGCCCGACGGGCGCGCTGACCATGGGCCAGCCCGAGGACAAGTTCCGGCTGTTCCAGCACGGGATGGCGCTCGCCGTGCGCGAGACCCTCGCCACGTTCGAACCCGAGCGAGTCCACTACATCAACGTCCTTCTCAACGTCACGCCGCTGTGCGACTGCTGGGGTTTCTCGCTGCCGCCGATCGTCCCCGACGTGGGGATCCTCGCCTCCGACGGGATCTGCGCGATCGAGCAGGCCTCGCTCGACCTGATCAAGACGGAGAACTACATCGCGGGCAGCCTGCCGGAGCAGCTCCCGGGCCTCGGCGATGAGGGCCACCTGTTCGAGCGGGTACACGGCAAGGACCCGTACGAGCAGATCCGGCAGGCCGTCGCTGCCGGCCTCGGGAGTGCGGCGTACCGGCTGACCGAGGTGGCGTAGCGAGCGCCGCGGGCAGGGAGGAGCCTGGCCCGAGGGGGGGAAGTAGCTGGCGCCGGAGTATGTGGCCGCGTGCAGGGAAGTGCGCCGGCCCCGCGCAGTCTCCGCGGAAAGGGAGTCCTGACACATGCACTCGGATCGTCGTGAGTTCCTCAGGCGCGCCTCGGCCGTCGGCCTGGGCGCCGCGTTCATCCCCGGCGTGACCCGCAACCTCGGCCGGATCCTCAACGGGGATGCGACCGAGCCGGAGGAGGAAGCCGTCCGGCCCGGTGTCGCGATCCAGCTCTACTCGGTACGCGACGACTGCGGCAAGGATTTCGCCGGCACCGTGCGCGAGATCGCCCGGATCGGCTACGAGGGCGTCGAGTTCGCGGGCTACTACGGCTGGAGCGCCGCGGACATCCGGAAGCTGCTCGACGACTGTGGCCTCAAGGCCGCAGGAACGCACATCGGCATCGAGACCCTGCTCGGCGACGAGTTCGAGAAGACCGTCGAGTTCAACCGGACCCTCGGCAACGTACACCTGATCGTCCCCGGCTTGCCGGGCGAGTACACCGAGAGCCGGGCGGCCTGGGCACGGACCGCCGACCTGTTCTCGGAGATCGCGGCCAAGCTCAAGCCGCTCGGCATGTGGACCGGCTACCACAACCACACCGTGGAGTTCCAGCCGCTCGATGGCGAGCTGCCCTGGGACACCTTCTTCGGGCGCGCCAGCAAGGACGTCGTCATGCAGGTCGACCTCGGCAACGCGATGAGCGGAGGCGGCGACCCCGTGCCCTACATCGCCAAGTACCCCGGCCGGGCCCGAACGGTCCACTGCAAGGAGTTCAGGAAGGACAGCGGCTTCGCCATGCTCGGCGAGGGCGACGTACCGTGGAAGCGCGTCTTCGACCTGTGCGAGACGAAGGGCAACACGGTCTGGTACATCGTCGAGCAGGAGGTCTACAGCGTGGCCCCCATCGAGTGCGCCCGGCTGTGCTTCGAGCAGATGCGCGCGTGGGGCAAGGTCTAGTGGCCGTACCAGTCCGTACGTACTGACGAGGAGGACGAGCACGTGGCTGAGGGCAAGAACCGTGTGACCGTGGCACTGCAGCTCTACTCGGTGCGCGATGACTGCGCGGCCGACTTCGCCGGCACCGTTCGCAACGTCGCCGGGATGGGCTACGAGGGCGTCGAGTTCGCCGGCTACTACGGCTGGTCGGCCGCCGACATCAAGAAGCTCCTCGACGACTGCGGCCTCAAGGCCGCGGGCACCCATATCGGGATCGACACGCTTCTCGGTGACCAGCTCGAGAAGACCGTCGAGTTCAACCAGACGATCGGCAACAAGTACCTCATCGTGCCCGGTCTCCCCGGCGAGTACACCGAGACGCGGGACGCCTGGGCCCGCACCGCGGACCTGTTCTCGGAGATCGCCGCCAAGCTGAAGCCCCTCGGGATGTGGACCGGCTACCACAACCACACCCACGAGTTCCACGCCCTCGACGGCGAGCTGCCGTGGGATACCTTCTTCGGCCGCGCCACGCCCGACGTCGTCATGCAGGTTGACATCGGCAACGCGATGGACGGCGGCGGCGACGCGGTCCCGTTCATCTCGAAGTACCCCGGCCGGGCCCGGACCGTCCACTGCAAGGAGTACAAGAAGGGCAGCGGCTTCGCGATGTTCGGCGAGGGCGATGTGCCGTGGCCGACCGTCTTCGCCCTCTGCGAGGACATCGGCAACACCGAGTGGTACATCATCGAGCAAGAGGTCTACGAGCTGGCCCCGATGGAGTGCGTCCGCCTCTGTCTCGACAAGATGCGCGGCTGGGGCAAGATCTAGCCCCAGCGACGGAGCCAACGGATCGACGACGCGCGCCCCCGGGGCTCCTCGGGGGCGCGCGTGGCGCCGGGGGAGGGGAGGGCGCGTCTGCGGCAGGCGCGAATGCCCCACAGGGGCTCCGGCGCCGCCGGCGGGAGACGGTCGGCTTGACCACAGGGAAGAGGGTGTCCGAACAGATGAACTCGGATCGCAGAGCGTTCCTCCAGCGGGCCGCGGTCGGGCTCGGCGCCGCCGCGCTCGGTGGCACGGCACTGGCCCAGGGCGAGACGCCAGGGCCCGCGCAGCGCCGCCCGCGCGTCGCGCTCCAGCTCTACTCGGTGCGTGACGACTGCGCGAAGGACTTCGCGGGGACCGTCCGCCGGGTCGCCGAGATGGGCTACGAGGGAGTGGAGCTGGCCGGAACCTACGGCTGGTCGGCTGCCGATGTGCGCAACTTGCTCGACGACAACGGCCTGGCCTGCGCCGGGGCCCACGTCGGCCTCGGCTCCCTGCAGGGCGACCAGCTCGAGCAGACGGTGGAGTACCATCTGATCGTCGGGGCCCGGTTCCTGATCGTGCCGGGGATCGGCGGCGACAACCGGGCGGCCTGGGAGGCCAACGCCGACGCGTTCTCCGCGGCGGCCGAGGCGCTCAAGCCGTACGGCATGTGGACGGGCTACCACAACCACACGGGCGAGTTCGCGCCGATGGACGGCTCGACCGCATGGGACATCCTGTTCTCCCGCGCCAGCCAGGATGTCGTGATGCAGGTCGATGTCGGCCACATGGTCCACGGCGGCGCCGACCCGATCGCGATCATGAACCGGTACCCGGGACGCCAGCTCACGGTCCACGTCAAGGAGTGGAAGCTCGACGGCAGCCCCGTGTGGGTCGGTCAGGGCGACGTGCCGTGGGAGGGCTTCTTCGAGGCCTGCGAGACCATCGGCAACACCAAGTGGTACACCATCGAGCAGGAGGTCTACCCGATCCCGCCGATGGAGGCGGTCGCGAAGTGCATCGACCAGATGCGCGAGTGGGGCAAGCTCTAGCCCCGAGGCGCCCCCGTACGAATGCAGCGCCCCCGGCGGGGTCCGTCGGGGGCGCTGCTCTGTGCGGTGTCGCGGCGGAGCGCTACGGCGTGGCCGAGGCGAGCGCCAGGGCCGCCTTGGCCGTCGCGGTCCGCCCGAGCGCCGGATCCAGCGGGAGCTGCGGGGGCGCCCCGCCCGAGCCGCCGATCCGGGTCGCCAGGGCCTGGTCGAGACCGGGGACGCGCGCGGCACAGCCGAGCGCCGCAGCGCACGGAGGCTCGGTCCCGCCGGCGAGACCCCGGGCGGCCCGCTCGATCGTCGGAAGCGCGCGCCCCGTCCACTCCGTATCACCCGTGACGAGGGCGTGTTGGGCGAGCGCGTAGAGGGCCAATGCCGAGGAGGTCGACTGGGCGCCGGCCCAGGCGCCCTGGTCATCCGGCGGCGCCAATGGCAGGCCGGCCGGCGTCGCCGGATCCCACAGCGCGCGCAGGAGGCGCTCCGCCTGCGCGTGCATCCCCGCCCGGTCGTAGGCGATCGCGGCCAGGGCCTGCGTCGCGAGTGTCACGCCGCCGCCGGGCTCCTCTACCACGAAGTAGAAGTCGTCGGCCTGGATCTCCGCGAGCGCGAGACGGCAGGCCGCCTCGAGGCACGCGGGGTCCAGACGGCGGCCTGCCTTGCCGAGCCAGCCGGTCCACACGTCGCTCGATGCGGCACGCAGGGCAGCGGTCGCGGGGAGCGCGCCGGTCGCGAGCGAGCCGCCGGCCGTCGCGAAGAGGAACGGGTACGTCCGGCTCTCGCCCGCGGCGAGCGTGACGGGGAAGCGGAGATCGCCGCCGGCGTACAGCTCCTGGTCGTCCGGCCCGCCGCAGTCCACGTAGTACTCGGCCGCTCTGCTGTGCTCGCCGCGCAGCACCTCGTCCGATGGCAGGAAGTCATCGTCCCCGAAGACCCAGATCGCGTTGAGGATCGGGATGGGATCGGCCGCGCCCGGCCCGCTCGCGGAGACGACCTGAAGCATGCCGTCGCCGTTCTTGTCGAACGCCTCGAACGCGACGCAGCCGGGCTTGTGCTGGCCGAACTCCCCGACCGGGTCGACGACCGTCTTGGGCGCACCCTCGACGAAGAGCGTCACGGGGCGCGAGCCGGCTGTCGCCCAGTGGCTCTCGAGGAGCCCGACGAAGACCTGGTGGCGGCTTCCCGGCTGGACGCGGAAGCGGTAGACGATCGGCTCCTTGGCGAAGTCGGCCCGAATGCTCTCGTAGGCCGGATCGCACGGGAGAGCCGGGTGGCCCCAACCGGGGAGACGCCGCGAGCCGCTCGCGCAGCCCCAGGCGCGGGCCTCGCGGATCGGGCTGAGGCCCTCCGGCAGCCGTACGACCGCCCGGCCGCCGGACTCGCCGAACACCTCGCCCCACGAGACGTCGCCCGTGGTCCGGAGCACCAGCTCGCCCGTCGCCGCGGCGCCGGAGGTGTTCGTGAGGGTGACCTCGGCGACGTCGCAGGGCGCCTGGAACATGGGGGCACGGTAGGCGAGGACATCCAGGGCAAGCGTGCCCGAGGAGGCGCCAAGCGCGACGGCCGGGCCGGGATCGAACTGGCAGTCCCGCTCTCGCGCCTCGGCCGCCGTCGACCCCTCGCAGGCCACGGAGAACACCGCACGACCCCAGTCCTCGACAAGAGCACCGTCACGGACGGCGCTGGCCGACGGGCAGCCCGGCGTGCCGAGGGGGAGGGCCTCCTGCGCGAGCGAGGCGACAGACGAGCAGAGGAGGAACGACGCAGCGAGGAGGATGCGGTTCATCACGCATCCCTCCCCTCGGGAGCGCGCTCCGGAGAGTGGGCGACCTTCAGGCCGTAGAGCTGCGCGTAGGCCTCGACGGTGCGGCGGTGGTTGCCGAGCGTGACGACCTGGTGGAAGCCGAGGACATCCCGCGCGTCCTCGACGTCGTCCATCGTGATCTCGATGACCGTGCGGCAGCCGCCGGCCGGGGGGGTGTCGAGGTTGGCCTCGACGGTGCCGGTATCGACGAGCACCTCGTCCGACCCCGTGAAGCGGATCAGCGAGCAGGGCTGACCCTCCGGCCACAGGACCTGCGTCGAGACGCCGATGTCGGACTCCGAATGGCTCCGCAGGATGACGGGCGCCGGCGGCTTGTCGAAGCCGGCCAGCCGCGTTCCGCACGTGCAGTGCGAGGCGACGAGCCGGTTCTTGTAGGTCTCGGCGACCGGGTCGTTCATGTAGCCCGGACGGTCGAGAAGGTAGCTGGTGAACATCAGCGAGACCGCGCCGAACAGGTCGGCCTCGCAGCCGGCCGTCACGCCGATGTCCTGGAGCATCGACCAGGCCATGCAGGGAGGAGTCGGGACGACCCGGGAGCCCACCATGCCGAGGCAGTCCATCGAGAGGGCGTTGGCGCCCTCGTCGGCGAGCAGCCGCTTGGCGGTGACGTAGGTCCGGGAGGCGTTGAGCATCGTCTCGCGCGTCGGCTCGACGACCCTGCGCGCGACCGAGGCCATGCGGTCGGCAACGGCGCGGACCTCCGCCGTCTCGGGCATGCGGTCGAACAGCTCCTTGAAGACGCGCCGGGGGATCTGGCGAACCTTGACACCCAGCGTCGGGAGCACGGTCTCCTCGCGACGGTCGCCGTGGATCCACAGCACGCGCGTCTGCTCGAACTGGCGCTTGCAGCGGACCATGCGCAGGGCGTCACGGACGCCTTCCAGCTCCATCGAGGAGACGACGTGCACGCCGGGCTGGCGCGAGATCGTCAGCACGTGGCCGGTGAACGACATCCCGACCGGCGCGAAGATGATCGTCGGCGTGCCGGCGTCCGCGATCCGCTGCATCCACGGCCAGACGGCCAGATGCTGCGGGTGCAGCAGGACCGCGTCGGGCCGCTCGCGCGCGACCAACTCGAGGAACTCGGCGACCTGTGCCTCGCTCTCGATTGGGTCGGGGCGAACCTCCACCCGCACCCCCGTCTCCGCGCCGATCCGTCGGATTGCCTCGGTGTACTCGGCGCGGTGGCCCTCCAGGTCATAGGAGGTGCCGGGCCAACCGAGCCAATACGGGGGCGTGAGGCGGACCACGGCCATCAGGACCTTCACGCGCGGCCGGGGCCGAAGCGAGGCCTCATCGACGGTCTCGGTCAGGTTGGCCGCGTAGGCCCGCGGGCCGAGCGGCAGGACCGCCGCCCCCCCCGCAAGCGCCGCGCAGGAGGCCAGGAACTGTCGTCTGCTCTGCGCGCCGCAGCAGCAGTGGCTCCCACACTCATGCATTCCATCGTGCGTGGCCATTCCGTTCGACTCCTTCCGGCCGGTCCTGCAGAACCAGCACGACGATATTCGTGCGCATGAGGCATCGCCCTCCAGAAATATCCACCCGCGATCGGGGGCCATCGAGGGAGGGAGGAGAGAGGCGTCGTGGAAGAGGAGAGGGTCCTAGCACCCTGTGGCCCAACGGGCCCGTCTGTGGAGAGAGCTGATCTGTCGATGCGGATGATCTGGATTCTCGCGAGCCTCGCGACCTGCGCCGTTGCGGCTCTTGTCGCGCAGGGCCTCTCCGGTCGCGCCGAGGCCGCGGCCCGGCCCGTCTACGCTTCTCCGTTCGCCGTGGCCGTCACACCGGACGGCGCGACCCTGCTGGCCACCGAGCACACCGCCGACCGGCTGGTCGCGCTGAGTGTGGCCAGCGGGGATCGGATCTGGAGCGTGACCACGCCCTCCTCGCCGTCCGGGCTCGTGCTGTCGCCCGACGGGAGGCGCGCCTACGTGGCCTGCACGCGGGCGCGGTGCGTGGCGGTGGTCGATCTGAAGAGCCACAAGGTCGAGCGGAAGATCTCCGTCGGGGCCCACCCCGTCGGCCTGACCCTGAGCGGCGACGGCGCCACGCTGTACGTCTGCAACCGCTTCACCAACGACGTCTCGGTTGTCGACACGAAGCAGGGCAAGGAGCTGGCCCGTGTGCCAGCGGTGCGCGAGCCCGGCTACGCCGCCCTCTCCGAGCCGACCGGGACGCTCGTGGTGACCAACCGGATCGCCAACGGCTCGAACTTCGAGCCCGGGCTGGCGGCCGATGTGACGTTCGTCGACACCGCGACGCGCACAACTGCCGGAACGCTCCGGTTGCCGACCGGCTGCAACGAGCTGGAGCAGGTCGTCTGCTCGCAGGACGGCCAGTGGGCCTACGTGGTCGGCGTGCTGAGCCGCTTCCTCGTCCCGACCACCCAGATCGAGCGCGGCTGGATCAACACCAACATGCTGTCGGTCATCCATATCCCGGACCGGACGCTCCTCGCGACCGTTCTCCTGGACGACCTCGATCTCGGCGCGGCCAACCCGACTGGGGCGCTGCTCGCACCCGATGGCGAGACCCTGTACATCTCCCACCGAGGCTCCCATGAGATCACGGTGCTCGACCTGCCGACTCTCCACAAGGTCGTGGAGGCCGTCCCGGTGGAGCAGCGCGCGGACCTCGCCAACGATCTCACCTTCCTCTACCGCAACGACGTGCGCAAGCGGTACGATGCCGGCGGGCTCGGGCCCACCGGGCTCGCCCTCTCGCCCGACGGCTCCCGCCTGTTCGTCGCCAACTACTTCTCCGATGCGATCGGGGTCTTCCGCACCGGGGACATGAAGCATGGCGACTCGTTCCCGCTCGGCGCGCCGCAGGAGATGGATCTGGTCCGCAAGGGCGAGTTCCTCTTCCACGATGCGAAGCTGTGCTTCCAGCAGTGGCAGTCCTGCGCGAGTTGCCACCCCGACGGCCGCGCTGACGGGCTGATGTGGGACCTCATGAACGACGGCCTCGGGAACCCGAAGAACGCCAAGTCGCTGCTGCTCGCGGGCAAGACCCCGCCCTCGATGGCCCATGGGATCCGCGCCGACATGCGCGTCGCGGCCGAGGCCGGGGTGAAGTACATCCTCTTCCGCCAACCGGAGACGGCCGATGTCGACGCCCTCGAGGCCTACATCGCGGCCATGGAGCCGGAGCGCAGCCCGCTGCTCGACGAAGGCAAGGCCATGCAGCAGAGCATCGCGCGCGGCAAGGCTCTGTTCGACAGCAAGGAGACCGGCTGCCTCGAGTGCCACCCGGGGCCGATCTACACGGGCCTCAAGACCGTCGATGTGGGCACCCGCTCCAAGTACGACACCGAGGAGGAGTTCGACACCCCAACCTTGGTCGAACTGTTCCGCACCGGCCCGTACCTGCACGATGGCACCGCGGTCACCCTGAAGGACGTTCTGACGACGGGCAACCGCGACGACAAGCACGGCCGGACGTCCCACCTCTCGGAGCAGCAGATCGAGGACCTGGCCAACTTCCTCGGCTCGCTGTAGGGGAGTCCCAACCATGCGCTCGGTCCATCATGCGGGGCGCGGAGGCGCGCCCGTGGTCGCACTGCTCGCCCTGCTTCTCTCTGCCGGGCGCTCGGCAGGGCTGGAGACGCCGCGGTACGACTTCGAGACCGGCGACCTGCAGGGCTGGTCGATCACCGAGGGCGCATTCGGCCTCGTCGTCTGCGACCGTGCCACGTTCCGGAACACGGGCGAGATCTACAACAAGCAGGGCACGTACTACCTGTGCTCCCTGGAGACGCCCGAGTACGGATCAGGCGACCCCTACACGGGCGTCGTGCGTTCGCCCACGTTCGTCCTCGCCGATCCCTTCGTCTCGTTCCTGGTTGGGGGGGGGGCGGGGGAGGGCGTCTACATGGCGCTGTGCCTCGCCGAGGGCGATGCGGTCGTCCGCCAGGCGCGCGGCCGCGACACCGAGACGATGGACCGCCACATCTGGGACGTCCGCGAGTTCGTCGGCCGGCGGGTCTACCTGCTCATGGTCGATCGGGCAACGGGCGGCTGGGGCCACGTGACGTTCGACGACTTCCGGCCTCCCTCCGAGGAGGAACTCGCGGACCTCCCGGCCGATGCCGTCACGCCCGATCTCGCCGGGCCGCTCCGTGCGCGCCTCGCGAGCCTCCGGGCGGCGATGGAGGACCTCCGCGCCACCCACGGGGCCGCCTACGCGGTGCGCGCGGGGCTGGCCGACGAGCTGCGCGCGCTCGAGCAGTCGCTCCAGGGGCCGATCGCCGGCGAGGCTGCGACCACGCTCGACCGGCTCGCCCGCGAGGCGCTGCTCGCGAACCCGCTCATCGCCCGCCGCGAGGTACTGTATGTGGTGCGGCCCCAGTACCTGCCCGATCACCACAACACCGAGACGATGTTCCAGACCGGTGAGATCAACACGGGGAGCTTCCGCGGGGGCGGGGCGCTCAAGGTGCTCGAGGTCGCAACGGGGGCGACGCGCACGCTGCTGGAGCTGCCGAACGGGATCGTCCGAGACCCCGACGTCTCGCGCGATGGCACGCGGGTGCTCGTCTCGCTACGCGAGGACGCGGGCGACGACTACCACATCGCCGAGGTCCGCGCCGACGGTGGGGGGGTCGTGCGGCTGACGGAGGGGAGGGGAGTGAGCGACATCGATCCCCTCTACCTGCCGGATGGCCGCATCGCCTTCACCGCCACGCGCGAGCCCAAGTACTGCGGCTGCAACCGCCACATCATGGGCAACCTGTTCCGCATGGAGCCCGATGGGAGCCGGATCCTCCAGATCGGAAAGAGCACGCTCCACGAGGGCCACGGCGCGCTGTTGCCCGACGGCCGGATCGTCTACGACCGCTGGGAGTACGTCGATCGCAACTTCGGGGACGCACAGGGACTGTGGACCTGTAACCCCGACGGAACACAGCACGCGATCTACTGGGGCAACAACACGCCCTCGCCCGGCGGGGTCCTCGACCCGAGGCCGGTACCCGGCCGGCCCGGCCGGTTTCTCTGCGTCTTCGGCTCGTGCCACGACCGCCCGTGGGGCGCCCTCGCACTCGTCGACCGCAACCTGGGGCTCGACGGGAAGGATCCCGTCGTGATGACCTGGCCCGCCTCCGCGATGGACCACGTGATGCGGGGCGGGATCGACGAGTTCACCGCGGTCTCCCCCAAGTACGAGGACCCTTACCCCCTCAGCGACAAGTATCTCCTGTGCTCCCGCATGGTAGGGCGCGGCGAGGAGATGGCCCTCTACCTCGTCGACGTCTTCGGCAATGAGGTGCTCCTGCACGAGGAGGCGCCCGGCTGCTACGACCCGATGCCGCTCGAGCCCACCCGGCCACCCCAGGCGCTGCCCGACCGGATCGCGCTCCACCGTGACGTGGGGTGGCTCTACCTCCCGGATGTCTACGCGGGCACGGGCATGGAGCGCGTCGCCCCGGGAACCGTCGCGAGCATCCGCGTTGTCGAGGTCCCGGAGAAGCGGTTCTGGACCCCCGAGGCGTGGCCCGGCCAGGGCGTACAGGCCCCCGCGATGGCCTGGCACGACTTCAACGCCAAGCGCATCCTCGGCACCGCTCCGGTCGAGGCCGACGGATCGGCGTACGTCGAGGTCCCGGCCGACCGGTTCGTCTACTTCCAGCTCCTGGACGGCGAGGGCGCCATGGTGCAGTCCATGCGGAGCGGAACCATCGTCCGGCCCGGCGAGATGCTCGGCTGCGGCGGCTGCCACGAGAGCCGCCGCGAGAGCCTGCCCAACCGTGACACGGTCGCCTTCCACCGTCCGCCTAGCCGGCTGGCCGAGTGGCACGGCCCGACGCGGGACTTCAGCTACACCGCCGAGGTCCAGCCCGTGTGGGACCGTTACTGCGTCTCGTGCCACGACTACGGCCAGCCTGCCGGAGAGCGGCTGAACCTCTCCGGAGACCGGGTTCTGGCCTTCAACGTCTCGTACGACGAGCTGTGGCGGAAGGGCTACCTCGGCGTGGTCGGGGCTGGGCCCGCTGAGGTGCAGCCGCCCCTGAGCTGGGGCGCGCGGGCGAGCCGCCTCGTCCAGGTGATCCGCGAGGGGCACGCGGGCGTTCAGCTCGACCCGGAGAGCCTCGACCGGGTGATCACGTGGGTCGATCTCAACGCCCCGTACTACCCGAGCTTCTCCTCCGGCTTCCCGAGCCACCAGTACGGGCGCAGCCCGCTCACCCCCGCCGAGACCGCGCGGCTGGAGCAGCTCAGCGGCCGGTCGATCGCCTCGGCCGGCCTGACGGTCGAGCCTGACGCCTGGGTCAACTTCACGCGGCCGGCGTTGAGCCCATTGCTTGCGATGGCCCCGGAAGCCGCGCGGGAGGAGATCCTCGCCCTGATCGAAGCCGGCGCGCGGAGGCTCACCGACGCACCGCGGCCCGACATGCCCGGCTGGGCCCTGGCCGAGACGGACCGACCCACCGAGGAACGCTACGCGTTCTGGGCCGATCTGCAGCGGCGAGCCCGCGAGAGCGCCCTGGAACGCACTCGCGGCGCCCCGCGGAACTAGCCTCATCGGAGGCTCGCGAAAGCACGATCGGAGGTTGCCGATGGACCTGGGACTGCCGCCCCCGCCGGGTGTGCAGAGCATGGGGGAGCGGTCGCGCAAGGAGAAGCGGGTCATCGTGCTGATCCTGGTGCTGGTCGCCGTCTTCGGCGTGGGAACCTGCGGCTGCTTCGCCGCGTTCATGGCCTGGACGATGCACCAGGCGGCCGGTCCGAGCGCGCGCATGGCCGAGCCCTGGCTCGACATGCTGGTCGCGCAGGACTACGAGGGTGCGGCGAAGTCGGCGGGCCGAGGGGTCACGGCCGATGAGCTGCGCGCCGCGCTCGACCGCAGGATCGGCGCTCCGCTGACGCACTACGAGATGGTCCCGAACTCCGCGAAGATCAAGATGGACATGGACGCCGACGAGGCCGGCACGACGGTGAGCTACAAGCTGACCGGGGCGCGAGGGACGGCCACCGTGGAGATCGAAGTAACCCACGACGCCTCGGAGGCAGGCCGCACGATCGGGATCCCGGCCTGGGGCGTGGATCCGACGCCTGTTGCGTTCTCCGAGAGGCCCGCCTGGGGAGAGAGCGGCCCGGAGAGCACCGGCGCCGACCGTGAGCCGGGGCGCGGCGCTCCGGCTGAGCGGGGCGACCGCTGGTAGGCCCGTGGGGCTCCCGACCGATGCCAGGGAGCCGGAAAGGAATGCGACGGAGATGACGAGACGCGATTTCCTCGGAGCAAGCGCAGGCGGCGCGATCCTCGCGGCCGCGGCGACGGTTAGCGCGCAGACCGCACCCGACTCCCCGTGGAAGAAGGCGGTCACCTGGGGGATGCTGCCGGGCGACCTGCCCCCCGCCGACCGGATGGCCCTTGCCAAGCGGTGTGGCTATGACGGCATCGAGATGCCGCCGGTCGGCACGGTGGGGGAGGCGACGGAGCTACGGCAGTTGGCCGAGGCTGCGGGTCTGGCCCTGCACTCCGTGATCTACGGAGGCTGGGGGGCGCCTCTTTCGAGCGCCGATCCGGCGGTCACGGACAAGGGCAAGGAGGAGATCCTCCACGCGCTCGCATGCGCACAGGCGTTTGGCGCCGACAACGTGCTCGTGGTGCCGGCGATCGTGAACGCCGAGACTCGGTACGCCGACGCCTACGATCGCTCGCAGAAGCACCTGCGCGAGCTGATCCCGGCAGCGGAGCAGCTCGGAGTCACGATCTCCGTCGAGAACGTCTGGAACAAGTTCCTCCTGAGTCCGCTCGAGTTCGCGCGCTATGTCGATGAGCTGAACAGCCCGTACCTGCGCGCGTACTTCGATGTGGGCAACGTGGTCGTGTACGGCTGGTCCGAGGACTGGATCCTGACGCTCGGCGAGCGGATCAAGCGGATCCACCTCAAGGACTTCCGGCGCTCCGACCAAGCCTGGATGAACCTGCGTGAGGGCGACGTGGACTGGCCCAAGGTCACGGCGGCGCTCCGCGAGGTCGGCTACGCCGGCTTCTGCACCTGCGAGCTGGGCGGCGGCGACGAGGCCTACCTGACCGACGTCGCGGGCCGGGTGGACAAGATCTTCGCCGGCGAGTGAGGCGCCGCCGGCCGCCTGGCCGGTCGTGGCGGCGAATCGGGCGAATGTCCGATAATACATGTTATGTTGCGTGAACCGTTGCGAGCGGCTCCCGGGATCGGGGGCCGCTCGCTGTGCTTCTGGACAGGAGACGTGCGGGGTGTGGCGGGGCCGCTCGGCCCCGGTCAGTCGCCAAAGACGCCGTCAGGGATTTCCGTGCCGTAGTCGAAGTCGAGGATCACGACGGAGCCGTGGGTCCGCGTCTCGAGCAGCACGGGCAGCATCGTCTCGGCATCGACCAGGATCTGGATGCCCGGCTCAGCTGCGTAGGCGGAATCCGCCAGCCAGCCCTCCTGCGGGATGACCCGGATCTTGCGGACGTACCGGTCGCCGAACCGGCTCAGGCCGAGATCGCGCACCGGAGCGTGCATCAGCGAGCGACGGGCCACCCACGACGAGACATCAAACAACTGCTCGGAGCGGAGGAGCGAGGCTTGGCGCGCGAGGTCCGGCTGGGCCACGCCCGAGGGATCGACCAACGAGACGCCGCCCTCGTCACGGGTTAGGGCGAACGCGGGGCCGGAGGGGAGCTGCCGGTCGACGCGCACCGCGATCCGGTCGGGCTTGCGGAACCAGACTTCGATGTGGTTGCAGAGCTGCCCGGCGGCGGTGCGCACGAGAGGGGGCGTCGCGGTGCCCTCGGCGCTCCAGGTGTCGATCGCGCCGAGAGCGTCGCCGATGTCGGCGCTGATTCCGGCGATCCCCCCGCCCCCGCCGATTGGACCGACGATGAGCGCCAGGGCCGCCACGAGAAGGAGGAACGCGAACCGAGGCGAGACGGGCAGCCGGGGCATCGCGCGGCTGTGCCCGGGGCTCGGGGCACGCCCCCCCGCGGCGGGCGCGGCCTCGAGCAGGCGGGCGAGGCACGCCGCCTTCTGGTGCTCGCCGACCGGCGCATCGTCCCAGGCTCCCAGAAGCTCGGCGGTGAGCTGCACCTCGGCGAACGCGGCGCGGCAGGTGGCGCACGAGACGAGGTGCCGCGAGAGCGAGCGGCGTACGCCGGCCCTGCGACGCTCGTCGGGCCGGTCGAGCATGAGGAGTTGGGCCTGCTGGCAGTTCATCGGCGGCCCCCCTCCTCCGCGATGTCGAGGATCTCGGCCGCGTGCGGGTCGTCGGCCAGCAGGCGGTGCAGCTTCTTCATCGCGTAGTGGATCCGCGAGCCCACAGTGCCGATGGTGCACCCACACACGTCGGCGATCTCCTGGAGCGAGAGGTCATGGTAGTACCGCAGGATCACCGCGACGCGGTGGACCTCTGGGAGCCGCTCGACGGCAGCCCGCACCGTCTCGGCGCGAAGCACGCGGCCGGCCCGGTCCTCGGGACGGTGGTCGGGGCGGTCGTCGACGCGCTGATCGAGGAGGACCAGCTCCGGCTCCGCGGCGACGTCCTCGCGCGTGCGCCGCTTGCGCCGGATCACGTCGCGCGACGCGTTGGCCGCGATCGTGAGGATCCAGGTCCGGAGCGCCGCGCCTCCGTCGTACCCGCCGATCGCGCGGAGCACCTTGAGAAAGACGTCTTGCGCCAGGTCCGGGGAATCGTCGCGGTGGCCGGTGAAGCGGCGGACGAAGTTCAGGACGGTGGCGTAGTACTCGTCGACGAGAGCATCGAGAGCCGCGGGATCGCCTTCGGCGCATCGCCGCGCAAGCTGGAGGTCTCTCTTGTGACGGGCCAGGGCTGCCATCGACGACCTGCCTGCTTCGCGCGCCCTCCCCTACCCTACTCTACAGACGCGTGAGCGGGAGGACGTTTTCAGCTCTTGTTGGCCGCCCGCGGGGAGGCTCCTGCCTCGGCCGCCTCGGGAGTGCGGCTCCGTCGCGCGAGCCGGCCGATCGCCGCGCCGGCGGCGACCCCGACGATCAGGAACAGCGCGAGGTGGGTGAGGAAGACCGAGACCTTGTGGAGTCCCGCGACGCCGGTCGAGGGGTCGTAGGCGACCCGAGCCCGGTAGAGCGTCCACAGCCCCCATCCGAGCGGCCCGAGCAGGGCAAGGGCGCCCGCTCTCGGGCGCCCTCCCCTCTCTCTCGGTACGCCCGCGCAGCAGGCCACGAGGCAGCCGAGCGTCCAGAGCGCGCAGAGCACGGTCCAGACGGGCGCGAACTGCTCGACCGTGATCAGCTCGGGCGGCGGGTTCATCGCGCGGTCCCCCTACGTCTCGTGCACGCCTCGGGCAAGGATGACGCACCCTGTCCGGGCCATCTCGCTGATCCCGAACGGCTCGAGGAGCCGTACCAGCGCGTCGATCTTCTCGCCGCGGCCGGTGACCTCCACGACGAGCGAGCTGTCGGTCACGTCGACCACGGCCGCCCGGAAGATCGTCGCGATCTGCATGATCTCGGCACGGTTGGCCGCATTGCAGCCGACCTTCACGAGCGCCAGTTCGCGCTCGACCACGTCGGTGTCGACGTGGTCGTAGACCTTGAGGACCTCGACGAGCTTGTAGAGCTGCTTCACGATCTGCTCGCAGACCGTGCTCTGGCCGCCCTCGACGCGGATCGTCATGCGGGAGCGGTTCAGCTGGTGGGTCCTGTTGACCGCGAGGCTCGCGATGTTGAAGCCTCGCCGCGCGAAGAGGCCCGAGATGCGCGCGAGGACACCGGCCCGGTCGTCTACGACCGCGCTGATGGTGTGGACCTGATCGCCGTTCTGTCCGCCGGTCGTCGCCATGCTCTGTTCCCTCCTCCTCGCGGCGCTACTGCAGCTTCATGTCCTCGACCGATCCCCCGGCGGGGATCATCGGGTAGACGTTCTCCTCACGGACCGTCACGAAGTCCAGCAGGATCGGGCCGCGCCGGCGCTCGAGGGCGTGCGTGATGATCTCCTCGGCCTGCTCCTCCGTCTGGGCGCGAAGCCCCTCGCAGCCGTACGCCTCCGCCAGCTTGACGAAGTCGGGGGACCCGGAGAGGTCGACGGCCGAGTAGCGGCGGTTCCAGAACAGCTCCTGCCACTGCCGGACCATCCCCAGGTAGCCGTTGTTCATCACGGCGAGGATGACGTTGGCCTTCTCGTTGCAGGCCACCGACAGCTCCTGGAAGGTCATCTGCACGCCGCCGTCGCCAACGATCGCGATGACGGTCTTGTCGGGACAGGCGACCTGTGCGCCGATGGCGGCCGGGAAGCCATAGCCCATCGTCCCGAGCCCGCCCGAGGAGAGCCAGTGGCGGGGGTGGTCGACGAGGCAGAACTGCGCGGCCCACATCTGGTGCTGGCCCACGTCGGTCGCGATGATCGCCTCGCCCCGGGTCCGCTCGTACAGCCGCTGGATCACGTGCTGGGGCGTGAGAAGGCCGTCGGAGCGGCGCGCGGCCGTCAGCGGGTAGGCCTTCTTCCACTCGTCGCAGCGCGCGTTCCACAGATCGGCCTCCCGCTCCGCCACGACGGGGAGCAGGTCCTCGAGCACGGACTTGGCGTCTCCCACGATCGGCACTGTGGGGTTGACGACCTTGCCGACCTCGGCAGGGTCGACGTCGATGTGGATGAAGCGGGCCTTCGGGGCCCACTTGGCGACATTGCCGGTGACGCGGTCGTCGAAGCGCGCTCCGACCGCGAGGATCAGGTCGGCCTCGTTGATCGCGTAGTTCGCGTAGGCGCTGCCGTGCATCCCCGCCATGCCCAACGAGAGCCGGTGGGTCTCCGGGATGGTGCCCTTGCCCAGCAGGGTCGAGAACACGGGGATGTTGGTCTTCTCGGCCAGCTCGAGGAGCAGGTGCGCGGCGCCGGCCGAGATCACGCCGCCGCCGGCGTAGATCAGCGGACGCTGGGCCTTGCCGATCAACATCGCCGCATTGCGGATCTGCCGCGCGTTGCCGCGAACGGTCGGCTTGTAGCCCGTCAGGTCATGGTCCTCGGCCGGCCGGTACTCGCAGTTGGCGGTCGAGACGTTGACGGGGATGTCGACCAGAACCGGGCCGGGCCGCCCCGACGTCGCGAGGTAGACGGCGTCGTGGATCGCCTGGGGGATCTCCTCGGCCGACTTGAGGAGGTAGGAGTGCTTCACCACGGGCAGCGTACACCCGAAGATGTCGGCCTCCTGAAAGGCGTCGGTGCCGATGAGATTGGTGCGGACCTGGCCGGTGATTGCGAGCACGGGCACGGAGTCCATGTACGCTGTGGCCAGGCCCGTGATCAGGTTCGTCGCGCCCGGGCCGGAGGTGGCGATACAGACGCCCACCCGTCCGCTGGCGCGGGCGAAGCCGTCGGCCATGTGCGCGGCGCCCTGCTCGTGACGCGCCAGGATGCAGCGGACCGGTCCATCGTAGAGGCGATCGAAGATCGGGATGGCGACTCCGCCGGGAATCCCGAAGATTCGGTCAATGCCCTCGTGGGCGAGGGCCTGGACCAGTACGTCGGCTCCAACTGAGTTCACATGCGTCTCCCTTCAGCTCTCACCGCCACCGGCGGAGACGATCGCGCCGGTGGAGGCGCTGCTGACCTGAGCGGCGTAGCGGGCCAGATAGCCCCGCGTGACACGGGGCGTCGGCGCCTGCCATGCGCTCGCGCGACGGGCTAGCTCCTCGTCGGAGATCCGCAGCTCTAGGCGACGGGCGGGGATGTCGACGCGGATCACGTCGCCTTCCTCGACCAGTGCGATCGGCCCCCCTTCCGCCGCCTCGGGGGAGACGTGTCCGATACAGGGTCCGCGCGTGCCGCCGGAGAAGCGGCCATCGGTGATGAGCGCCACCGACGAAGCCAGGCCCATGCCGGCGATCGCCGAGGTCGGACCCAGCATCTCGCGCATCCCCGGGCCGCCCTTGGGGCCTTCATAGCGGATGACGACGACGTCGCCGGCGCCGACCGTACCCTCGAGAATCGACTTCCTACCCAACACCTCCGAGTCGAACACCCGGGCGCGACCCTCGAAGACGCGCATCTCCTCGGAGACCGCCGTCTGCTTGACGACCGATCCCGCGGGGGCGAGGTTGCCACGGAGAACGGCAATGCCGCCCTCCGCGTGGTAGGCATCAGGGATCTCCCGAATCACGGTGGCATCGAGCACCGACGACTGCTCCGCGATCGTGCGGAGCGAGGCGCCGGTCACCGTCGGGGTGTCCTCGAGCAGCTCGCGGAGAACGCGAAGAACCGCCGGGATGCCCCCGGCGCGCTCGAGATCCTCCAGGAAGTGGTCGCCACCGGGCCGCAAGGACGCGATGTGGGCCGTCGTGCGGCTGATCGCGTCGAACGTGTCGAGATCGAGGGGTACCTCGGCCTCATGGGCGATCGCCGGGATGTGCAGCGCGGTGTTCGTCGATCCGCCGAGCGCCATGTCGACCCGGATCGCGTTCCGGAAGGCCGCCGGCGACAGGTACCGACGAATCGAGAGGTTCTCCCGCACGAGATCGACGATGCGCGCGCCGGAATCGAACGCGATTCGCCGCTTCTTGCCCGAGCCGGCAATGGCCGTGGCGCAACCCATCAGGCTGATCCCAAGGGCCTCGGCCACGCAGGCCATGGTGTTGGCGGTGAACATGCCCGCGCACGAGCCCGGCCCCGGACAGGCGCACTCCTCGAGACAGGCCAACTCCGCGTCATCGATCGTCCCGGCCATCCGCTGACCGACGGCTTCGAACGTATCCCGGACCAGGTCCAGCCGGCGAACGCCGTTCGTGCCGGCCATCATCGGGCCGGCGGTCACGACGATCGCAGGGATGTCCATGCGCGCGGCGGCCATGATCATCCCGGGCGTGATCTTGTCGCAGTTGGTCAGCAGCAGCAGGCCGTCGAGGCCGTGGGCTTCGGCAACGCACTCGACCGCATCGGCGACGATCTCGCGGCTGGGGAGGGAGAAGGTCATCCCCCGGTGGCCCATCGCGATCCCGTCGCAGATGCCGGGGATCCCGAACACGAAGGGGGTGCCGCCCCCGGTGCAGACGCCCTGCTCGAGCGCGCGCTCGAGTTCGCGCATCCCGCAGTGGCCGGGGATCAGGTCGGTGAAGCCGCTGGCGATCCCGATGAACGGGGCCTCGAGACGGCTCTTGCCGAGCCCGGTCGCCATCAGGAGCGAGCGCCGCGGCGCGGCCTCGATCCCCTTCTTGACCTGATCGCTACGCATCGCGCGCCTCCCGGGTGGTGGGTGGCCTGCACCGGCGCGAACGGTCCGAGTGGGAACACGGGATCGGCGGCGGCGGAGGCCGTTTCGGTGGTGCGCCATTCTGTCACAGGGCCGGGCGAAGGTCAACCGACCCGCCGCTCCCCGCCGCGAGCGGGAATCCGGTCGATCTTTCGCACGATGTGTTGTCGTATGGCAGGCGGTACGGTATTGTGACGCCTGCACGGTTCAACGTCGGGAGGGAAAACTGATGAGGTCTCTGCGCTCCGGGGCTCTTGCCCTGGCGCTCTGCTGCATGGCAGCAGGCGCCGCAACCAGCTCTGCAACCACGTACTACGACTTCGACTCCACCACCAGCGCCCGATGGTCCGACTGGGCCGGCCTGTCGCTCTCGCTCTCGGGCGGCAAGCTTGCGCTGGGCACGGTCGACCCGACCATCTCGTACGCCTGGAATGACTGGAAGGTCACCCCGGGGCATCCGGACCCCGGCAGCGAGATGTTCGACATCGAGGGCATCTTCTACCGTCACGCGGCCGGGACCCACAACTTCCTGGTGATCAGCTCCGGCAGCGCCGACATCTGGAACGAATCCGGCCAGCAGCACTGGCGCGGGGACCTCGCGATCAACCCCAACCGCGACGCGAGCGGCGATCTCACCTGGGACTCGACCGGCAGCAACGACAACCGCGCCGCACTCTCGGTCAAGACCGGCGGGACGCACGCGGGCTACGCCGAGTACGACGCGCTCTGGGGCTACGGCGCCGCCACGACGAACTCCGGCAAGGCTTGGCGCGATCCCAAGCGCTGGAAGGGCAACAACACCGACGGCTACACCCCCGGCGGCGGCGAGAACCCGGGCGACCTCAAGAACGGGTACAACTGGGGCAGCAACTTCTACCACGGCTCCGGCGACAGCAGCGCCTCCTACGGCGTCAGCTACTGGGGCACCGAACTCCGCGGTCTCGGGGACAACGGGGGGAAGACGTACGCCTATCAGATCTCGATCACCGATGCGGTGATGGCCCACATCGGCGGCTTCGACAGCGTGGTCGTGAGCGAGACCTGCAACAACGACTTCCTGCAGGTGCGCTCCGCGCGGGCTCCGGAACCTGCCAGCCTCTGCCTCATCGGCGTCGCCGCCGGTGCGGGTGCGGTCGCCCGGAAGCGCCGGCGCGCCCGCTAGGCCAGCCAGCCTGCACCTGCCAGACAGACACGGAGCCCCGACGGTTGTCGGGGCTCCCGTGCTGTACAGACCGTGGGGGCCGGGGCGTTCAGCGGACGTTCGGGCCGGGCTGCCCCGAGGCGGCCCCGGGAGGCGGCCCGTGGTGCCCGCCCGAGCCCGCGATGAGGCTGAAGGGCGGCACCCGGAGGACGGTTCCCGCGACGATCGCCGCCAGGATCGCGGCGGAGAGCAGCGCCTCCCGGGTGACTCGGCGGCGAGCGCGGAACGGCGCCGCGAGGTAGCCGAGGATGGCGCGCCCGTTGTAGAGGATGTGGACGAGAGCGGCGGCGAGCGAGGCGAAGCTCAGGACGGTGTGGAGTTCCTTCCACTGGCCTCTCGCGAGCCCGAGGACACTCGGCGGCATCGAGGGCGACCAGAGGTACATCAGCAAGCCGCTCAGGGCGACGAGGAGGAAGCACGGGCCGAGGATCAGGCTGGTCAGCGATCGTCCGCGCAGGGGCTTGCTCGGTGTGGGTTCGGTCATCGTGGACCCCTCCTTGGTGGTCTGGGATACGGGGACCGACGCGCCGTGGGGGCCGGGGTTCGGAACGGTCGCCCTATATGGAGGGTGCGTGGAGGAGCCGTGGCGGGGGGATGGAGGAGGCCGGCGCGCTCGGGATCGGCGAGCGGAGCATTGACAGGGGCGCCAGGCGGGAGTCATAATGCCTTTTCGCTGTCTTGAGGCTTACTACTGGCAGGCAGAATGCGCGAGAGCTATTCCACCGCGAATGGAGCATCCCACCATCCGGGGGCCGTATGGGTTGCCGGCTGTCGTGCTGTACGGCGAACCGGTCCTCCCCCGGGCGACTCGGGCACTCACCCGTT
>CAZRDB010000032.1:0-35007 GCA_964598695.1 uncultured Armatimonadia bacterium
AGAAGAATGCGGGCTGGAAGGACCTTCCTCGCGGCGGGATCATCCCCGAGGGCGGCACGGCCGCCGAGTTCAAGACCGGCGACTGGCGCACGGGCAATCGGCCCGTGTGGAACGCGGAGAAGTGCATCAACTGTCTGATGTGCTGGGCATACTGCCCCGATTCCTCGATCCTCGTCAGCGAGTCCAAGATGACCGGCATCGACTACGACCACTGCAAGGGCTGTGGCATCTGTGCGGAGGTCTGTCCCCCCAAAGCCGGAGCCATCACGATGGAGTCCGAGTAGGGCGAAGGAGGGAGACCTTAGGATATGGGCAAGAGAATCCTCATCGAGGGTAACCAAGCGGTATCGCTCGCGCTGAGCCTGATCGATCCCGACGTCGTCGCAGCCTACCCGATCACTCCGGCCACCGAGGTCGTGCAGAAGTTCTCGGAGTATGTCGCCAACGGCGAGGTCAACACCCAGTTCGTGGCCGTCGAGTCCGAGCACTCGGCGATGTCGGCCTGTATCGGCGCGGCCTGCTCCGGCGTTCGGGTCATGACCGCGACCAGTTCGCAGGGCCTGGCGCTGATGTGGGAGATGCTGTACATCGCCGCGTCGCTGCGCCTGCCGATCGTCATGCCGGTCGCCAACCGGGCGCTGTCCGGCCCGATCAACATCCACTGCGACCACTCCGACACGATGGGCGCGCGGGACGCGGGCTGGATCCACCTGTTCTGCGAGAACACGCAGGAGATCTTCGACAACACGATCCAGGCCGTTCGGATCGCGGAGACCTCGGACGTCCGCCTGCCGGTCATGGTCTGCTTCGACGGTTTCGTCATCAGCCACGCGCAAGAGGTCATCGAGGTGCCCGAGAAGGCGGCCGTCCAGAAGTTCGTCGGCCCGTTCCAGCCCGAGGTGGACCTGCTCGCGCTCAAGCCGCTGACGGTCGGGGCGCTCGACCTGCAGGACTTCTACTTCGAGCACAAGCGCAGCCAGGTCGAGGCCTACACGCACGTGCCGGCCGCGATCGAGGCCGTCGACAAGGCGTTCGCGGCGGAGTTCGGTCGCTCCTACGGCTTCATGGAGGAGTACCGCATGGAGGGCGCCGAGGTCGCGCTGGTCGCCCTGGGCTCCACCTGCGGCACGATCAAGGACGTCGTCGACAACCTGTGGGAGCAGGGCAAGAAGGTCGGACTCCTCAAGGTCCGCGTCTTCCGCCCGTTCCCGGCCGAGATGATCGCCAAGGCGCTCCGTGGCGTGAAGGCCGTGGGCGTCTTCGACCGCTCCATGACCTTCGGCGGCTACGGCAACCCGGTCTGGACCGAGGTCCGCTCGGCGCTCTACGGCTCCACCACTCCGGTCCTGGACCGCGTCTACGGCCTGGGTGGCCGCGAGATCTCGATGGACGAGATCGCCGGCTACGCCGATGAGGTCCTGGCCGCCGCGCAGGGCAAGGACGTCCCGCTCATCGACTTCATCGGTGTCCGCGAGTAGGAGGCTGACTTCCGCATGGCATCGCTCAAGGAACTAGCGGCTCGACCCGAACGACTCACCGGCGGACACCGGCTCTGCGCAGGCTGCGGGGCCACGATCGCCGTCCGCCAGATCCTCATGGCCACCGAGGACCCGGTCGTCGTCTGCAGCGCGACCGGCTGCCTCGAGGTCTCGACGACGATCTACCCGTACACCTCGTGGGGCGTCCCGTTCGTGCACTCCGCCTTCGAGAACTCCGCGGCGACCATCTCCGGTGTCGAGGCGGCCTACCAAGCGCGTAAGCGCGCCGGCCGCTCCGAGGAGAACGTGCGGTTCATCGCCTTCGGCGGCGACGGCGGCACCTACGACATCGGCCTCCAGTCGCTCTCCGGCGCGCTCGAGCGCGGCCACGACTTCGTGTACGTCTGCTACGACAACGGCGCGTACATGAACACCGGCATCCAGCGCTCGTCGGCCACGCCGTTCGGCGCCAATACGACCACGACCCCGGTCGGCAAGGCCGTCCCCGGCAAGCTCCAGGGCCGGAAGAACCTGACCGAGATCTGCGTCGCCCACGGTGTGCCGTACGTCGCGCAGTCGATCACCGGCCGCTGGAACGATCTCACCACCAAGGCCGGAAAGGCGATCCACAAGGGCGGCGCGGCGTTCCTCAACGTCCTCGCCCCCTGCCCCCGCGGCTGGCGCTACGACACCGAGAAGCTCGTGGAGATCTGCCGCCTCGCGATGGACACCTGCGCGTGGCCGCTCTACGAGGTCGAGGACGGCGTCTACAAGCTCAGCTACGAGCCGAAGCAGAAGCTGCCGATCGAGGAGTACCTGAAGCCTCAGGGCCGCTTCCGCCACATGTTCCAGCCGGGCAACGAGTACATGATCGAGCAGGCCCAGGCCGAGGTCGACGCGACCTGGGAGCGCTTGCTCAAGCTCTGCGGCAAGAGCGCCTAGCGCCGAGCGGCGCTTCCGCTCGACAACCGAGCACACGGCACGGGCTCTCCCTGAACCCTCGGGGAGAGCCCGTCGTTTGCCGGGTGGGGGTGTCCTCGATGCGAGAAGGCGGCCATGGCGATCACGCGTGAGGAGTTCGTGGAGCGGATCGGCGACATCCCGACCCTCCCGTTCATCGCGGCCAAGCTGCTCGATCTGGTCTCCGACGCGGCTTCCTCGGCGGTTGACGTGGCCCGCGTGATCGCCTATGACCAGGCGACCTCCACCCGCCTCCTACGCCTGGCCAACTCCGCGCACTTCAGCCTGGGCCGCCGTGTGACGACCATCCGCGACGCGGTCGTCCTCATCGGGTACGAGGGCGTACGCCGGATCGCCCTGGGTCTCGCCGTCCTCGACCAC
Source organism: uncultured Armatimonadia bacterium (assembly GCA_964598695.1). Classification (GTDB taxonomy): domain Bacteria; phylum Armatimonadota; class Zipacnadia; order UBA1398; family UBA1398; genus CAZRDB01. Next base: position 2,820 of record CAZRDB010000032.1, read on the forward strand.
TTCGCTCAGGGCTCGGCCGCCTCGGGCCTCGACTTCGCCCGCCTGTGGCTTCACGCGATCGGCGTGGGGTGCGCGGCGCGCGAGCTGGCTCCGCGCGTCGAGGTGGGCGGCGAGGAGGCCTTCGTCTGCGGCCTCCTGCACGACGTGGGGAAGGTCGCGCTCGCCTCCCTCGCCCCGGAGGACTACGGCCGCGCCGTCCAGCGAGCGGCGGAAGGGACGACGATCCGCGAGGCGGAGCGCGAGGTGTTCGGCTTCAGTCACGACGACGTCGCGGCGCTGATCCTGGGCGAGTGGCGCTTCCCCGAGCAGGTGACCTTGGCCGCGGCGCGCCACCACGAGCCCCGCCCCGGCACGCACCACTGCGAGAGCGTCGCGCTGGTCCACGCGGGCGACGGGTTGGTCCGCCAAGCGATGCTCGGCTACCCGGGGGACATGGTGACTCCCACGATCGACCCTTGGGCCCGCGACTTGCTTCGCCTTCAGGACCTCGACACGGCGGAGTTCGCCATGCGCGTGACGGCCCATGCGCGCGAGCGCTGGAAGGCCCTCATGCCGAGCGGCTGAGGCCCCCCCCGGCACGGCGCGCTGAACCCCCGGTTCGGCGCGCCCGTTTACCCAAGGGCGCCGGGGTGCCCCGTGCCCGAGGGAACCGGGAGGCGATCGTGTCCATCTCACGTGAGGAGTTCTGCGAGCGCGTGGGCGACCTGCCCACGCTCCCGTTCATCGCCGCGAAGCTGCTCGACACCCTGTCGGATGCAGGCTCGTCGGCGGTGGACGTCGCTCGCATCATCGCCTCAGACCAGGCCACCTCGACGCGGCTTCTGCGCCTCGCGAACTCGGCGTACTTCAGCCTGGGTCGGAGGATCGCGACCATCCGCGACGCGATCGTGCTGATCGGGTACGAGGGGGTCCGGCGGATCGCGCTCGGCCTCGCGGTGCTCGACCAGTTCAGCCAAGGCTCTCCCGCATCCGGGCTGGACTTCACCCGCCTGTGGCTCCACGCCATCGGTGTCGGCTGCGCCGCGCGCGAGCTGGCCCCACGGCTCGCGAAGGACGGCGAGGAGGCCTTCATCTGTGGCCTGTTGCACGACGTGGGCAAGGTTGTGATGGCCTCGGCACAGCCCGCGGAGTACGCCGAGGCGGTACACCTTGCGGCCACGGGGCGGGCGATCCTCGAATCGGAGATCGAGGTCTTCGGGTTCTCCCACTGCGATGTTGCCGAGTTGGTCCTCTCCGAGTGGCACTTCCCGGAGCAGGTCACCCACGCTGCGAGCCTGCACCACGAGCCGCCGCGCGAGGTCGCCAGCATGGCCTCGGTCGCACTGGTCCATGCCAGCGACTGCCTGGTCCGGCAGGCCGGCCTGGGCTTCCCGGGCGACGAGCTGGTGCCCACCACCGTTCCGTGGGTCTGTGACGTGCTGGGCCTGAGCGGCCTCGATCTGGCGGAGTTCTCCGCCCGCCTCACCGCGCTCACCCGGGACCGGTGGAAGGTCCTCATGCCGAGCGCGTGAGCCGGCGCGAAGGACGGCCCCTCGGCGGGGGCAACCGGTCCGTCCGGACTACCCCCGGGCCAGTTCCGCCCCTCGCTCGAGTGCGGCGCGGTTGAGATCGAGGAAGCGGGCGCGCTTCTGGCCCAGGAGCCCCGGCAGGGCGTCGATGAGCCACCCGAACGGGAGGTCCGGGTAGACCACGGAGAGCGCTCCGGCGGTCACCATGTTCGCCACCCGGACATCGCCCAGCTCCTGCGCGATGTCGCTCGCGGGGAGGGCGGCGAGCCGCAGGTCGCCGCGGGCGGAGAACGGCCCGGTCGCGGCGAGGGTGGTGTTGACGACGACGCTGGCGCCCTCGGTGAGGGTCGGCAGGATCCGCTCGACCGAGAGGTCGCAGAGGAAGATCGCCGCGTAGGGCTCGGCGACCATCATCGAGCCGACGGGGTCATCGGAGACGACAACGAGGGCGTTGGAGCTGCCGCCGCGCACCTCGGGCGAGTAGATCGGCGTGTTGGTGACGTTCTTGCCGTGGCTGATCCCGGCGACGCCGATGAGCTGGCCGACGGTCAGAGCGCCCTGCCCCCCGACTCCGGCGATGGCAAGCTCAAGGTGCATCGGTGGCCGCCTCCTCGGCGGACGGGAGGTCACGGACCTCGCCGACCGCGTAGTACTCGGACATCGCGCCTTCGAGGTGGTCGAGCGCCTCCTTGGGCGACATGCCCCACCAGGTCGGGCACGACGACAACACCTCGACCATGCCGAAACCGCCGTGGTCGACCTGGGCGTCGAACGCCTTGCGGATGTAGCGCTTGGCGGCGCGGATCCACTTCGGGCCGGCCATCGAGGCGCGGGCGAGGTAGGTCGGACCCTCGAGCTGGTTGAGCATCTCGACCATGCGGACGGGGTAGCCGCACTGCCGCGGATCGCGGCCGAAGGGGGCCGTGGAGGCCCGCTGGCCGACCAGCGTCGTGGGGGCCATCTGTCCCTGGGTCATCCCGAAGACGGCGTTGTTGACGAAGATCACCGTGATCGCCTCGTTGCGCGCCGCGGCGTGGACGATCTCGCCCATGCCGATCGAGGCGAGGTCACCGTCGCCCTGGTAGGAGAAGACGACGTTGCCGGGCAGGGCGCGCTTGATGCCCGTCGCGACGGCGGGGGCCCGGCCGTGGGCCGCCTGGACCATGTCGACGTTGAAGTAGTTGTAGGCATAGACCGAGCAGCCGACCGGGGCGATCCCGACGGCGCGCTCGCGGCAGCCGATCTCGTCGATCACCTCGGCGACCAGGCGGTGGATGATCCCGTGGGTGCAGCCCGGGCAGTAGTGCATGAGGCGATCGTGCAGCGCCTCGGGGGGACGGAACGTGACGGTCGGCGCGCTCATGGGGTGAGTCCTCCTCCCGCGCCCAGCAGGCGCTCGACCTCGGCGACGACCTCGGGGACCGAGGGGATGTTCCCGCCGGTGCGGCCGAAGAAGCGGACCGGCGCGGCGTCGCCGACGGCCAACTCGACGTCCTGGACCATCTGGCCCATGTTCATCTCGACCGAAAGGACCAGTCGCATCCTGCCGGCCAGCTCGCGGAGCCGGGCGGCGGGGTAGGGGAGGAGCGTGATCGGCCGCAGCAGGCCGGCGCGGACCCCCCGGGCGCGGAGCCGGTCGAGGACGGTGCGACAGACGCGGGCCGAAGTGCCAAAGGCAACGAGCAGCACCTCGGCGTCCTCGGTCTCGATCTCCTCCCAGCGGAGCGCCTCGCGGGCCACCCGCTCGTGGCGTTCCCGGATCCGGTGGTTGACCGTCTCCATGTCGTCGGGCGCGGAGTAGAGCGAGTTGATGACATTGGGCGCGCGGCCCTTGGCGCCGGTGAGCGCCCAGGGCTTCTCGGGCGGGGGAGGGGGCGCGTCGGCGCGCGGCCGCATCGACTCCATCATCTGTCCGAGGACGGCGTCGGCGAGGACGATGACCGGGGAACGGGCGGCGTCGGCCAGGTCGAAGGCCCAGGCGGTGAAGTCGTAGACCTCCTGCACCGACCACGGCGCCAGGGTGATCAGACGGAGGTCGCCGTGGCCCATCCGCGTCGCCTGGAGGTAGTCCGACTGCGCCGCGGCGATATTGCCGAGGCCGGGCCCGCCGCGCGACATGTTGACGATCACGCAGGGCAGCTCCGAGGCGGCGAGGTAGGAGATCCCCTCGGTCATGAGCGAGATGCCCGGGCTGGAGCTGGTGGTCATGGCACGAACGCCGGCGCTGGCGGCGCCGTAGACCATGTTGATCGAAGCGAGTTCCGACTCGCCCTGGAGGAAGGTGCCGCCGACCTCCGGGAGGCGCTTGGACATGTACTCCGGGATCTCGTTCTGCGGGGTGATCGGGTAGCCGAAGAAGAAGCGGCAGCCGGCCCAGATCGCCCCCTCGCAGACCGCCTCGTTGCCCTTGAGGAGGAGAGGGTCTCCGTGCTGCGGACTGCTCATCCTGTCGTCACCTCATCGGCCTGGGTTCGCTCGCGTGCGGTGCGCTCCACCAGCACGATGGCCACATGGGGGCACATCAGCGCACACGTCGCGCACCCGATGCACAGCTCGGGGCGCTGCTGCTCGACGGGGTTGAGCCCGTCGCGGTTGAAGCGTGAGGAGGAGCCGAGCACCTGACGCGGGCAGTAGACGATGCACAGCCCACAGCCGCGGCAACGCTCGTCATCCACGATGATCCGACTCACGAGAGCCTCCATTCGCCCGGGGGGCCGTCCCAACCCTCCTTGGCCGAGATACCGCTCATACCTCCCAAGGGAATCGTAGCACATGGGTGACCGGAATGAGGGGAACTCCCTCCTCAGCGCCGACCCGGTCGAGAAGACCCGAGGGGATACCGGCCGCGATGAGGGGGAGCCGCTGCTCGCGGGCGAACGCGCGGGCCCACTCGAGTCCCGGCCGCCACTCGTCGAGCGTGGTCGCGGCGCACAGGTGCGTGTTGCTTAGCATGTGGGTCACGGGGATGCCGTTGGCGGCCAGGTCGCGCAGGAGCCGCCGCGCGCCCTCGGTCTGGCCCTCGGGCCGGTTGCGGTTGAGCACGAGGATCCCCTGCAGGCGGGTCGTGTCGAGCTGGGAGAGCAGGTGGGAAAGGGCTCGCGCCCCCGGAACGCTGCCGCCGAGGTCGACGAGCACGGTGCGGGCGCCCTCGATGCCCTGGCGGATCGCCGCGCCCATCGCGGGCGGGATCGCCGGAAGCTCGGAGACAGCGAGGTCGCCGCCCGGGGCGATGACCTCGACCCCGGCGCCGTCGAGGCGTTGCCGCGCGTCGCGGGACCGGAAGTACGGCGTGACGATGTCGAGGTCGACGATGGTGACGGGCAGCCCCTGCTCGGCGAGCTGCAGCGCGAGCGCGATGGTGACCTCGGTCTTGCCGGCGCCGAACTCGCCCAGAATGAGCGAGGCCCGGTGCGCGAGGAGATCCCTCACGACGCCGGACCGCCCCGTCTCGGCTCGAGCGGGCCGACCCACAGGTCGTCGCAGTACTCGAGCACCCGGTTGCCGCGGATCACGCGGCTGAAGCTGGAGAACTCGGCGAAGAGGTTCGCGGCGGCCAACAGGGCCGCCAGGAGCAGGCGGATCCAGGTGCCCAGCGCTCCGTCGGGGATCAGGACGCACCAGGCGAAGCCGACGCTGGCCCCGAGCGGCAGCACGCCGGCGTCGCCGAGCATGGCGAGCCGGCGGAAGTCGAGGGGGCAGTAGATGAGCGCGGCGATGGCCAGCGGCGCGACCAGCGGCATGGTGTCGGGGTGGAGCAGGGGCACGACCGCGGCGAGGCCCCACCACTTGATCGCCCGCCCGGGCCGCACGTCGAGCAGGTTGAGGCAGTTGGCCGCGAGGGCGATGATCAGGGCGTTCAGGATCCCGTCTCCCCAGTTGCGGCCAGCGACGTGGAAGCCCGCCCAGAGCGCGATGAGGCCGCCCACGACGGCCTTGAGGCCGCCGCGCGTGACCCGCGCGTGCAAGAACAGCGCGCCGAGGTGGCCGGCGAATCCGTGGACCCCGCGGGGATCGGGGAAGAGGTCGTCGAGCAGGCCGGCGAGGGCCATGACGAGCAGCAGGGCGCAGTGCAGGAAGAGGAGCCACAGCAAGCTGGTGCCGAAGTGGAAGAGCGCGGCGAGGATGGCGGTCGCGAGGGCCGAGGCGACCACGACGGCCCCGAGCCCGGTGACGATGGGCCGGCCCTCGAGGTTCTCGCCCGCGATTCCCCACTCGCGGAACCGGCGGTAGCCGATCGAGACGAAGACGAGGGCGGAGACCACGGAGATGATGAGCCCCGCGACGAGGCTCTCGGCGGTCCCCGCTACTGCGGCTTCCCCATGCATGGTTCCTCTGACTCCCGTCTACTCCCCGAGCACCCGAGCCAAGCCGTAGGCATCGATCAGCCTGCCGCCCAGCCGCATCCGGACCAGCCACGACGACGCCATGCCGAGCCGGCTCCGCTCGAGGAAGTCCATCGCGCCTCGGGCCATGCCCACTGCCACGATCGGGTCGGCGCCCACGGCCTCGGCCAGAAGCAGGGCCGCGTCCTCGCTCGTGCCGCGCGACGCGACCGTGCCGTAGGCCAGTCCCTGCCGCTCGAGCCGCAGCGCGCCGGGGCACTCGCCCGAGGGGGCCGCATGCACCAGAAGGCGCGCTCCGCAGCGGAGGGCGTCGTCGGAGACCGAGTCCATGTCGCCCACGATCGCGTCGGGGCGGTGGCCCGATTCGAGCACACCGTCCGCGGCGCCGTCGACGGCGACGACGAGGATGCCCGGCTCCGGTAGGAACCTACGGGCGACCGCCGCGAAATCCTCCCGATAGCGATCGCCGCGCACGACGACGAGGCAGGGCCGCCCGGCCGCCCGCGGCATGCCCTCGGGCACGCAGAAGGTCTGGGTGAGCAGGTCGAGTTCGCCCCGGGCATGGGAGAGCGTGTTCTCGGCGAATGCCTGGAGCGCCGGTCCCAGGGCCGCGCTGCCGAGCGCGAGCAGCTCCTCGGCCCGCACGAGGTCGACGTTGCGACCTCGGCCGACCTCGCCCCGCCCGTTGTGGACGGTCCCTCACTCGATCCGCACCCGGTCGCCGTCGCGGATCGACGAGAGGAACTCCTCGCCGAGGCAGTCGACGAGGGGGACGCCGGCCTGAGCCAGGAGCAGCGGCCCGCGGTTGGGGAGGCGGCCCGTGGCCGAATCCTCGGCGTTGAGGACGGCCGCGACGCCGCGCCGGAGCAGCTCCTGCGCGGCCACGCCGTCGAGGTCGGTATGAGCGATCACCGCGATGTCGCCGGGCGAGAGCCGCCGCACCAGGGTCTTGGTGCGGTAGCCGATCCGCGCGATGCCCTCGCGGGGGCAAGCAGCCGAGTGCAAAGGCCTACGCCTCCAGATGATCCGGGCGCCGCGGACGCTTGCGCGTCTTCGCGCCCTCCTGTGCGAGCGCGCGGACATGCTCGGCGACACCTTCCTGCGAGACGTCTCCACCGAGCATCCGCGCCAGCTCCCGGTCACGCGCTTCGCCCGCGACCGTCTCCGCCGTCACTACAGACTTGCCGCCAGAGACGCCCTTTCGGACCGCAATGTGCGCGTGGGCGAGCGCGGCGATCTGGGCGGAGTGGGTGATGCAGACCACCTGGCAGGCCCGGGGGCCCTCGGTGAGCCGCAGCATCGCGCGGCCGACGATGGCGCTGGTGCGGCCGCCGATCCCGGCGTCGATCTCGTCGAAGACGACGGTGGGCACCGCATCCTCGAGGGCCGAGAGCGAGCGCAGCGCCAGCATCGTGCGCGAGATCTCGCCGCCCGAGGCGATCTTCGCGAGGGGGAGGGGCGTCTGCCCGACGGCGGTGGCGACCAGGAACTGGATTCGGTCGGCCCCGGTCGAGGTCATCCCGTCCCACCCGTCGGCCACGGCATGGTCGAGGGCCAGCCGAGCCCCCGCCATGCCCAGGGACTGGAGCCGCTCCGACGCCTCGCGGCAGAGCCGCTCGCCGGCCTCCCTGCGGCGCGCGGTGAGCGCGGTCGCGACGGTGCGGAGCCGCCCTTCGGTCTCGACGCGCGCGCGGTCGAGCGCGGCCAGCTCCTCCTCGGCGTTCTCGATCGCGTGCAGCTCGCGCGCGATCGTCTCGTGGTAGGCCAGCACCTCGTCGACGCTGTCGCCGTACTTGCGCTTCAAGTCATGTAGCAGCGCCAGTCGGCGCTCCACGGTCTCCAGTCGCTCGGGACTGAACTCGGCCCGCTCGGCGTAGTCGGAGAGCGCCCGGGCCGACTCCTCCACGGTGACCAGCGCCTCGTCGAGCTGCTCGACCATGGGCCCAAGCGAGCCGTCGATCTCGGCGAGACCGGCCACCATGCGCGTCGCGTGGGCCAGCAGTTCGCGGGCGCCGGGGGGATCCTCATCGCTCGAGAGCGCCCGCGCGGCCTCGGCGGCATCCTGGGTCAGGCGTCCGACGTTCTGCAGCAGGTGGCGCTCCTCGGCCAGCTCCGCGTCCTCGCCGGGCCGGAGCTCGGCGGCGTCGATCTCGCGGATCTGGTGGCGCAGCAGGTCCTCACGCCGCCGCGCCTCGCGGTCGGTCTGGGCGAGCCGCTCACGCCGCTCGATCAGGCTCCGTCGCTCTTCCCACAGCTCGGCGAAGCGGCGGCGCTCGGCGCGCAGGGCCTCGCCGCCGAGGGCGTCGACGAAGTCGAGGTGGCGCGAGGGGCGGAGCAGCGCCTGGTGGTCGTGTTGGCCGTGGAGGTCGAGCAGGAGTTGGCCGAGGTCGCGGAGCATCGAGACGGTCGCGGGCCGGCCGTTGATCCGGCAGGTGCTGCCGCTCGCGCGCGCCACACTGCGCTGGAGCACGAGGACGCCGGCCTCGTCGTCCAGCTCCATCTCGGCGAGGGCGCGGTGGATCGCCCCCTCACGCGGGACGGTGAACTCGGCGGCGACCTGTGCGCGCTCGCGCCCCTCGGCGATCATCGCGAGGTCGGCGCGCTCGCCCAGCGCGAGCTGCAGGGCTCCGATGAGGACGGACTTGCCGGCGCCCGTCTCGCCCGTCACAACGGTGAGTCCGGGCTCGAAGCGGACGTGGAGGCTGTCAACCAGGGCGTACCCCTCGACCCAGAGACTGGCGAGCACGCGAACCACCCTCCCGCGGGCTAGACCCCCGCGCCCCAGTTCAGCTTCTGCCGCAGTCGGGAGAGGAAGGAGCCTTCCCCCGTGCGCGCAACGCGCAAGGGGAACTCGGCCCGGCGGACGGTGAGGGTCCCCTCGGCGCCGAGCGTGCCGAGGTTCTGCCCGTCGGCCGAGACGGTGGCTCCGCGCCGGACCGACCAGTAGCCGCCCACGAGCCGCATCTCGACCGCGTGTTCCGTCGCGACGACCAGGGGGCGGATGTTGAGCGTGTGCTGCAGCATGGGGGTGAGCACCAGGGCCGAGACCTCGGGGTGGATCACCGGCCCTCCGGCGGAGAGCGAGTAGCCGGTGGAGCCTGTCGGGGTGGCGACGATAACGCCGTCGCCGCGGTACTCGCCCACCAGCTCGCCGTCGAGGCGCACCTCGCACGCGAGCAGGCCGGCGACCTGCCCGCGGTGGACGACCACCTCGTTGAGGGCGTAGGAGCACTGGGAGGCCGTCCCGTCGCCGGACAGCTCGGCCCGGAGCATCATGCGCTCGTCGATGGCGAACCGTCCCGCGACGAAGCCCGGGAGCTGCTCGCGCAGCGACTCCGTCTCGATCTCCGTCAGGAACCCGAATCCGCCCACATAGACCCCGAACAGCGGCGTCCCGAGCGGGGCGGCCAGGCGCGCGCAGTGGAGGAACGTGCCATCGCCGCCCAGCACGAAGACCAGGTCGGAGCGGACGACATCCTCCTCCGAGACGAGTGAGACGGGCGCCCCGGGGCCGATGGTGTACTCCTCGGCGCACCGCACCTCGACCCCGAGGCGGGCGAGATCCTCCACGAGCGTGCGGGCGACGGGCCCGACGCCCTCCTTGTGGGGGGCGACGACGACGCCGATGGAGGCGAGGGGCGAGCCGACGCTACTCATGCCCGGCCCTCGGCATGCGGTCCAGGTTGGCCTGGGCCTCTTTGGAGGTGGGATCGAGGCGCACGGCCAGCGCGTACTCGCGGGCGGCCTCCTCGAGTTTGCCGAGCAGCTCGTACGCGACGCCGAGGTTGTTGTGGGCAACCGCGTTGGATTCGTCCTGCGCGACGACTCTCGCGAGCCGGTCGAGCGCCGACTGGGGCCGTCCGCCTCGCAGCAGCAGGGCCGCGATACGGTTCAGCAGCGTTGCCTCTTCGGCGCCGAGCTGCTCGAGGGCATCGAGTGCGGCCGGCGGGGGCTGGTAGCCGGCGCGGCCGCAGGCCAGCTCCGCGTACCGCTGGATCGTCTGGAGCGCCGGGCTGCCCGCGACCATGGTGGCCTCGAGATCGCGCAGCTCATCGTGGGCGAGCCCCAGCCGTTGGAGGACGGCCAGCGCGGTGGGCTGTGCCGGGTCAAGCTGGAGCGCGCTACGGGCGTTGGTCTCGGCGGCCGCCCGGTCGGAGGCGCGGTCGGCGAGCCAAGCGAGGCGGGCGAACACTGCCGCGCGATCGGCGGGCTTCCAGCGGGCGATGAAGTCGCCGCTCCGGGTGACCTGGCTGAGCACGGTGAACATGTCGAGCCATCGCTGGGACTGGCCGAGCGCCTCGGCGTAGGCCGTGAGGCCGCGCGCCGTGAGCGAGTCGCGGAGGGAGGGGTCCTCGAAGCGCGGGAGGGCATCGGCGGTCCGGCCGGCCTGCACGAGCGCGACGGCGAAGTCCTCGCGCACGCGCGGCGGCAGGTTGCGGAGGGCCTCCAACTCGGTCATCTCCGCCAGCGCGGCTTCGGCATCGCCGGCGAGGAGAGTCAGGCGGGCGTGGTGGGGCGCGAAGAGAGGCTCCTGCGCGGCGCCGGCCTCGGGCTCGAGGAGCCGACGGGCCTCCGCGTACTGCGCGCCCCGCTCCAGTACGAGCGCAATGCTGAGGGTGGCCGTCCGGTCTCCCGGGGCGGCGACCAGGCGGTCGCGCCAGATCCTCTCCGCCTCGGGCAGTCTGCCGAGCGCGACGTAGGCCGTCGCGAGGTTGTACTGCGCGTCGGCCATCTCGGGGGCGCGGGCGAGGGCCTCCTCGTACTGCACCACGGCGGCGTCGAGCATCCCGCGCATCTGCAGCGCGATCCCCAGGTTGTTGTGGGCGACAGCGTCCTCCGGGTGGGATGCCACGAGGCTCTGCAGGAGCGAGGCGGCCTCCTGGTAGCGGCCGTTGGCGAGCATGGCCGTGGCGACCCACGAGGTGACCAAGGGGTCGTCGGCCCGCAGGCGGGCGCAGACGAGGAACCGGTCGAGGGCCTCCTGGTAGCGACCCTCGCGATAGGCCGTGCGACCGGCCTGGAACTCGGAGACCAGATCCTGTGCCGTTGCGCCCCAGGCGCCCAGCAGCAGCACGGAGAGACACAGGGCAAGGCGCATTCGGCGCATTCCCTCCCGCATCGGGGCGGTAGCTTGACACCCGATTATAGCGCACCGGCGGCCGACCGTCACCGGCGGCCCCGCGAGCCGAAGTCCCGAGGAGGGAGAAGGCGGCAAACGGGGTATGTACGAGTGACCCGCACGACGAAGCTCGGACCCCACCCATTGAAGAACGGCCGAGCCTCTTGATCGAGGAGGGCATCCAACCGTGAGTGCTTCGCGGCGTCGGTCCGCGTCTGGCAGGCGCGGGGCCGGTCCCTGGCGCGGCGTGATGGCCGCGGCCGGGGCGCTGGTCCTGTCCGTTGTGGTGATGACCTCGGTCGTCGTTGCCGCACTGAGTCGCGGGCTGCGTGCCGATACCATCACCCCCGGCGTCCACGTTGCCGGCATCGACGTGAGCGGTCTCACGGCTCCGCAGGCGCAGGAAGCGCTGCGTCCGCAGCAGGCGCAAGTCGGCGCGCAGCCGGTCGAGCTGACCTGTGGGACCGGGCAGTGGACGGTCAGCCGGTCCGATCTCGGCGTCGCCCTGGACCTCGACGCGACGGTGCGCGCGGCGCTGGAGATCGGCCACACGGGCAGTCCGCTCACCGCCTGGCGCGAGCGCCGGATGGCGGCCCAGCGGGGCGTCGACCTCCCGTTCTCGGTGGGCGTCGACGAAGGCGTCCTGCGCACCTCGCTCCAACGACTGGCCGACAAGGTCGTCGCGGCCCCCAAGCCGGCCAAGGTGGTCTTCGACCGAGCGACTCACGGCATCCACATCGAGAAGGACACGCGCGGCCGCGTGCTCGACCTGGAGGCGACGCGGCAGGCGCTGACGGCGGCGGTCGGCGATCTGGGCCGGGCCTCGGTCGAGATCGTCGTCAAGGAGAGCGCCGCCAGCCCGACGTACGAGGACCTGCGGCACATCGACTGCGTGCTGGGCAGCTACAACACGAAGTACGTCCAGGGCGAGACCAACCGGGCCGGCAACATCGCGCTTGCGGCCAGCAAGATCGACGGCGTGTTCCTCGCGCCCGGCGAGCGATTCTCCTACAACGAGACGGTGGGCGAGCGGACCGAGGCCGCGGGCTTCAAGAAGGCGCACGTGTACGAGGAGGGCGAGGTGCGCGACGGGATCGGCGGCGGCATCTGCCAGGTCTCGACGACGCTGTACAACGCGGCCCTCATCGCCGGACTCAAGATCTCCGAACGCCGCCCCCACATGATGCCGGTGGCCTACGTACCGACGGGGCGCGACGCGACCGTCGACTACAACACCCGGATCGACTTGGCCTTCGTGAACAGCACCCCCCACACCATCGTGCTCCGCACCTTCGCGGGGGGCGGGTCGCTCACGTGTCTCTTCCTGGGCGCGAAGGGCGACAAGCCCGAGAAGGTCGAGATCGTCCGCTCGGGCGAGTCGGTCACGGAGTTCGAGACGCAGAAGGTCCCTGACAGCACGGTGGCTGCCGGCGAGACGGTCGTGAAGACGAAGGGCCGTCGCGGCTTCCGCGTGACCGTTCACCGGGTGATCAAGATGCCCGGGCAGCCGGAGAAGAAGGAACTGCTCTCGGTCGACTCCTACGCCAAGCGGAACGAGGTCGTGCTCGTGGGCCCCGAGCTGCCGAAGGAGCCGGGCGAGGGGGCTTCGGAGGGCTCCGCTCCACCGAGGCCGAGCACCGGCAACGGGGCCAAGCCGCCGGGCACGGCCAAGCCCGGCGGCGCCGACCGTCCGTCCGGCGGCCGGCTGCCCGATGGGCCGGTGGGAGTGCCGGAAGAGGGCAGCGCGTAGGCGCCTGCGCGTCCCGAGACGAGAGGACCGGGTGGATGGCCGAGGGAGTGCTGGTGGCGCTCGAGGGGATCGATGGGGCGGGGAAGGGCACGCAGGCCGATCTCCTGCTCGACTGGGGCCGCAGCCGTGGCCTCCGCGTCGGCCACCTGGCGTTCCCCCGGTACCAGGGCAGCCTGTACGGCGCCCTCTGCACGCGGTACCTGCGCGGCGAGTTCGGCTCGGTCGGGGATCTCAGCCCCTTCCTGGCCGCGCTGCCCTACGCCGGCGACCGCCTCGAGGCGCTGCCTCTGCTCCGCCGCGAGCTGCTGCGGTGCGACCTGGTCGTCCTCGACCGCTACGTGGGCTCCAACATCGCGCACCAGGGCGCCAAGCTGCCGCTGGAGGCGCTCGAGGGCTTCGCCGCGTGGGTCGAGGCGCTCGAGTTCGGGGTGCACGGGCTGCCTCGCCCGGCCGTGACGATCCTGCTCGATATGCCGCTCGAGTCGGCCGCCCACCTGATGGCCGCCCGGGCCCGGACCCTCGACGGCGGGGGTGTCGATATCCACGAGAGCGACACGGGCTACCTGGGGCAGGTCGGCCTGCGGTACCAGTGGCTCGCCCAGAACCTCCCCGGCTGGACGCTGGTGGCCTGCACGAACGAGAGCGGCCTGCGGCCGCCGGCCGAGATCGCCACCGACGTCGCAGGCCGCGTTGGGCCGCTCGTTCCGCCCCCCCGGCGCTAGGAACCGCTCAGGGAGTCGGCAGGTCCGTCTCCGCGCCGGGCTCGGGCTCCGTCCGTTCGGGCTCGCTGGCCACGCGACCCCGCCCCTCGTAGCCCTCGGGAAGATCGGGCGCGACGGGGAAGTCGTCGGCGACGCCGCGCGGGGCGCTGTCGGGCAGGCTGGATCCCACGTAGCCGTGGTCGACGGCCTGGTCGGGGCTGACCGGCTTCACCTTGTTGCCCGTCGGGTCCATCTCGATCCCGCCCGCGGGGGGCGCGCTTTCCGCTTCGGCCATGCGGTCGTCGAGCGAGGCCAGGGCCTGGTCGACCGAGGGCCCCTGATCCCCGCGGGAGTCCTCCGAGCGCGGGTCGGCCTCGGCGGCGTCGACCGCCGCCGTGGCGTCGTGGGTCCGAGCGCCCGATGCGGTCGCGACGCTGGCGCCCGCGGGGGCCCGTCCGTCGGCCACCTTGCCGAGGCTTCCGGCCATCCAGAGCAGCCCGCCGATGAACGCCGCGCCAACGACCGCGAGTACCGCGATCACCGTGCGGGGGCTGCGACTCGCGCCTCCGTAGCCGTAGTAGCTCACGCCGATCCCTCCTGTCGTTGCTCCGGCGCTCAGCCCGGCTAGTCGGCGAATGTCCACGTATCGAGCGCTTGGGGCCTCGGCTCGACGACGCCCCCGAGCTGGAAGCCGTTCATCACGATCGGCATGATCGGGGGTTGGCTGTCGGGGCTCGAGAGCGACGGGTCGACGTCGTACGAGAGCGTGTTGTACGCCCCCGCGGCGACGTAGGCCGGGTAGTGCCACCAGACCTTGTTGTCGAAGCCGCCGGCCCCGATCCACGGGCCGCCGGTGCGCTGGCTCCACGGGCCTTCGTTGTACCAGTCCTTGGTCCAGCTCCGGCTGAGGAGGCTCACGGTGCGCGTGCCCCGGCCGTACTCCCGCACGTTCTTGCCGTCGCTCTCGCGGAGCGCGCCGTTCCACAGGTTGGAGTCGGGATCGATCGTGAAGTCGTAGTCGTAGTCCCACTCGCCGCGCGGGGGCATGCGCATGAGCTGGGTGCTGTAGTCGGAACCCTCGCTCGCGATGTGGCCGTACTGCGAGACCATCGCGCACATCGTCTCGGCCACGCGGGGATGGACCAGCGACCACTCGATCTCGTCCTTGGCGATCGCGGCGACGGTGCAGGGCGTGCCGGTGCCGCGGCTCCAGTTCCCCGGGGCGCGGGAGAAGTCGCCGTTGCTCGTGCCGCCGTAGACGTTGTCGATGAAGAACATGTCGTCGGTGGCGACCACACTGACCGACTTGTACTGGGCGGTGCCCTTGAGCAGGACCGTCGAGAGGTAGCTGTTCTGCGAGACCGAGCCGTTGCTGTTCACGTCGCCGCAGAAGATCACGCCGTTCCAGTTCGCGAGGGCGGGCAGCGAGACGGTGACGCTGGCCCAGTAGTTCATCCAGTCGCTGTCCTGCCAGGTGGTGCTGGCGCTCCAGATCGGAAGGGCCGTGATCGAGGTCTTGCCCGTCGCGGCCGAGAGCGTTGCCTGGTCGCCTTCGATGCTCGGGCTGCTGTCGGCGCGGTGGGCCCTGCGCTTGAGGGTGACCGTCGTGGCGCCGCTCTGCAGGGCGCTCGAGATGGCCGACAGGTCGACGATGTAGTCGTACCCGCCGGGCAGCTTGAGGCCGCCCTCGGAGGCCGCCGCCCGCGACTGGGCGTTGGTCCAGAACCCGGCCTTGTAGTCGAGCTTGTACGGCGTCACGTTCTCGCGCGGCTGGCCCGACATCTGGAAGGTGCCGTTCGACTTGCCGCTGATGGTGCCGGCGCACTCGAACCGCTTCATGAAAGTCGCCCGGGGGGCGCCGGACTGGATCGTGCAGTTGGCGCCCACGTAGGCGTGGCCCATGCAGTAGTCGCCGGGGGTGAAGGTGACGGAGGCGCTCCGGGTGTCGCGGTTGACGTCGGCACTGTCGTACTCGCCCGTGCCGTGGGTCCACATCGAGTAGTCGCCGAGCTTCATGTTCCAGGTTGGGAGGCGGATCGTGACCGTCTCGCCGTTCACGGTGCTCTGCGCGACGACGTAGTTGATGAACTCCTCGTAGCCGCCGCGGCGGGTCTTGTCGATGTAGGCGTAGATCGTCGTGCCCTCGCCGAGGTTGGTGGAGGTCTGCTCCGGGACGATGACCAGGCCGGGCGAGGTCTCGGCCACGAGATCCCAGACGTTGGTGCGATTCGCGACGGCGGCCTCAAACCACGCCTTGATCGCGAGGACGCCCTCCATCGCGGCGCCCTCGGCGCGGAGGCGGGCGGCGAGGTAGTTCTCCTGGCGGTTGACCCGGTGGTTCTCGACGCTGGCGGCCTTGAGCAGCGGGATCGACAGCCCGGCCAACAGCGCCATGATCATCAGCGCGGCGGCGAGCATCGAGCCCTCTTGGGCGCGCGGACGGGCCTGGAGTCGGCGTGCGTGCGGCATCGTGTGCCTCCCTCCCCTAGTCATGGTTGTTGCGCGGCGTCACGATGAAGGTGACGGTGCGGGTGGCGGCGGCGATGGTCGTCCGGCCGGTGGCCCGTTGTCCCGTCTCGCCCACGGTCACCGTGACGCGGATCAGCGAGACCGTGCGGTCGTCCCAGCCGCCGCCGAAGCGCGTCTCGCGGGCGATGGGGACGCCGGCGGAGTCGAGGTACTCGAGCGCGAGCCCCGTGACGTTGCGGGCGAGAGGAGCGCCGTGGGGGACCACGCTGGTCGCGCCGATGTCGCCCCGTCCGAGCCACAGATAGCGGGCGTTCTCACCCGTCACGCTCGTGCTGCCGGTGCTGTCGGAGCGGTACAGCGCGAGCAGGACCCCGTTGCGGTTGAGCGGCATCGTCGGGACGCCGTCGGTGTCGCAGACCGGCATCCGGAACACGATCAGGTTGTCCTCGGGGACGGTGATCGCGCTGAGCTGGGAGAGATGGCGGTAGATGTGCTCCTTCGCCATGGCCTGCTGCGTGCCGGCCTGGATCTGGCTGAAGTTCTGCCCGTAGACCTGGTAGTAGTTGTCGATGATCAGCGCGATCGTGGGCAGGAGAATCAGGAGCACGGTCATCGAGACCAGCAGCTCGAGGAGCGTCATGCCTCTGCTGCTCTTGGGAAGCATCGTGGGACCCCCTCTCTCGCGGGAGCTATTGGCTGAACAGCGTCTCCAGCGTGATCGCGCCGTAGCCCGGCCGATCCCACTGCACGGTGACCGTGACCTTGCGCATGCTCGCGCTGGCGGTCGCGGCGACAGCGACCGTCCCGACCGACCCGGAGGAGTTCCCGAGACCGTCGACCGTGAACGTGCTGCCGGCGAGACTGGCGATCGGTACGCGCCGCAGCTCCTCGATCTTGGTGCTGGCGGCGTCGAGCGCGATGCGGTGCGCCTCGTTCTTGCGGTGCTGGACAACGGCGGCCGTGAGGATACCGAGGATGGTTCCGAGCGCCACGAGCAGGACCACGATGGTCAAGAGCAGCTCGATGAGCGTGGCGCCCCTGCGCCGGCTCCGCCTCATGACCAGCCCCTCCCTTCGCGCGCCGCAAGGGGGTCTTGCGCCCCCGAGCGACGAGACAGACGAGCTTCCAGTTCTCTCTCGTACACACCATTCTGCCCCATCCGCTCAGGGGGAAGGGGATTGGTGGGGATCTTGTGCGCCAATCTTCGGGCGGGCGCCGCGTTCCCCTGCCCGCGCGGGCGCGCGAGAGCCTTCCCCGGGAGGCCCGCGACCACGCCCGAGGCACGAAACGAGGATTCGATGCACTCGCGTTGGCCGGGCTGCCCGAATCGACGTGTGGCGCAGTTGGATATGTAGGAAATGGTGTCAAAACCTATACACAAACGCGGTGCCGCGGCGCGCTCCCGGGGGGGGCAGAAGTGTGTTCCGGGCCGTGGCGTGGCACAGTGAGCATAGGGAAGCCCGTGCCCTGGTCCGTAACCCCGCTGTGGTGGTACCGAGGCCGGAGGGCACGGGAGGCCCGGGAGGCCGCGCGGAAGGGAGCTGTCGCCATGCGCCGTCCGTTGTCTCATCGCCCCGTGCGGGGGCGCTCCGGCATCACGCTGGTCGAGGTGCTGCTGGCGACCGTCGTGATGCTGATCGGTCTGACGGCGGTCCTCGCGCTGCTGGGCCATGCGGCGCGCTCGGAGGTGCGGGCACGCCACCGCCTGATCGTCAGCACGGCGGTGCAGGACATGCTGGGCGACATGGAGACGATGCCGTTCGCGAGCCTCGACCCCGCGAACGCCCGCTGGTCACCGGAGATCATCGCGGAGCGGATCGCGGCGGCCGGCGTCCCCAACGGCACGGTGACGGTGGAGATCGAGCCGTACCCGGATCCGACCACCCAGCACCTCAAGCGGGTCCACATCCTCGTGACCTACGGCCGTGGATACGCCGGCCAGGTGGAGTACGAGACGCTGATCGTCGATCGGCTCCAGAACATGTGATCGCGCACGACCGGGGACGGGGGCTCAGTGGGCAGGAGGTCGCCCATGGCTCGCCGCAGACTATGCAGGACCACCGCACGTTCCCGGCTGTCGGCCTACACGCTGATGGAACTCCTGGTGGCGATGGGCGTGCTGATGGTGCTGAGCGGCGCCCTCGGCCAGGCCCTGATGGTCGGGCTGCAGATGGTGGCCACGACCGAGGCGAACGGCCGCTCGGCCAGCCTGGCTTCGATGTCGATGGCCCGCGCCCTCGATGACCTGCAGGACGGCGCGCTCGCGACCACGGTCGAGTCGGCCACGTTCCGCTACTTCAAGCCCAAGGTCGGCAACGACGGCTTCTACCTCGTCGATCCTCCGGGCGAGCTGAGTGGCCGTTGGGCGATCGTCGAGCTGGGCGACGAGTGGGAGCTGACCTACTCGCCCGAGGCCCAAGCGCTCTACCTCGACAACCTCGACGACACGGAGAACGCGCGCCAGGTCGCCGAGGGTGTCGTCGCCTGCGAGTTCCTCTACAACGACGGCCTGACGCCGACGCTGCTCAGCTCGGCCGCCAGCGTGAAGTCGATCACGCTGGTGCTGGAGACGCGGGCGACGTCGGGCAACCGGGAGAACACGACCCAGGTGACGAAGACCGTCCGCCTGCGGAACCACATGTGAGAGGGGAGGCGGCGCGATGCATCGTGGCAGCCTGCGCGCGCGGGGTTCGGTCCTCGCATTCGCCCTGATCCTGTTGACCTTTCTGTCGCTGCTCGGCCTTGCGGTGATGCAGCTCGCCGAGGCCGCCAACACGCGGGAGCACATGCGCTATCGGGACGCCCAGGCCGACTGGCGCGTCCGAGGCGCCTGCAACTACGCGGCCTGGCACCTTGCGAGCACCGACGTCGGCTCGTCCAACGAGGGGCTCCCGGCGCCCAACGAGGCGTTCGTCTGGGGCGGAGGCTCGGGCGCCCGACTAGCCTACCCCCTGGACGGTTCCGAGGCCGGCGACGCCTCCGTCGTCGAGATCGCCGTCTCGGCCCCCGATGACAGCCCGCACTACCGTGCGGTGCGCTGCGAGACCGAGGTGCTGGGCCGGACGATGGTCGTCCGCGAGCTGCTCGACACCCGCCCGCCGCACCCCGCCGGCACCTACGCGATCCTCTCGGACGACTGCGTCTCCGTCACGGGCAACGTCAACGTGCGGTCCGATCCCTCCCTGTGGCCCCACGTCTACAACTCCGACATCCATGGCAACGGCTCGCTCGTGCAGGTGTGGGGCTCGGCCGTGGTGGAGGGCTTCGCGACGGCCTCGGGCGACACGCGGGTGCTGAAGGACACGAACGTCGTGCCCGCCGTGAACCCGTACAACATTCCGGCCCACAGCGGTCACCGAGACCCGGTCGAGGTGCCCGACATCGATCCGAACGCCCTGCGCGCCCGCGCGGGCCTGATCCTCGACCCGGCCGCGATCCCGAACCCGCCCAACAACGTGACGCAGGTTCTCAACTGGGGCGGCACGGCCGAGAACCCGATGGTCGTCTTCATCGACGGCGACTGGCGTCCGAAGGGCAGCTTCTCCATCGTGGGCAACGTGGTCGTCGTCGTGAACGGCGCGTTCGACCCGGTCTCGGGCAACTACAGCCTGGGCGCGGCGGCGGGCAGCCGGATGAGCCTCGTCGCGAACTCGATCGACCTCGAGGGCAACGCCCACCTGACCGGCTGGTTCTACGCCCGCAACGCCTTCGCCGTCGACCTCAAGGGCACCGCGTACGTCACGGGGTCGATCATCGCCAAGGGGAGCGTCTCGACGGGCGGCACCCTCGACCTGAACTACCGGCCGCTCGACCCGGGCTTCCTGCCGGCCCGTAGCGCGCCGATCGTCCTCTCCTACCAGACGCGTCAGGGGGGCGAGATCTGGTAGCCGAACGCGTCCGGACGGGTAGGTCAGGCGTCGCCGGCAGTGCCGGCGTCGCCTGACCGTTGGCTGGCCATCGCATCCTCGACGCGCGCGAGCGCCGCGCCGATCGCGGTCAGGTCGCGCTGGAGCTTGTCGGCCTGTACGCTCGCCTTGTAGCCGGTGACGATCAGCTTGACCGAGACCAGGAAGACGCCGGCCTCGAGGAGGAGCGCCGACGTGAGCCCCTTGACGAGCAGCGCCACCACGAACAACAGCAGGGTCACCGCGATGATCACGGCCGACCAGGGGTCGATGTACCGGCGAAGACGCTCGTAGCGCACCCGTTGCACCTCTCTCGGCCGCCCCGCGGTGGGTGGTTCCGCGGCTCGGGCGGCCTCTCCTGCGACCCCGCGGCTATGCCGCAGCACGAACGGGCCCTCCCGGAGGAAGGCCCGTCGATGCGCGCGATGCGGTTGTGGGTCCTACTGGCCGAGCACCTCAGGGTTGACGGGGTTGGGGGGTGTTCCGCCCGTGAGAGCCGCCTGGAGGTTGGTCGCGGCCATCTCGGCCATCTTGGAGCGGGTCCAGTTGGTGGCGGAGGCGATGTGCGGCACGAGCACGGTGTTGGGGCACTCGGCCAGACCGGGCTTCATCGCCGGCTCGTCCTCGTAGACGTCGAGGCCCGCGCCGGCGATCTCGCCGGCCTGGAGGGCCGCCACGAGGGCGACCTCGTCGACGACGGGGCCGCGCGAGGTGTTGATGAGGTAGGCGGTCTTCTTCATCAGACCGAACTCGCGCGTGCTGATCATGTGCTGGGTCTCGGGACCGAGGCTGACGTGGAGCGAGACGTAGTCGGACTCGCGGAGCAGCTCGTCGAGGTCGACGCGCCGGGCGCCGAGTTCGGCCTCGAGGTCGGCATTGGTCTGGACATCGTGGTACAGGACCTTCATCGCGAAGCCCATCGAGCGGCGGGCGACGGCTGCGCCGATCCGGCCGGCGCCGACGATGCCGAGGGTCTTGCCCGAGACATCGCCGCCGAGGAACATCATGGGGCCCCATCCCTGGAAGCGGCCGCCGCGCATGAACGGGTCGGCCTCGGAGACGCGGCGGGCGGTGGAGAGCAGGAGGGTCCATGCGAGATCGGCCGTGGCGTCGGTGAGAACCCCGGGCGTGTTGGTGACCAGGATGCCTCGACGGGTGGCCTCGGCGACGTCGATGTTGTTGAACCCGACGGCGTAGTTGGCGAAGACCTTGCACTGGGGACCGGCCGCCTCGAAGACCTCGGCGTCGATGGTGTCGGTCAGCAGGCAGAGCACGCCGTCGCGGCCGGCGACGTAGCGGAGGAGTTCCTCGCGGGTGAGAACCCGGTCCTCCTCGTTGATGAGGAAGTCGGAGGCGATGCCGCGGGCGATCGAGACGCCCGGCTCGGGGATCATGCGGGTCACGGCGATTCGTAAGGACATGCAGTGCTCTCCTCTCGGATCTCGAACTCAGTCGCGGCCGGCGTCGGATCCGCGACCGGCCTGCTCGCGCGCCGACTGGCGCTCGATGTCGCGGTCACGCAATGCGTCGCGCTTGTCGTGCATCTTCTTGCCTTGGCAGATCGCCAGCTCGACCTTCACGAGGCCCCGATGGAAGTGGAGCGCGAGGGGGACCAGCGTCTTGCCTTTCTGGTCGACCTCGCGCTTCAGCTTGCGGATCTCGGCCTGGTGGAGCAGGAGCTTGCGCTTGCGCGTGGGTTCCGGGTTGTGGACCCCGCCCTGGGTGTAGGGGGAGATGTGGAGACCGTGGAGCCAGACCTCGCCGCGCTCGTCGATCCGGGCGTGTGCGTCGGTCAGGTTCGCGTGGCCCTGCCGGATCGACTTCACCTCGCACCCAACCAAAGCAATGCCCGCCTCGACGGTACCCAGGATCAGGTAGTCGTGGCGGGCACGTCGGTTTCGGATGGTCGGGGCGTGCGAGGGCTCAGACATCGGCGGCACTTCCGCTCATGGCCCGGGCCCGCTAGGACTCGCCCTCGGTGGTCTCTGCCTCTGCCTCGGCGTCGGCTTCGACGGTCGCCCCCGCGCGGCGCACCGCCGCGACGTACGTGTCGCCCGGCACCGCGGCCGAGACGTTCTCGGGAAGCGGGACATCGCGCACGTACAGCGGCTGGTGCAGCGCGACGCCGCTCGCGTCCACCCGGACGTGCGGCGGGATCGCGGCGGGGAGACCCTCGACGGGCAGCACATGCAGCATGTGCTCGAAGGCCTCGTCGGCGGCGATATCGCGCGGCGTGGCGCTCAGGAAGACCCGCACCTGGCCGTGGATCGGCTTGGTGAGATCGACGCGGATGAAGTCGATGTTGAGCGGACGCCGGGTCACGGGGTGACGGTGGATCTCCTTCACCATGACCGGCTCGACGATCTGGCCCACGGAGAGCTGGATGACGCCGGAGCCCTCCATCGCGCGCAGGACCGTCTCGAACTCATGCTCGGGGCACTTCACGGCGACGGAATCGCGGTTGAGGCCGTAGACGACGCCGGGGACGGTCCCCTCGCGACGCATGCGGCCGACCGGGCCCTTGCCGACCTCGTTCTCCGTACGGACATCGGCTGTGAGTGTGAACTCTCGCATTCTTCACGCACTCCTCTACTCTGCGGCCCTCCAATCTAGCAGACCCGTGCGGGATCTGACAAGACGCTTGGAGGCGCATTCGCGCGACACCCCGCCGGGCGCGGCGGGGGCTCCGCGTTGACCCTGCGCGCGGGCCGCCGCTATACTACCAGATGTGGAGGGCGGGGGCGCGCTCCTGCGACCCGCCCTCCGCTGTTGTACGGGTCCGCCGGAGTCGGCGGTGTCGTCGAACCGAGGAGGCGGATGAGACCCATCCTGCAGCACAGCCCCAGCCCCCACCTGGTCGTGGGGGAGGGACGCGATGTCGTGCTCCTGCACGGCATCTTCGGCTCGCCCCAGAACTGGGCGGGCGCCCTCCACCATGCCCCCGCGGGCTACCGGTTCCTGGTGCCGGAGATCCCGATCTTCGACCTCCCGCTTGACCAGTGCTCGATCCAGGGCCTCGCCTCGTTCGTGGGCGGCTTCCTGGACCGGGTCGGCATCGAGTCCGCGATCCTCGGGGGCAACTCGCTCGGGGGCCATCTGGCGCTCGATGTCACGCTCGAGATGCCGGAGCGCGTCGAGGCCCTGATCCTGACGGGCAGCTCGGGCCTGTTCGAGCGCGGTTTCGACACCACCGTGCCGATCCGCCCGGGCGAGGACTGGCTCCGCCGGAAGACGGCCGAGGTCTTCTGCAACCCGGGCGCGGTCACCGACGAGCTGATTCACAGCGTTCGCGCCGTGGTCGAGAACCGCGGCCGGCTTCTCCGGGCGATCCGCACGGCCAAGTCGGCCAAGCGGACCAACATGGGCGCCCGGCTGTCGGAGGTTCGGGTCCCGACCCTGCTGCTGTGGGGCGCCGAGGACCAGATCACGCCGCCCGAGGTGGCCCACGAGTTCCATGCCGGGATCGCCGGCTCCGAGTTGGTCTTCCTCGAGCGCTGCGGCCATGCCCCGATGATGGAACGGCCGCGCGAGTTCGCGCGGGTTGTTGCGGGCTTCCTCGACCGGCTGCCGCAGCCGGCGGCTACCGTCGGCTGACCTCGAGCCCTTCCCCGTCGATCACCACATTGACGCTCGCCGCCAGGTTCTCCTCGTTACGCACCCAGGCGAGGTAGTCGGCCAGCCGCTCGGCGCAGTTCACGCTGTTGTGGGCGAGGACGATCGCGCCGGCCGGGAGACGGTCGAGAGCCGCCTCGAGGATGTCGAGGTAGACCCCCTTGCCGCGTCCGTCGGCATCGAGGTAGAGCAGGTCGATCGGCTCGGGGTAGTCGCGGGCGACCTCGACGGCATCGGCGGCGACGATCCGGGCGACTCCGGTGGGGTCGATCCGGCGGACGTTGCGCTCGGCGCGCTCGGCCTCCTCGGGGACGATCTCCACCCCCACCAGATCGTGGGCGGCGTAGCACGCGCCGGGGCCGACGGCGGCGCCCGCGTTGGAGATGAACGTGTTGCCGCAGAAGACGCCGGCGGCGATCATCACGCGCGGCTGGGCGATCGCGTTGATCGCGTAGAGCAGACGCTGCATCCGGGGCGTGATGGCCGTCCAGGGGATCTCGAAGCTCTCGGCGACGGCTGCGCGGTGGGCGAGCATCCGCGCGTGGTCGTAGCGGCCGTCGGGGAGGATGCCGGCCTCGACGAGCGTCGCGAGGGCGGCATCGACCACCTCGGTCTCGCGCTCGAGCGGCTCGAGTTCCTGGTGGGGGGCGCCGTACTCCATCCGGTAGGCGTCCCAATCGTCGGCACTGTGCTCACGGGCCACGGTCAGTCCTCCGCTCGGTCGCCCGCCACCCCTCGCTCCGTCCCACGACACCCTACCGCAGGTGTGGCGGCGTCGTCCAGGTCGCATTGACGGGGCAATGCATTGCCGGTACAATCCGACGGGACGGCAGACACTATCCGGCAACCGACTACTGACCCAGCCGGCGCCGCGTCGGCCCCCGTCCCCGGGACCCCAAGCGAGGAGTGGATTTGCGATGGCATCCGCATTCGTTGACGAGATCATGGCACAAGTGCTCGCGCGCAACCCCGGCGAGCCGGAGTTCCACCAGGCCGTGCACGAGGTGGCGACCTCGGTCGCGCCGGTGATGGATCAGCACCCCGAGTACCGCAAGTTGCGCGTCTTCGAGCGGCTGGTCGAGCCGGAGCGGCAAGTCCTCTTCCGGGTCCCGTGGGTCGATGACGCCGGAGAGGTCCGGGTCAACCGCGGCTTCCGCGTCCAGTTCAGCAGCGCGATCGGCCCCTACAAGGGTGGCCTGCGCTTCCACCCGTCGGTCTACCTCGGGATCATCAAGTTCCTCGGCTTCGAGCAGATCTTCAAGAACGCCCTCACGACCACTCCGATCGGGGGCGGCAAGGGCGGCAGCGACTTCGACCCGAAGGGCAAGAGCGACTTCGAGGTCATGCGGTTCTGTCAGGCATTCATGAACGAGCTTTTCCGGCATGTTGGTGCCGACACCGACGTGCCGGCCGGCGACATCGGCGTCGGCGGGCGCGAGGTCGGCTTCCTCTTCGGGCAGTACAAGAAGCTGGCGAACCAGTTCACCGGCGTCTTCACCGGCAAGGGGCTCGACTTCGGCGGCTCGCTCGTGCGCACCGAGGCCACGGGCTACGGCCTCGTCTACTTCGTCTCCCGCATGCTCGAGGCCCGGGGCCGCGACTGGACCGGCGCCCGCGTGACCGTCTCCGGCTCCGGCAATGTCGCGATCTACGCCGGCTTCAAGGCTCGCGAGCTGGGCGCGAAGATCGTCGCGATGTCGGACTCGAACGGCTACGTGTTCGACGAGGCCGGTCTCTCGATCGAGACCGTGCAGCGGATCAAGGAAGTCGAGCGCGGCCGGATCAAGCAGTATGTCGACGAGCATCCCGGCGCGACCTACGTCGAGGGTTGCTCCGGGATCTGGAACGTGCCCTGCGATGTCGCGCTGCCCTCGGCGACCCAGAACGAGATCGACGAGGAGGCCGCGCGGACGCTCGTGGCCAACGGCTGCATCGCCGTCGGCGAGGGCGCCAACATGCCGAGCACGGAGGAAGCGATGCACCTGTTCCTCGAGAACGGGGTGTCGTTCGGTCCGGCGAAGGCCGCCAACGCGGGCGGCGTCGCCACGAGCGCGCTCGAGATGATGCAGAACTCGGCCCGCCAGGGCTGGACCTTCGAGAAGGTCGACCGGATGCTCCATACGATCATGCACAGCATCTACGACCAGTGCGTGCAGGCCGCCGAGACCTACGGCCGCCCGGGCAACCTGGTCGACGGCGCGAACATCGCCGCGTTCCTCAAGGTCGCCCGCGCGATGCACGCGCAGGGGATCGTCTAGCGGGGCTCGGCGCGACAGTCAGGCGGCCGGGGCGCGCGTGTGGCCTCGGCCGCTCGCACGTACGGCGCCGCTACGGCCGCTCGATCTCCACGATCGGCCGCAGCCAGTGGGCCCAGTCGGCGCCGTGGTTCCCGAGCGCGTCGACCCGCAGGGCGAGGTCCAGTCGCTCGCCGGCGTGGGCGGCGAGGTCGAGCCGGTGCATCCGGGGCTGATCCTTGCCGGTCTGCGTCTCGGCCCATGCCTCGACGCCGTTGAGCGCGATCGACATCCGCACCCCGTCGAGGCTCGGCCCTGTCAGCACCGTGCCAAACCGGAGCGTCAGGCGCGCGCCGGGCGCGAGCTGCGGGAGGTCGATCGAGTAGGCCGCCTCGCCCAGTCCGGCCGTCGGCTCGGGCGGGTGGTGGAAGACGGCGGGGTAGAGGAGGCCGTCCGGTCCCTCGGCCCAGGTGGCCCGCCAATCGAGGCACCGGAGCGTGCGGGCGTCGCGCAGGTGCTCCCGCAGGTCGTAGACGACGGCGCCCGGCTCGAGCGGAGGAGGGAACCGGCCGGAGATGGCGGGGACGGGCCCCGTCGACGGCAGTACCTCGTCCCAGTCGTCGATCCCGATGATCCGCTTCGCGAACTCGCTCACGGCGGGCCAGTCATCGGTATCGGCGGCGCGGAAGACCTCCCACATGCGCCGCTTGCGCTCGGGGGCGCACGGGTCGGGACCCTCGAGCTTGCGGGTCCACAACCCGAGCCGGAGACCGTCCTGGTCGCGATGGTCGACGTGGCGGTGGAGGATGAACGCGTCGATCGTGGGCATGTGGCGGACCTTGTGGTAGGCGCAGGCGAATGCGGCAGCCTGGATGGTCTCGCCTTCGGGGCTGTCAGGGCAGTGGAACCCCTGCTCGGAGAGGATGATCCGGCGGGGCTCACCCCGGAACCGCATCGCATCCCGGTCGAGGAAGGCGGGCAGCACCTCGAGGTTGCGGAACGTCACGCGGGGGCTGTCGAGACCGAGTTCGGCGGTCCGGTCGTTCCAGAACCGCGGCTCGAAGAGGTCCTCGGGGTATGGGTGGAACGCGACGTGCCAGGGGAAGTCGCCCTCGGCCTTGGTGAGCTGGTTCAGGCGCTCGAGGAGTTGGTCGCCGCGCATCGACCGTCGGGGATCGGGGTCGAGACAGGTCGCCCAGGTGTGGTCGAGCGAGGCGTACACGCGGAGCCCGGAATGGCGCCGCCGGACGGCGAGCCAGGCGAGCCGGAGCTGGTCGGCGTACTCCCGCGTGACCTCCTCGGCGGTCGCGAGGCCCATGTTGTGCCAGGCCCAGTGGGACGGCAGCTCGTTGCCCACGACATAGCCGCTCACCCAGCCGTGCTCGGCCGAGGGCCTGGAGTAGCGCTCGGCAAGGCACTCGAATGCGGCGCGGTAGTAGCGGACGCCGCGCTCGTCGGTGCAGTTGAAGGCGCCGAGGTGGTAGGGGGCTCCCGCGAGGTCGGTCCGGGGGTTGACGAGCGGGTTCGCCGGATCGGGCGTCTCTGGCACGCCGTTCAGGACGATGAGCGTGACATTGATGCCCAGCTCCGTCATGCGTCGGACCTTGCGGTCGAGGTCGGCGAGGTAGGCGGCGTTGAGGGGGATCCGCTGCCCGTCCACCTCCCACGTCTCGGTCGCCGGGCCGCCCGACCAGTCGAGCACGGCGGCGAGCATCACGTCGAGATCGGCGTACCGCGCGCCGAGGGCGGCGAGGTCCTCGAGGTCGACGGGGCAACTGACGCCCTTCTTCGAGGCCGGCCAGGGCATCGCGAAGTCGCGCGCCGGCAGGGCCGAGAGGTCATCGACCCAATGGGCCGGACCGATGGCCTCGCCCGTGGACGCGTCCACGAGCCGGAACTTCGCGTAGAGGCGGTCGACGCCCGCGTTCTCCCGCGCGATCGAGACCTCGGAACCGTCTGCGGGCCCTTCCCAGACGACCGGCGCGCCGGCGGCGTCGGTCTCGTATGGCCGCAGCGCGACGAGCCGGACGGGCTCGCCGGCGCCGGAGAGGCGGACCGACAGGACGCCGGGATGGGCAGCGATGGTCTCAATGGCCGGCTGCGCCCGGGCCGCAGTGGACAGCACCGGCAGGGCGAGAGTGGCGAGCAGCGCGAGCTTCCTCGGCGTCATGGCTGATGCTCCGTTCGGGCGGCGTCCAGTGTCGAACGCCCGCGCCCCTCCCGTCGGCCGGCGGCCCCTTCCGCTCGTCTCCGCAAAGGCCCTCCGGCCGTCGCGCGCGAATGTAGCCCCACGCGGTGCGCCGCGCGGAGGAGAGCATCGGCCATGGGCACGGCCCTGCAGGGCAAGAAGGCATTGGTGACGGGCGCCGCGCGGCGGATCGGCCGCGCGATCGCGCTGGAGCTGGCCCGAGCCGGCGTCAGTCCGATCCTCCACTACCGCGCGTCGGAGGCCGAGGCGGGTCAGGTGGCGCGCGAGGCGGCCGGCTTCGGCGTCGAGCCCTACCTGCTGTGCGCGGATCTCTCGGACCGCGAGGCGGTGAACGACCTCGCCCAGAGCGCCTTCGGGATCCTCGGTCCGGTCGACTTCCTCGTGAACAGCGCGGCAATCTACCCGGAGAGCGGGGTGCTCGACTTCGCCTGGGAGGAACTGGCGGAGTGCCTCCAGGTGAACACGTACGCGCCGCTCTCGCTCGCCCGCGCCTTCGCGGCCCAGGGCCATGGGGGCGCGATCGTGAACGTGCTGGACGCACGGATCGCCGACTACGACGCCGCCCACGCGGCCTACCATCTGAGCAAGCGAACCCTCTCGACCCTGACGCGGATGCTTGCGCGCGAGCTGGCTCCGGGGATCCGCGTCAACGCCGTCGCGCCGGGGGTGATCCTCCCTCCCGAGGGCCGGGAGGAGGCGCTGCGGGGGAGCAATCCGCTCGAGCGGATCGGCACGGTCGAGGAGGTCGCGGAGGCCGTCCGGTACCTGCTCACGGCCGAGTTCGTGACCGGTGAGGTGCTCTACGTCGACGGCGGCAGGCATCTCCGAGGGGGCATGTACAGTGGCGCGTGAGGCCCGGTGCGCCGACCGGATCGTGCTCGAGGACCTGCGGGTCCGGTGCATCATCGGCGTGCACGACTGGGAGCGCGTCCAGCCGATGGAGGTGGTCCTGGGGCTCGAGCTGGCGGTCGACCTGGCGCCGGCGGGGCAGTCGGACCGGCTCGAGGACACGCTCGACTACGGGGGGCTCGCCGACCGCGTGGTCGCGCTGGCCGAGGCCTCCGAGTACTATCTGATCGAGCGCCTGGCCGAGGAGGTCGCCGCGCTGTGTCTCGCAGAGCCGCGGGCGCAGTGGGTGCGCGTGCGCGTGGAGAAGCCCGGCGCGGTCCCGAGGGCGCGCACAGTGGCCGTGGTCGTCGAGCGACCGCGGGCCGAGCCGGAGTAGGCACGGAGGAGAGAGGCTGCGGATGAACCGAGAGCGCGTCGCGGAGCTGGTGCGGGAGCTGCTGATCGAGCTGGGCGAGGACCCGGCGCGCGAGGGGTTGCGCAGGACGCCCTCCCGCGTCGCCGAGACGCTCGAGTATCTGACCAGCGGCTACAGCGCCGACCCGGCCGAGTTGCTGCGGGAGTCCAGCTTCGCGGCCGAAGCCAACAACATGATCATCGTTCGCGATATCGAGGTCTACAGCCTCTGCGAGCACCACATGCTGCCCTTCTTCGGCCGCTGCCACATCGGCTACATCTCGAAGGAGACCATCGTCGGCGTGAGCAAGCTCGCCCGGGTCGTCGACACGTACGCGCGCCGTCTCCAGGTACAGGAGCGCCTCACCGCCCAGATCGCCTCGGCGGTGATGAGCGTCGCGCAGGCCGATGGCGTGGGCGTCGTGATGGAGTGCCGGCACCTGTGCATGATGATGCGCGGCGTCGAGAAGCAGAACTCGGTGATGACGACGTCATCGGTACTGGGGAGCTTCCACAACGACCCCCGCGATCGCACCGAGTTCCTGACCCTGATCGGACGGCCGCTCGCCCTGCTCTAGCGGGCGAGCCGCCTCGCGGAGGAGGTTGCGCCATGGCACACACCCGGCGCCTCGCTCGAGGCATGGTCCTGTGCGGATTGCTCGCGTGCGTGGCCGGCGCCGGCCGGGCGCAGGAGGAGCAGCCGCTGCCACGCTCCCACTGGTACCGCGCGGTGCTCGCGCTGTACGATGCCGGCGCGTACGACGACGCGATCGCCGCGCTGGGCCTGCTGAAGTCCTACCGGACGCGGGCGTTCCTCGACGCCCAGGCGTTCGACAGCCTTGCGGGGCTCCCCCCCGAGGCCGCGGCGGCCCAGCGCGCGCTCGACGCGGAGTACAGCGCGACGGTGGAGGCGCTGTTGGGCGCGGGCTCGGCGGAGGAGGCCCGCAAGGGCCTCGCAGCCTCGAGCGACGTGGCCGCGCGGCAGGGGAAGCTGGCCGCGATGCGCCTGGAGGGCTCTCGGGCGGCCGATCTCCCCTCGCGGGAGCCCCGGCTGTTCGCCCCGAACACCCTCCCGGCGAACGTCGTCGTGTTGTGCGCGATCGACGCGGGCGATCGGGTGCTGCTCACGCTGAGCAAGTCGACGCAGCCGACGCTCGGGTACGAGGTGGCCGAGCCGGCGGCCCTCACGGCGCGGCTTGCGGCGTGGGCCGAGCGTCTCGCCGCGGGGGAGGAGGACCGTTCCGAATCGATGGCCCTCCGGAGCGCCCTGCTCGGCCCGCTGGCCGACCCGGCGACGAAGGCCCAGCGCCTGCTGATCGTGCCGGACGGCCGGCTGTTCCGGGTCCCGCTCGGGGCGTTGCGGACCGACGACGGAAGCCCCCTCGGCGCCCGTGTCGAGTGCATCCACGCCGTCTCCCTGAGCCAGTACGCGCTCGCGATGCGCCGTGCGTCGGGCGGAGGGCTCTCGTCGGTGCGCACGGCGGCTCTCTGCGATCCCCTGTTCGTGGAGCCCGGCCAGGCCGGCGCAGCGGGGCGGGGATACGTCTACGTGCCGGTCTCCCGGGGTGCGAAAGCGGCCCGCGCCTACGCGTACGTGCCCCCGCCGGGGATCCGCGGCGGAGAGGGCGGAGTGGTCGAGATCGCGCCGGTGGCCGAGAACACGATGGCCGGTCACTTCGCGGCGAAGGGGGCCACGCTGACGCGTCTCGGCCGGACGCTCCGCGAGGCCGAGGGGCTCTGCGCGGTTGCCGGCGAGGGGAGCCGTGCGCTGCAGGGCCTTCGGGCGAGCGAGACGCAGGCGCGCCAGCGGCTGGCGGAGGAGGGGATCGTGCACCTCGCGACCTGCACGCTGTGGGATGAGGAGAACCCGTTCCTCTCGAGCGCGGTCCTCTCCCCCGACCCGGAGCACGACGGCTACCTGAGCGCGCTCGAGGTGCTGGGGCTCTCGGTGAAGGCTGGGCTGGTCGTTCTGCCCGTGGCGCGCTGGTGCCCGGGCGATCCCGTCGAGGGCGACGGGATCTCGGCCCTGGTCTGGGCACTGACGATCGCGGGGTCGCCGCGAACGCTGCTGTCGGTCACCCGCGCGACCGACGGCGACGGCGGCGCGTTCACGAAGACGCTCTACACGGCGCTGGCGGCGGGCCAGAGCCCGGGCGGCGCTCTCCGCGGCGCCATCGCCGCCACGTCCGAGGAGCCCTCGGAGACCGCGTACCGCGCGGGCGCCGCGCTGTATGGCGCGCCGTAGGGAGTCGCGAGGCGGAAGGAGCTGCCGCCTCGGCGTGGAACAGGGACTCGCGCGCTTCCTCGTTGCGGAAAGCGAGGCCCGATGCAGGAGATACGCGTTCTCCGCGGGCACGACCAACCCGGCTACCGCGGACTGACGACCTACCGACAGGATGGCGGCTACGAAGCCCTCTCCAAGGCGCTGAAGACCTGGAGTCCGGGGCAGGTGGCCGATGAGGTCTACTGGTCGGGCCTGCGGGGCCGAGGGGGCGCCGGATTCGCGACCGGCATGAAGTGGCGGTTCCTCCCGCGCGAGTACGAGGGTCCGCGCTACCTGGTCATCAACGCCGACGAGGGCGAGCCCGGGACCTTCAAGGACCGCTACATCCTGGAGCATGTCCCCCATCGCGTGCTCGAGGGCATCCTGCTCGCCTGCTACGCGATCGGCGCGAGCCGGGCCTTCGTCTACATCCGGGCCGAGCTGGCCGAGGCCCGCCGGCGCCTTCTCGAGGCGATCGCCGAGGCGCGAGAGGCCGCGCTGGTGGGGGAGGGGATCCTGGGGACGGGCTTCTCGGCCGAGGTCGACGTCCACGTGGGCGCCGGGGCGTACATCTGCGGCGAGGAGACCGCGCTGCTCAACTCGCTGGAGGGGATCCGGGCCGAGCCGCGCCTCAAGCCGCCGTTCCCGGCGGTGAAGGGCCTGTACGGCTGCCCGACGATCGTCAACAACGTCGAGACGCTCGCGAACGTGCCGCTGATCGTGGCGGAGGGCGCCGCGGCGTACCGGAGTGTCGGCGTGCTCAACCCGGCCGTCGATGCCGCCAACCGGACACCGGGGCCCCCGCCGGGCACCGGCCCCGACAGCGCCGGGAC
>CAZRDB010000033.1:0-24731 GCA_964598695.1 uncultured Armatimonadia bacterium
GGGGCGTCAGAAGCGAGCGCAGGGGCTGAGAAGCGAATGTAGACGCCGTTGCCAGGAGCGGGGCACTCCGGCACAGCGAGCTGGACAACGATGCGGTCGACCTCCCACTGCTTCAGCTCGAACCCGTCCACCGCGAGGGCATCGAGGAGCTTCACCAGCGTCGCGGGCGGGGTCGCGTCGCTCCCCAGGCCGAGCTGCAGACGCCCGGAGTGCTCGGCCGCCGACAGGGCGGAGAACGAGGGGCCCTCGGGCGGGGCGTAGCCGGTCGCCCCGGCGCCGTGCGCCACGGCAAAGCACTCGGCCGCCTCGCTGACGAGCCCCTCCGTGAGGCTCTTCCAGAGCCGGGCCGCGTCCTCGGTGCTCCGGTCCGCCAGCGCGGGCGCCGAGAACGCGACGGATACCTTGCCGTAGCTGTCGCGCTCGGGCTCCGAGAGAACCACGGGAACGCGGTCCCAGCCCCGCAGCACGAAGCCGGCCGGGCCCGCCGCATCCGCAACCTTGACCAATCCGCGGGCCTCGACATCCGCCAGCTTGGCGCTATCGGTCGTGGTGAGCTTGATGGTGCCGGAGCGCGTGGCCTCGCCTGAGTCGGACTGCACGGTCGCCGTGCCCGGCGCCCCGTACGTCGGTCCATCGCCCGTTGCCAGCAGGAACGCGTCGCCGAGGCTGCCCGCGCCCTCCGTCTGCGTCTCGATCAGACGCTTCCACGTGGCATCGTCG
This sequence comes from uncultured Armatimonadia bacterium, assembly GCA_964598695.1. Taxonomy (GTDB): domain Bacteria; phylum Armatimonadota; class Zipacnadia; order UBA1398; family UBA1398; genus CAZRDB01. Next base: position 721 of record CAZRDB010000033.1, read on the forward strand.
TCCTTCCCCAGTGACGGCGCCGAGAAGCCCACCGTGACGCTGGCGTCGCCGTCTTTCCGCGGCGTCTTGAGGATCACGGGGATCATCGGCCAGAGCCGGACGGTGGCCCCGCCCACGGTGGCGTCGCCCTCGCGACAGACCAGCAACTCGCCGCGCAGCTCGGGGACCGACTTGTCCTCCGGCTTCAGGATGAGCTTCGCGGTGTGGCTCACCTTGTCGGCCGCGGTCACCTCCGCGGCGGCGCCCTCGTAGCTGATGGAGTCCGAGTCGCCGACCGCGACCTTCCACACGTCGGCCCACTTGTCGTCCTTGGTCAGTTCAGGCCAAGCCGGGTCGTCGGCGCCGGAGAGGCCGCTCACCGAGAAGCCGACGGTCACCATGGAGCCGTCTTCCGAGCGCTCCGGCACCTCGAACTGCACGACCGCCTTCGACTCCTCCGTCTCGGCGGTCGCGACGGCCATCGAGGCCGGGCCGACGGCGCTGGACGTGTCGGCCGCGGGCGAGGCGATGGTCGACTCGCTCGAGGGGATGCTCGGGGCGGCGGCGTCGGCCTCGTTGACCTTGCCTCCGCCGGCCTCAACGGCTGACACGACCGTCGCTACCGGCTGCTCCGCCGCTGGCGGCGGCGTCACGACGCGTCGGACCGTCGGGCCGCTCGGGGCCGGGGGCAGCTCCCGCGCGCCTCCCACGCGCAGCGGCCACGCGCCGAGCAGCGCGCAGCCCGCGCCGACGGCCGGGCGCGCGAGCCGGACGCTGCGGCCGGCGGGTACCCCACCCACCTCGATCACCCAGATCGAGCCGAGGCCGTCCGGGTTGGGCTCCACGGCGACACGCGGGATGATGGACTGCGCCGCGGTCATCGCGACGCCCGGCTCGCCCGGGTTGAGCGGGTCGTAGATCTCATACAGCAACTCGCTGGCGAGCGCACTCTCGAGCGCGTCCGGCGAGCACAGCTCCTCGGGCACGGCGAGGCGCAACTCGACGAACCGCGACTCGCCCTCGCCGATGGTCCTCTCACCGACGAACTGCAGGAAGGCGAGGGGCGGCCAGGCGCCGCTCCACGGCCGCAGCGCGTAGGTCGCACAGCCGCCTCGCAGCAGCGAGCGCGTGAACGCGACCTTCCTCGGACCCGGCAGCGGGGCGGTCGCGCCCTCCAGCCGGATCGCGGCCGTCGTCCCGCCCTCTTCGGGCTCGAGGACGGTCACCGACGTCGGCGCATGGAAGCCGCACGGCCCCACGCTGTTGGGGAGCGCGTACAGGCTCGGGTCGCGGAGCAGGTCGCGCAGCTCGAGCCACTGCCGCGCGGTCATCGCGTCCGCGAAGCTGTAGCGGAGGACCACGATGCCCGTTCCCGTCGCCTGCCCGATCCAGCTTCCGGGATCGCATGGCTCGCTGAACTCGACGGCGATACTGGCCCGCTCTGACCCCGACGCGGCGATGGGCAGGGCAGCCTCCTGCGCCCATGCCCCGCACCCGGCGAGCAGCCACGCGATGCCGACCCAGACGGTCGGTTTCACGAGCGATCCCTCCCTCTTCCACCCGGCCCAGGCGGCCGAGTGACGCGGCGGACGGCCCTCTCGGTCGCGGGGCGGCGCCGCGCAGCCTCGTCCGAGTCGCTCTCCCGGCGGTCCCCACTCCCAGACACAGGCTGGAGGGCTCCCCGCTCTCCGCACACCTCCCCCGACGAGCACGGGTGTGCGGCACTCCCCTCGCCGCCAAGGGTTCCCTCCGTGCCCCCGGCCGCCTACCGGTCCTGTCGGGCCGAGTTTTGGACCCGAAGGGCCAACGCGTCGGCCTCTTAGGACCGCCTTCGTCTCCGCCCCGGCACAAGCGCGAAAGGGATTCCCACCGGCCCAGCGGATAAGCTGGTACCTGTGCGCATCCTCGAGAGGGGCGAACGGATGCCCAAGTGCGCGATCTGCGGTCGGTTCTCTCTCCTCGCGGCGGCGGTCTACCACTGCGCCGACTGCGGGAACCCCGTCTGCCGTCCCTCCCACAGCGACTGCTCCGTCATCGTCGAGTGGGCCGACCGCAAGGTCGGACAGGTCGCGGGCGGCTTCGTCTACCGCGACCCCAAGGTCCGCTGCCGCAACTGCGTCAACCAGCGCGCGGCCCAGGCCGCACGCGCCGCGCTCGCCGTCTGGACCTCCTGCCCCAAGTGCGGCGGCCTGCTCGAGATGTCGTACACCGCCACCGGACTCCGCTGCTCCCACCGGGACTGCCCCTGGCACCCGCAGGACATCGAGGCCTTCGCCCAGCACGCGACCCGCGGCCGTGAGCTGCTGCGCGGCAACAACTACCAGGAGGCCGCGCGCGAGTTTGAGCAGGCCGGCCTCTACGCCGAAGCCGGCCGGATCCGGCGGCTCGCGTACCAGGGCGACGCCGAGGTCACGGCGGCGCAGAGCCAGGAGGACGTCAACGAACTCCTGCGCCAGCTCGCGCTCCGCGCCCCCGTCAACGCCACGATCGCGTGTCCCCGCTGCAAGGGCGCGCTCGGGATCTGGGGGATCCAGGGCAGCTCGCACCGCTGCCCGCACTGCCACGCCACCCTCCGCGTCATCGAACTGGCCGGGGCGCTCCGCGACCTCCTGTAGCGCCCGCGCAACTCCTCGCCCGGGCGGTGCAGGCGAGCGAGGCCGCCTGGCGAACCGGCACGGGCGGTCGGACGCATTGCGCCCGGTCGGATCGACCGCCGGCACTCCGCCGACACCACCCTCTCGCTCGTCGAGGTGAGAACGTCTTGGCACGCTCCTCGCTGCTGTGCTCGCTCGCCCCGCTCGCACTCGCCACCGTCTGCTGCGCCGACACGCCCGTCACTGTGCCCCTGGTGAACGCCGCGTTCGATCAGGGGCCCGTCTCCGCCGAGGGGGCGCCTCCCGGCTGGCAGATCGCCGTCTACGGCGCCCGGCCGGAGGTCACGTGCGACGATCCCGCCCCCGGCGCCGCCGGCCGCTCTCTGCGGATCTCGGCCGCGGAGGACTCGGACACCGCCATCTACCAGGATCTCCCGGTCACCCCGAGCGCCTGGTACCGGCTCTCGGCCTGGGTGCGCACGGAGCGCCTCGAGGCCGACACGGCCGTCTACGGCGCGTTCTGCGCCTGCGACGGCCCCTCGCCCTACGTCTGCTCGCCCAACCGCGGAGGCGACAGCGAGTGGGAGCGCGAGGAGATCGTCGTGCGCGCGCCCGGCAGTGGGGTGCTGCGCGTCGCGCTCTTCCTGGTCGGGTTCGGCAAGGGCACCGGGACGGTGTGGTTCAGCGGGCTCACGCTGGAGCCGCTGTCGGCCTCGGAGGCCGCGGGAGATGCCGTCGTCGTGACGGCCACGCCGCGCAGTCCGGCCCCGATCTCGCCGTGGATCTACGGCAACTTCATCGAGTTCCTCGACCACCATGTCCAAGGGATGCGCGCCCAGATGCTCGACGACGTCAGCTTCGAGGGCATTCTCCCGCCGGCCGAGTGGTGTTACTGGCAGCCCGACAAGGACGTCGAGGATCGACCGTGGCATGTGACGGGCCTCGGGGGCGACGGACGCGTCGAGCGGCTCGAGGAGGGCGCGTTCAACGGCCGCTGGTGCTACCGGATCACGATCCCCACGACGCCCGGCTATGGCCACGGGATCCGGCAGGCCGGCCTGTGCCTGCGCGCCGGCCGACGCTACACGCTCTCGCTGTACCTCCGGCAGGAGGGGCTCGAGGGTCCGGTCGAGGTCAATCTCGGCCATGACTGGGGCCCCTTCGTCTCGACCTACGCCCAGGCAACGATCGAGGGCGTCACCGGCGAGTGGGCCAAGTACAGCGTGGTTCTCTCTCCCGACACGGACGACGACAATGCCGAGCTGAGCATCCGACTCGCGCGCACCGGCGCCGTGTGGATCGACCAGGTGACCCTCCTGCCCGACGACCACATCCTCGGCTGGCGCAAGGACGTCGTCGAAGCCGTGCGCGCGCTCCAGCCGCGCTGCCTGCGGTTCGGCGGCTCGGCCGTGATCGCGTATGACTGGACCCAGGGGATCGGCGACCCCGACAAGCGTGTGCCCTTCGCCAACCGGTACTGGGGCCGGATGGAGCCCAACGACGTGGGGACCGACGAGTTCCTCCAGTTCTGCGAGTTGGTCGGCGCCGAGCCGCTCGTCTGCGTGAGCTACAACGTCGGGACCGCCGAGGACGCCGTCGCGCAGCTCGAGTACTGCAATGGCGGCGTGGACACCAAGTGGGGGGCGCTCCGGGCGGCCAACGGCCACCCCGCGCCCTACGGGGTACGGCTGTGGCAGGTGGGGAACGAGCAGTCCGGCGAGGAGTACGAGCGCCGTTTGCCCGACTACTGCCGCGCGATGCTGGCCGCCGACCCAACCATCGAGCTGCTCACGGCATTCCCCTCCGACGCCGTGCTGGAGGGGACGAAGGACCTCGCGCGCTACGTCTGCCCCCACTACTACACGAACTCCCTGCCCTGGGTCGTCCGCGACCTCGCCGAGCAGCGCGACCGTCTGCGCCGCCTCGCGCCCGACCGCGGGATCCGGATCGGCGTCACCGAGTGGAACGGCTCGGCCGGCGACTGGGGCGCGGCGCGCGCGTTTCAGTCCACCCAGGCCAACGCGCTCTACGGCGCGCGTCTGATGCACATCTTCCAACGCAACAGCGACCTGGTCGCGATGGCCAACCGCTCGGGCCTGATGAACGGCTGGTGTTGCGGCAATGTCCAGACCAGCCGGCGCGGCCTCTGGGTGACGCCGGCCTACTACGGGATGCAACTGCTGAGCGTGCACTGCGGCGTCGAGCCGCTCCGTGTGACCGACGGCAAGGGCGTCGAGCTTCGAGGCGCGGAGTTCGGGACGGTGCTCGACGTCATGGCCACCCGCGCCGAGGATGGCAAGCTCGTCGTGACCGTCGTCAACGATGGTCCCGATCCGGTCGCGACCACTCTCGATCTGCGGGCGCACCTGCGCAGCTCTGCGGCGGCGAAGCTGTACACGCTCGCGGCCGAGGGCCCCTGGGAGACAAATGCGGAGGCGTGTCCTGGCCGAGTGGCCCCGACGGAGACCGCGACTAGGGTAGAACCCCTCCAGAGACATGTGTTCCCCGCCTGGTCGCTGACTGTGATCGAGGTGGCTCCGTAGACGACGGCCCCACCCCCGCCGGAGGGCGCAAATTCGCACGAAGGTGTGCGAATGGCAAGCACCGAACCCTCGCCCTCGGCGGAGGAACGGTGTCGCCGTGCAGCGCCGTCCGCGTGGCTGTCACGGCAGTCGCGGGTCGCCGTCGAGGTGACCGGACGGTAGACAGGAAGGAGTCTGGACATGCCGCGCTTAGCAAGATGGCTCTGGATCGCTCTCGGAGTGGGCCTCCTCGTGGCTGCACTTGCCCTGGCGGGCGGTTGCGGCGCCGGGTCGGGAACGTTGGATGACTCGGCCGGCGACGCCGGGGCGAGGACGGGCGGCGGGAGTATCCCCGATGGCGCCAAGGTCGAGGGCCACGTCTATGCGAAGGTCGGCGTGAGCAGCTCGGCGCCGGTCCAGATCCGCGGTTCGGCGAACCCCCCGTCCCTCCCCACGATCCCGGGCAGCGGGACCTCGGCCACCACGCCGGCGTCCGGCATCCGGGTGACACTGGGCATGCCGGACGGCGGGACGCTCGAGACCTACGCGGACTCCAACGGCAAGTTCGAGTTCGCCGCACCGTACCAGGGCCAGTGGCCGCTCTCGTTCGAGCTGGCCTCGGGCGTGCGCTCGACCACCGTGGATGTCGCTCCGCTGGGTGGCAGGCGCTCCGAACTGCTTGCGCGGTTCGTCCAGACGGGCGGCACAGCTCCGGTGCCCGGCGCGCTCGTGGTCTCTCTCGCGCAGCCCGGGGCCCCGAGCGGGCCGTCGACCGCCCTGCGGGCCACCGACAACGGCGTCGAGGTCACCTCGACCGACATCATCTGGACCATGGAAACCCTGACCGACGCCACCATCACACCGGCGGCATCCCAGGGTGTCGCGGTCGTCAACGGGGGCACGATCACGGGCTCGGCCGAGGTGCGCGCGCGCGTGCCGGCCGGTGTCTCCAACACGCTCACGCTCTCGATCGCGGGATTGCTCCCGCTGCCCTAGAGGCCGGGGAGGGTTACCAGGCTGCCCGGCAGAACGTACCTGCGCGCAGCTCCCGCGGCAACGTGGGGGAGGGTGCGTGTGCCGACTGCGGGGCAGCCTGAGGCCTGTCTGGATCCGTACTGCCGCCGGAGTGCGGGGGAGGACAGTATGAGTGACGAGAGCACGGGTGGGGCCGGTCCCACCGTCTCGTGCCGCGACGATCGCGAGCACCTTGCCGACCTGCAGCTCCTGGTGCGGGCCCTCGCCGGCCCCGCCGACCCCCAGGGGCTGGTCGAGGCGTGCCCGCGTCTGGTCTCGCTCGCGGCGCAGCTTGGCGATACGGCCGCCCAGGCCGAGGGCTGGCACCAGCTCGGCGTGGGGCACGTGCGGCTGGGGCAGTTCCAGGAGGCGCGAGAGGCCTACGCCGAAGCGGTCGAACTGTGGCACGGCGCGGGCAACGTGCAGGAGGAGTTGCGGGCGCGCCAAGGGCTGACCAACGCGCTCGAACTCATGGGCCAGCCGCAGGACGCATTGGCCCAGGCCCACGTGGTCGCGGGGGCCGAGGACTGGTTCCTGCAGTGTTCGGGGCTGATCGCGATCGGCGCCATCCAGCATCTGGTGGGTGAGTTCGCCGACTCCCTGATCCACATCCAGAAAGCCGAGGACGTCCTGCTCGGGTCGCCGGCGCAGCCGCGCGCGGCCGCCTACCTCCAGGCCTACCTCGCGGGCAACCGCGCGAACGTCTACCTGGACCGCGGCGACCTCGAGGCGGCCCTCGACGCGAGCAACCGCATGGCCGCCGCGGCCGACCTGGCCGAGGAGCGGACCCAGAAGCTCGAGGCCCTGCTCAACATCGGCCTGTGCAAATCGCGGCTCGGCGATCTGGCCGACGCGTGGCAGCATCTCAGCCAGGCCCATCAGGCGGCGAGCCTCGGAGGCGACCGGCTGCGCGAAGCGACCGCCAACTGGGCTCTGTCGGAGTGGTTCTGCCTCGCCGGCCTCTGTTCGTCCGCGATCGGCCACGCGATCACCGCCCGCCAACTGGCGAGCGCGGCGCGCGCCCGGTTCGCCGAGCTGCACGCCAGCCTGTGCCTGGGCGCCGCCTACCTCGACAGCGCCAGCCCGGCCGACGCCGAGGAACCGATCGACGATGCGCTCACCCAGTCGCGACAGCTCAAGGCCCGCTACCACGAGACGGCGGCGCTGATCCTCCGCGGCCGGCTGGCCGCGAGCACGGCCCAACTGGACCGCGCGAGCGCGGAGCTGGCCGAGTGCGTGGCGCGAGCCCGCGAGGTGGGCGCGATCGGTCTCGCCCAGGGTGCGACTAGGCCCCTCCCCGACTGCCTGCTCACGCGGGGGCGCGCCACGGCGGCGGGCGCCGAGCCCACCCGTGGGGCCGCGGCGACGCCTCGCCTGGGGGCCCGCCACGAGCTGTGGCAGGCGCACCACATCGCCGGTTCGGCGGCGATCGCGCTCGGGCAGACCGAGGACGGCCTCGGCCACTACCGCGCGGCCATCGATGTTGTCGAGCGCATGTGGTGGCCGCTGTGGCGGATCGGTTTCGCGCAGGTGCAAGACGTCAAGCAGAGCCTGGTCGGCCTCTATCTCGACCACCTGCGGGCGGCCCAGTCGTGCGGAAGAGCCGACGAGGTTGCCCGGGTGCTCTCCCTCTCGCCCTGGCCATTCCTGCGCGAGCGGTGGGAGCGGGAAGGCGCGACGGAGTCCTGAGTTTCGGACCCCGCCGCGCGCGGGTATAACTGCGGTACCCGGATCCCTCAGAGAGGGCCAACGCGTGTACGACGACCTGGACTGGAGACCAGCCCGCCCAGCCGTCGGGGCTCCAGCGCTGGAGTCACTCATCGGTGGCTTAAGCCATCTGGAGATCGCTCCCGTCGGCACCGACGACCTAGCGACACGGCTGAGGCAGATCGTGGCGACGACTCGACATGCGACCGACGCCACCTTCGCCACGCTCCACCTGTGCGAGCCTCTCTCCCTGGAGCGCCTCCCGACGGCGGAGTCCGCGGTCCCCTGGACCCTGTGCGAGGGCCCCCCGCACCTCGAGCACCACGCCGGACTCGAGCAGGTGCTCCGGACGACCGCCCCCGTCCACCTCGCCGTGGCCGCCCACCGTCCGACCGCGGCCGGCGGCGCCAACGGATCGGCCACGCCCGTCTCCGTCGCCGCGGTACCGGTGCTCGGGGCCGGAGGGGGGGTGGTCGGCACGCTCGCCGCGCTGTGCGAGGAGGCCGCCCCGGACGCCTCCTCCCTCCCCCCGACCGTCCTGCCCCTGCTGGAGGCCCTTGCCGCGCAGGCAGCCGGAGCCGTCGCGAACGCCCGACTCGCCGCCCGGTTGCGCGAGGCGCAGTTCGAGACCGTCTTCCGGCTCTCGGTGGCGGCCGAGTACCGCGATCCCGACACCGCGCGCCACATCCAGCGCATGAGCCGCTACTCCGCCGTGATCGCGAAGCACCTCGGGCTGCCGGCCGACGAGGTCGAGCTGACCCGCTTCGCGAGCCCCATGCACGATGTGGGCAAGCTGGGCATCCCCGACGCGATCCTCATGAAGACCGGTCCCCTGACCGAGGACGAGTGGCGGGTGATGCGCATGCACACGCGGATCGGCGCCGACATCCTCGGCCAGTCCGACTCCCCGGTCGTGCGCGCCTCGGAGCAGGTCGCCGCGACCCACCACGAGCGATTCGGCGGCGGTGGCTACCCGCTCGACCTGCACGGCGACCAGATCCCGCTCATCGGACGCATCGCCTCCCTCGCCGACGCGTTCGACGCGATCACCTCGCGCCGGTGCTACAAGGACGCCCTGCCGCTCGAGTCCGGCCTCGTCGCCGCCAAGGCCGACTCGGGGTCACACTTCGACCCCGCGTGCGTTCACGCGCTCGAGGCGGGCTTCGACGAGGTCGTGCGCGTCCACGAGCACTTCCCCGATCCGCTATGAGCGCTCCGAGACACGCCCGAGCCGGCGCCGTCGTCTCCCTGGACCGCGCCGCCTGCACGGGATGCGGCCGGTGCGTCCGGGCCTGCCCTGGACGCGTCTTCGCCCAGACCGGCGGCGGCCCCCCGGAGATCGACCCCGAGGCCCAGTGCATCGCCTGCGGCCACTGCCTCGCCCTCTGCCCCGCCGACGCCGTGGTCCACTCCCTCGCCGCCCTGGAGCCCGCGGAGGCCGATCCCGCGCCTGCGCCGACGGCCGAGCAGGTGCTGGGCTTCCTGCGCAGCCGCAGGTCGGTCCGGCAGTTCCGCAACGAGACCATCGATCGCGACCTGCTCACGCGCGTGCTGGAGGCCGCGGCCTGGGCCCCCAGCGCCAAGAACCTGCAGGCCACGGAGCTGATCGTGGTCGAGGACCCGGGGCTTCTCCACGCGCTCTCCGGAGCGACCGCCGAGTACCTCCGGGGCGTGTGCCGCCAGCTCTCGTCGCCGATGCGCCGCGCCCTGCTCCGCCGCGTTGCCGGACCGCTCGTCGACGGCGTGACGCCGATGCTGCCCGCGTTCGCCAAGCTGGTCGCCGAGTGGGACGCCGGGCGCGACGCGGTCCTCTTCGGCGCGCCCTGCCTCGTCGTGTTCGCGGCCGATCCCTCGACCACGTTGGCCGTCGAGAGCGCACAACTCGCGCTGCACACCATCGCGCTGGCCGCCCATGCGCACGGGCTCGCGGGGTTCTACGCCGGCTATCTGTACTCGGCCGCGGCGCGCGACCGCGGGATCGCGTCTCTCCTGGGGCTGGGGGACCGTCGCCGGATCGTGGGCGCCCTCGCGCTTGGCTGGCCCGCGTGCGACTTCCTCGGCGTTCCGGCCCGCCCGAGGCCCGCCGTCACCTGGCTGTAGGCTCCGACGGCAGCGCCCCGGACAACACCGAGAACCGGCGCGTCTCGCGGAAGCCGAACCGGCCGTAGACCCGCTCGGCGTTGTCGTCGCTGGTCCACAGCACCCAGGCGTTGTGGAGCCCGCGGGCCCGCATCTGCGCGAGGCAGCGGCTCAGGACGGCGATGCCGATCCCCTGGCCCTGGCAGTCGTCGCGGACCCCGAACGGGCCGAAGTGCTCGCCCTCGGACGCGCAGTACCCGAGCACCTCGCCTTGCCGGACGGCGACCACGAAACGGTCGAACGGCGCGATCCCGCGCGCGGCGTCGCGGAGCCCCTCGCGGCCGTGCAAGAGCCAGTCGCCCGGCATGTGGGCTTCGAGGAAGCCGAGCAGGAGGGGGATCTCGCCCGGCTCGAGGGGGCGGACGTCGATCCCGGCCGCCGCGAGCCGGAGCCAGCGTTCGCGGTAGGGAGCGATGTCGAGCCGCACGAGGTTCGCGTCCATCGCGATCGGCCGGCTGGTGACGACGAAGCCACGCCGGAGCAAGAAGGCGAGCCCCTCGGCGTAGAGCGCCTCATCGACGCCCGGCACGAAGTAGTTGGGGGCATAGGGCGCGATGAGCAGACGCTCCCGTCCCTCGGATGCAGCGGCCTCGCGCGCCTCCGCGAGCAGGCGCTCCCCCACCCCACGGCCCCGGCGCTCCGGCACGACCCCGAACGCGGTGATCCACGCGCGGTCGGGCTGCAGCCCGACCTTCTCGAGCGGCGTCCGACGGCGGAGGGTGAGGCAGAAGCCGACCGGGACGTCCTCCTCGACGGCAAGGCGGAGCCAGGCGGGGTCGAAGTTGGGGTCGAGCAGGACCTTCCGGCGGAAGGTGGCGTGGTCGATCGGGTCGCCCGGGAGCGCGGCGTTCCAGGCCGAGATGACGCCGTCCTCATCGGCGGCCGTGTACCCCCGCACCGTTACAGTGGCCATCGGAGCCCTCCGGGAGCCGTCCTGGTCACGCGGCCGGGATGACCTGGATGTCGTCGAACCAGGCCGAGCCGGCGGTCGCGTCGAGCGTGATCTGCAGATCGGCGTCCTCGAGGAGGCCTCCGACCGGGCCGCTCACGAAAGTCCCCTCGACGTAGGTCCAGCCGTTCGTGCCGGTGAGCCCGCCCGCGGGGGCCTCCAGCTCGCTGCTCTCGATGCCGAGGCTGCCCAGGTAGGCGCCCGTCCCGCCGGAGACCCCCTCGGTTCTCACCCAGGCGCTGGCACGGTAGGCGGTGCTGGGCTCGAGGGCCAGCCGCTGGTGGAGGTAGACCTCGCCGGAGCCCTGCGCGGTGAGCCGCACCGAGCCGGCCGCCCCATGCCCCTGCGCGGTGTCGATGGCGACCGCGCCCGCGGCGTAGGTGGAGGGCTGGTAGGGGTAGTAGAGGGTCCCGAGATCGACATCGGGGTAGTCGACGGGGTTGGGCCAGGCGGAGCCGAGCGCGGGCCACAGGGCGGCCATCCGCGAGAAGTCGCCGTCGGCCACCAGGACGGAGTCCGGCCAAGCCGCCCGCAGGTCGTACAACTCGGCGAATGTAACGGTCCGCGCGCCGCTCGCGTGGATGTAGTCGATCAGGGCGCGGAAGTCGGCTCCCGTCAGGTCGTACCGCGTGGGGCTGTCGGTGATGTTGTGCGTGTGGAGCACCGCAAGGCCGTCGTTGGCCACCGCGAGGTCGATCAGGTGGCGCGCGAGGGTGAGCGAGAGCGGTGCTCCCGAGCTGACCGAGAAGGCGTCGAGCCAGCCCGTGACCTCGCCCGTACGGTTGTGGACCGAGTTCAGGTGCTGGAGCGGGAAGCCGTAGTAGGTGGAGTAGGTCCCGCGGATGGTGGGGAAGACCCCAAGGAGCGCCTGGGCCATCGCCGCTTCCTCGGTGGCGCCGACGCCCCACGTGCCCATGGGCGCCGCGAAGACCTGTGGCGCCCCGTCGAGGGCGAGCCGCTGCTGGATCGCGAGCTGCGCCGGGTCGACGGCGGCCGCGATCCTGGCGGCCGCCGTCCCCGTCTGTTGGTCGAACGGGATGCCGTTCACCGTGTGGTTGCCGAGCTGCCAGCCAGCCGCCGACATCGCGCGGTAGCTCGGCAGCGAGGCGGCGCGCACCGTCCCGAGGCGGTCCGACTGCAGGAAGCAGGTCGCCTTCATCCCGTAGTTGCCGTACATGTAGTCGAAGGCGTAGGAGTCGCCCGTGTTGGCATCGTCAAAGCAGAAGACGCAGACCCCTCCCGCCAGGGAGGCCGGCGTAGGGTCCGGCCACGAACTCACGAGGACGATGTCCTCCGCGCTCACGGCCCCTTCCTCGTTTCGGGCGATGCAGGTGATGGTGGCCGGGCCGTAGTCGTCGCCGGTCGTCCAGGTCGCGGTCGCGCCGGAGCCGTCGATGGTCCCCTCGTCGGCCAGCCACTGGTAGGCAACCGAGCCGCCGGCGGGATCGGCCGCGACGCACGTCAGCGCGACGCTCCCCCCCCGCGGCACTGCCAGGCTCTCGGCGGTGAGCGAGGAGATGGCCGGCGCGAGCGAGTCCGGCGGGAGCCCGACGCGCACCGTGCAGTTGGTCGAGGCCGCGAAGGTGGCGAAGACGCTCGTGCGGTCGGTTCCGCTCCGCGAGAGCGAGGCGGCGATCCGCTCCCACGAGCGGTCGGCCTCATCCCACAGGTACCGGCTCAGCGCGTCGCGGCGTGCGTCGGGCACCTGGGCGGCGGTCAGCTCCCCGAAGCTGAATGTGAACAGCCAGGTGATCTCGGCAAGGCTGGCCGGGGCTCCGGCGCCCGTGGCCGAGAGCGAGAACGCGCTCCCGACGGGCGTGCCGGTCGCCAGGGCCGGCGTCAGGTCGTCCGACACCTGCGCGAGACGGAAGTTGAGCGACTGCGTGAGCTGGCCCGCCGGAACAGTGACCATCACGCGGGGCTCGCCGGGCAACCCGGCGATCGTGGGTCCGGTCAGGCGGCCTCCCGCGGGTCCGATCGCGCCCGCGTCGGTCCCTCCGGTCTGGCCGGTACCGGAGATCGAGCACCCCACGCCGAACGCGCCCAGCGCGGCCAGCAGGGGGATCACCATCAGTCTGCGCACGGAACAGGCACCTCCTCCCTACCCCAACGTCCAGGGTGGCAGCGAGGTTCTTCGCTCTCGAGGCCGGCGTGCCTCCGCACAAACAACACGCCCGCCCCGATCGGATCGGGACGGGCGTGGAAGACGGGTCGGTACGCGGGGGTGGCCTAGTTGGTCTTCTTGGCGTCCTTCGCGTCCTTCGCGTCCTTCGCGGGGGCCTTGTCGTCGCTCTTCGGCGCGTCGGCCGGCATGGCCTTGCCGAGATCGGCGCCCTCGAGGGCCTTGGTGAGCTCGTCCATGGCCGCGCCCATGTCCATGATCATGATGTAGCGCTTGCCGTCGGTGGTGTAGTCGAAGGCGATGAGGCTGGCGGAGTCGCCCTTGCTCGCCTCGAAGCCCTTGGTGCCGTTCTTCTCCTCGATCTCCTTGACGGTCCAGTCCTTGAGGTTCTCCTTCGCCCAGGTCTGTACCTTGGCGAGGTCGTCGGAGGTCTCGAAGACGACCTGCTTCATGAGCTTCTCCGCCATCGCGAGCTGGCTCTCGGTACCGGCGCTCTCGCCAGTGACCTTGGCAGTCTCCGCCATGTCGATCATGTACGCGGTCGCGCCCGGGTACTCCGGAACGCCGATGCCCTTGAGGAACGCGGTGTCGGTGGCGGGCTTGAGGACCAGCTTCTCGCCGTTCGGGTCGGTGAGCGTCTTGGTCTTGGCGGCAGTCGTCTTGTCGGGAACCGCCGGGGTGGAGGCCGGCTTCGGCGAGCCCTTCGGGGCCGCGACGCCGGTGGTGTCAGTCTCCGCGGCCTTCTGGCAGCCGGCGAACACGAACGCGAGGCCAACGCAGAGCGCGAGCGTCAGAACTAGGTATTTCACAGGGTCTACCTCCCGTGAGCAGGCAGGCGATGCCCGCCTCTGACCCGCGCTCCGGTGTGGGCGCGGAGCACCTGCTAAGCAGGCTTCCTCACTGGCCTCTTGGTCCAAGGGCCAGCCGGACGGACAACGTTTGCGGGACCCCGGGAGGTTCGAGCCGCGCGATCGCGATCCCCCCCCAATCGCCGCGGGGGTTCACGTCGTCTGGCCCCGGAACCGTGCCCTCCGTCAGTGCGTACGGCTGACCCGTGTGGAGGCCCCTCGGCTCCCCGTTTCGGCACGGCTCCTTGGAGCCGGCAGGCCCCACACCGGACGGCTGGGTGCGGCCCGGCACCGTCGACGGAGCCCGCCCACTGTCCCGCCGGCACAGACCGGTCGCCTCGTGGATCGCCCGGGCCCCGGCCGGGCGCGCGGGCGCCTCCGGCTGCGGCTGCGTCGGTGGCTGCGACCGGAGCCGACCGCCGAGCCCGACGATGGCCCCGAGGCCCGCCGCAACGGCCAGGAACCCGACGAAGGAGCGTCCCACGATGTGATCCCCCTCGAGCAGACCCATGCCGAACCCCGAGGTGAACGGCCCTGCACCCCTCCGACGGCGCGGCCCACTTTTTCAACCCCCACCAGAACACCATCGCCCACCCCCTTGTTCAACGGCCGCGCCGGACGCCCGGGCCGCCCGCCTCACTCCCAGGATACCACAGGCGTCAGCGCGCGGCCGCGGCCGACTCCACCGCGTCGCCCCCACCCATGCTCTCCGGCGCCTGGGCGATCTCGCGCAGCACTTCGCTCTCCGTCACGGTGTACAGGTACGGCGTGTCGGTCCGCTGCAGCGGCGCCGTCTCGTCCTTGCTGTGGTCGCGCTCGGGCAGGCCGAGACGCTTGCGGCAGCCGGACTCGAGGTGGATATCGCGGATCTCGGGCCGCTCGGCCCGCTCCAGCGCCGCGCGCCAGCAGAGGACGGCGAGGGGGCCGCCTCCGTAGGTGTTGCCCATCTCGTAGTAGGTGTAGGCGGCCATGTGGTCGTCGCGCAGCTCCTCCTCGCGGATCTTGAGCGCCCTCTTGTACCACCGGATCGCCTCGGCCACGTCGCCCATCATCTGGTAGACGCCGCCGATCTCGTGCTGCGTCGCCGAGGTGGCCGTCCGGTCCTTGAGCCTCTCCCACACGGGCAGTGCGCGGTGGTACCACTGCAGCGCATCGTGGAGCCGGCCCTCGACATGGAAGGAGCTGCCCATCGAGTGGTAGATCCAGCCCACATCGACGAGGAACGAATACTCCCCCTTCTCGGAGTCGAACATGCCCGCGATCCCCTTCCGCCCGACGGCCTCCCGGAGGCCGTCATGGATATCGAGCGCGAACTGCAGCTCCTCGCGTGCCAGCTCACAGTCGCGATGGACGATGTAGAGACAGCCGATCTGGTAGTGAAGCTGGGCGATCCACCACTTGTCGCCGATCCGCTCGAAGAGGACGAGCGACTGCTTGTAGTAGTCGAGTGCCATCCGGAAGCGGTACTCGTACCAGTCCTTGTTCCGCTCTTCCTCGTTGAGCTGCGGCTGGTCGCCGGTGTAGATGAACTCGTCGCGCATCTCGGCGTGGTAGACCGCGCCCAGGTTGTGGAGGGTCTCCGCGATCTGCCACTGGATGCCGAGCCGGCGGCGCATCGCCAGCGCCTTCTCATACTCGGCCTTGGCGTCCTGGGGGCGATCCATCCGGAGGTGGATCGAGCCCAACTCGTTGAGCGTCGCCGCGAGGCCCTCCTGGTCACCGATGCTCTCGCGCAGCTTGCGAGCCTCAATCAGCAGTTCCTCGGCCTCCGGGTACTGGCCCTTGGCCATGTGGAGAGCGCCCTGCTCGTGCCACACCGCGGCGACGCCGTTCCAGTCGGTCGGGTCCTCCTTGTAGGCCGTGTATGCCTCCTCATAGAGCCGCGAGGCCTCGTCGAACCGGCCCTGACGCTGGTGGACTCCCCCCATGCGGAGGAGGATGTGTCCCTGGAGGCTGTAGTTCTTGGTCTGGCGGGCGTCCTCGAGGGCTTCCTCGTAGAGCGTCAGCGCCGAGGCGGTGTTGCCCAGCTCGAGCTGGGTCTGAGCACGCTGTCCCGCCTTGCGCGCCCGCCAGTTGCCACAGCCCGCCACGGCGAGCAGGCAGGCTGCGAGCAACGCCAGCACGAGGACGGTGCGGGGGACCTGGCACGCTCGAGTTGACATCCGTTCACTCTCCCCAGCGCGGCCGGCATCACGGGCCCCGCGGCGCATGTGCGCGGGCGGCACGCTCCCGGCCGACGACGTCGGCACTCCACCACCTCAACGTTCGATCCCGCCGATACGTTCGCCACAACGAGGAGTCGGCCTGTCGCCCACGGAGGAGCCCCGCCGGGCGTCGCGGAAATCACGGGGACGAGAGGCAACGAGGTTGTGGGTGGGTCGGGGCTCCGGCGTGACCGTGGCGTCCTCCGGGCGTCCTCGTAGCCGGGGGATGGATCGACCCGGGCGTCCGAAGGTGGCGTCAACCAGCGAACGGGCCGTTCGTCCGGCCTGATAGAAGGGAGTGTCGGCGGCAACGCCGTAGGCATGAATCCGGTCGGCCTCTCTTCTACGGATCGCGAGCTGACCGCCCGGGCGCTCTCCGGCGACTCGTCGGCGTTCGACCAGATCGTCCAACGCTACAGCGATGAGCTGTACCGGGTTGCCTGGCGATGCACCGGCAACCGGGAGGATGCCGAGGACGCCGCGGCCGAGGCCTTCCTTCGGCTGTTCGACCACCTGGAGTCGGTCCGGGGCGTCGCGAGCCTCGGCCCGTGGCTCCGGACGGTCACGATGAACCTGTGCCTCGACGGCTACCGCAAGCGGCGGTACCGCGGAGGCCGGATCGAGGAGTATGCCCGCGTGTCGCCGACCGTGAGCGCGGAACCCGACCCGGCGCAGGTCAGCGTCGAGACCGAGACGCACCAGGCACTCGCGCGGGCGCTGGCGCAGCTCTCCCCGAGGCAGCGCGCGGCGTTCACGCTGTTCGAACTCCACGGACTGGACGTGGAGGAGGTCGCGCAGGAGATGCAGTGCAGTCCCGGGACCGTGAAAGCCCAGCTCCACCGGGCGCGCAACCGGCTCCGCGACCTGATGACGCACTACTTCCGGGAGCGAGGCGATCTATCATGATCCGATGCCGAGATGCCAGGGAGAGGGCCCAGGAGATCCTGGACACGCGCGGGGACCTCGCCGCCGACCCGGAGCTTTCGCGCCACACCGCCCAGTGCGGCCCCTGTGCCGACTACGTACGGGACCTCGCCTCGCTCGCGGCCCTAACCGCACGCGCCGCGACCGCACCGGCCCCCGCGATCCGGGCCGACGCGATCGCCGAGCGGGTACGCTCGACGCTCGAGCGCCGCGTCCTGCAGCTCCCGCAGCGCCGGCCCGTCTGGCGCCCGGTCCTCGCCTACACCGCCTCGGCCGCCGTCGTTCTCCTGCTGGGGATCCAGGTCGGCCTCCGGCTTCGCCCTGCCACAACGCCCATCACCGCACCCATCACCGCCTCGGCGCCGGCTGCCCCCGCGCCGTCCGCGCCGATGGCGCCGCTGGTCGCCGCGGCCGATACCGCCCCCCGGGCGCTGCCCTCCGTCGAGTCGACTCCCCCGGCCGGCGTCGAGGTCGCCACAGCGCCACCGCCCGTCGCCTCGACACGCCCGACCGCCCGAAGCTCGCGCCCTCCGATCATCCCGCAGGGCCGCAGCCGTGTCCGGCGCTCCACGCCGAGCCGGAGCACCCCGCCGTCCGCCGATCTCGAGACCGTGAGCGCTCCGGCGGGCCGGCCGTCGGCCGACGTCGTGCCGGTGCGCGGTTCGGGCCGGCCGTCGGACGAGGCCGGTCGCATGCCGATCATCGTGGTCGTCCCGGGCCAGGGGTTGTAGCGGCCCCGCACGGCCCCGCCGCACCGTGCGAGCGCACCCTCCCGGCCCTCGTCGGCGGCCCCTCCGATCGGCGTGAAGGTGCCGGGGCGCCGACCCCGAAGCCTCCAGCCGGTGACCCCCGTGCGCGTTGCCCTCTTCGTGCCGTGCTTCCTCAACCACCTGCGCCCCGATGTCGCACTCGCGACGGCCCGGGTGCTGCGGCGTCTCGGCCTTGACGTGACCGTTCCCCCGGGGCAGACCTGCTGCGGCCAGCCGGCCTGGAACACCGGCGCCCGCGAGGCCGCCCTGCTCGCGGCGCGTCACTTCCTGCACGTCTTCGAGCGCGCCGCGCTCGACCCCGCGACCGAGATCGTCTGCCCCTCCGGCTCGTGCGCCGCGATGGTCATCCACCACTACCCTCGCCTCCCCCTCGCCGCTGAGGAGCGGGCGCTCCACGCCCGGCTCGCCGGACGCGTCTGGGAGTTGTCGCAGTTCCTCGTCGACCGGCTCGGCCTGCCCGACCTGGGCGACCTCGCGCGCCCGGCCCGCCGCGTCGCGGTGCACCGCTCGTGCCACGCTCTCCGCCTGCTGGGGGTCGACGAGCAGCCTCGGCGGATCCTCGAACGGGTCGCCGGCGTCGAGCTGGTGGAGCTTCGGCGGCCGCGCGAGTGCTGCGGCTTCGGGGGCACGTTCGCGGTGAAGCTGCCCGAGGTCTCCGTCCGCATGGCCGACGACAAGCTCGATGACGCGCTCTCGGTGGGCGCCGAGGAGATCGTCGGGATCGACACGAGCTGCCTCGAACACCTCGCCGGGCGCGCGCGACGCCGCGGCCTCGAGATCCGATGCCTGCACCTCGCCGAGGTGCTCGCCGAAGGGATGGGCCTCGCGTGAAGCCACTCCGCGGGCGCATGGCACGGGCCGTCTCCGACGCGGGCCTGCGCGCCCGCCTCGACCACGCGATCGACCACGCGCTCGCCATGCGCGCCGAGCGGGTGGCCGAGCGCTCCGACTGGGAGCAACTCCGGGAGCGCGCCGCGACCGACCGGGCGGGCGACCTACGTCGTCTCCCCGAGCTGCTCTCCGAGTTCGAGACAGCGGCCGTCGCGAGCGGCGCGCGGGTCCACTGGGCCCGCGACGCGCGAGAGGCCTGCGAGCGGATCGGCGGCCTGCTCGGCGAGCCGGACGGACCACTCGTGAAGTCGAAGTCGATGGTCACGGAGGAGATCGGCCTCCGGGGCTTCCTCGCCGGCCGGGGGATTGAGGTGGTCGAGACCGACCTGGGCGAGTACATCGTCCAGCTCCTGGGCGGCCTGCCCAGCCACATCGTCGCCCCGGCGATCCACCTCTCGGCGCCCGACATCGCCCTGCTGTTCCGGGAGCGCCTCGGCCTCGATCTCTCCGAGACGGCGAGCGCCCGCGAGATCAGCCTCGCGGCCCGTGAGCACCTCCGCGCCCACTTCCTCCGGGCCTCGGTCGGGATGTGCGGCGCCAACTTCCTCGCGGCCCGCGAGGGCGCCGTCGTGGTCTGCACCAACGAGGGCAACGCGGGGCTGTGCACGGCACTGCCCCGGCGGCTCATCGTCGTCGCCGGGATCGACCGCGTCTGGCGTTCGCTGGAGGCCCTCCGGGCGCCGCTGCTGCTCCTCGGATCGAGCGCCACCGGCCAGCGGCAGACCTGCTACACGCGGGTCCTCCGAGGCCCGCGCGAGTGCGACGAGTGCGACGGACCGGAACGGGTCGACATCGTCCTGGTCGACAACGGCCGGAGCGCGCTCCTGGCCGAGCCGAGGCTGGCGCCCGCGCTCTCGTGTATCCGCTGCGGGGCCTGCATGTACGTCTGCCCCGTCTACCGCCGCACCGGCGGCCAGGCCTACGGCTGGATGTACCCCGGCCCAATCGGCCTGCTGCTCGCGCCCTTCCTCGGGGCGCCGGAGCGCGCCGCCGCGGCCGACGCCTGCAGCCTGTGCGGGGCCTGCGCCGAGGTCTGCCCGATGCGGATCGACCTCCCCTCGCTGGTCCTGGAACTGCGCGCCTGGCAATGGGCCCGCCAGTGCGGACCGTCCCGCGCGCCTGCCGCGCTGGCCGGGCTCGTGACCGACTCCGCACCCGCGTTCGGACTCGCCGGCGCCGGTCTTCGGGCCCTTCTGCGGTCGGGGCTCGCCGGGGCGGCGCCGTCGGGGCGCGCCTGGCACGAGGGCCGGGAGCTGCCCGCGTCGCCGCGCGAGAGCTTCGACGCGCTGTGGCGGCGGGAGGAGGGCTCCGATGCCTGAGCGCAACTGGCTCGCCCGCGAGCAGATCCTGCGACGGCTCCGGGAGGCGGTCGGGCGCCTCCCCGCCACCCCAGGCACGGTGGCGCCCCCCAACCTACCGGTGGCCGAGGGGCTGGAGGCGTTCGCCGCCCGGTTCCGCCACACGCTGACCGTGGGTGGCGCCGAGCACGGCTCGTACCGGCTGGTGCAGGGCGCCGCGGAGGCGCGCGGGGCTCTCGCGGCCCTGCTCGCGCGCGGCGCGGCCCGGAGCTGGGTCGTCTGGCCGACGGAGCTGTGCGAGCGGATCGCCTCCGAGCTGCCGAACGGCCGGGCGGCCCCTCGGCCGGGCAGCCCGCCCGACGCGGCGATCGTGGAGGCCGAGCTGCTGTGTGCGGAGACCGGCGCGCTGGCGCTGCGTTCGGGCCCGGGGCGCGCCCGGAGCGACGCGCTGCTCCCGCCCGTGCAGATCGTGCTCGCCCGCGCGGAGCGGCTCGTCGGAGGCCTCGACGAGGTCCTCGCCGCGACGGCGGCCTGGGGGGCGGCGCAGGTCGTGTGGGTCGCCGGCCCCAGCCGGACGGCCGACGTGGAGAAGACGCTCGTGGTCCCGGCCCACGGCCCGCGCGAGCTGCATCTCATCGTGGTGGAGGGGTAGGCGCCTCGGTCGCGCGCGCGGCGGCTCCCGTGCTACAATCGCAGGGGAGGAGGAGGCTCCTCCCGCACGCACGCCGGAGCCAGGATACGCACCGATTGCCGGAACACGCCCAACCCACGCTGGAGGACCTACACGAAGCGGTACGGCGCTACTACCCTGACGCCGACCTGGACCGGCTGACGCGCGCCTACGAGTTCGCTGCCGAGGTCCACAGCGGGGACATGCGCAAGACCGGCGAGCCCTACATCGCCCACCCCCTGGCCGTCGCCATGATCCTCGCGAGCGTCAACTCCGACCTCGCCTGCCTCGAGGCGGCGCTCCTGCATGACACCCACGAGGATCACAAGGACAAGGCGCCCCTCCCGCTGATCGAGGAGCGGTTCGGCCCGATCGTCGCGCGGCTCGTCGCGGGCGTCTCCAAGCTGCGCGATCTGCACCTGAGGAGCCGTGAGGACGAGCAGGCGCAGAACTTCCGCAAGCTGCTCATCGCGATGGGCGACGACATCCGGGTCATCCTGATCAAGCTGGCCGACCGGCTCCACAACATGCGGACCCTGGGGCCGTTCGGAGAGGCCAAGAAGCGCGAGAAGGCCGATGAGACGCTCCGGATCTACGCCCCGCTCGCCCACCGGCTCGGGATGCAGCAGATCCGCGCCGAGCTGGAGGACCTCTCGCTCCAGGTGCTCGACCCCAAACGGTACCAGGAGATCCGTGAGAAGGTGGCCCGGACCCGCGACGACCGCGAGCAGTTCGTCCGCGAGGCCGCCGAGACGCTCCAGGAGCGCCTGATCGCGCGCGGGATCCAGGCCGAGGTCCAGGGCCGCCCCAAGCACTTCTTCTCGATCTTCCAGAAGATGATGAAGCAGGCGGTCGACTTCGATCAGATCTTCGACCTCTTCGCCCTGCGGATCATGGTCTGGACCGAGGCCGAGTGCTACGCCGCGCTGGGCGTCGTGCACGAGCTGTGGGTGCCGCTGCCCGAGATGTTCGCCGATCACATCGCCAAGCCCAAACCGAACGGCTACCGCTCGCTCCACACCAAGGTCATCGGACCGGCGGGAACGCCGCTCGAGGTGCAGATCCGCAACTGGGAGATGCACCGGGCCAACGAGTACGGCATCGCGGCCCACTGGCGCTACAAGGAGGACGGCGGCCCGTTCACCGACTTCGACCGCAAGCTCGCGTGGCTGCGGCAGCTCCTCGACCTGAGCGCCGAGTTTCTCGACACCGAGCACTTCATGCGCGGCCTGCAGCAGGACCTCTTCCAGGAGCAGGTCTACATCTTCACCCCGGTCGGCGAGCTGATCGAGATGCCGCGGGGCTCGACGCCCGTCGACTTCGCCTACCGGATCCACACGCTGCTCGGCCACGAGTGCGTTGGCGCGCGCGTGAACGGCCGCCCGGTGGGGCTCCAGTCGGAGCTGCACAACGGCGACATCTGCGAGATCGACCGCCGGAAGGGCAGCCAGCCGAGCCGCGATTGGCTCGGCTTCGTCCAGACCAGCCAGGCCCGCGCGAAGATCCACGGGTTCTTCCGAAAGCAGAGCTTCTCGGAGAACGTCCGCTCGGGCCGGAGCCTGCTCGAGCGCGAGGCCCGCCGGCTGGGCGCCGACGGCAACGGGCTGCTGGACGAGAGCCGGTTGGAGCAGGTCGCGAAGAGCCTCAACCTGCAGTCGGTCGACATGATGCTCTCGCACATCGGCTCGAACGACCTCGCGATCGAGACCGTGATGCGCCGGCTGCAGGAATCGGAGACCGAGGAGTGGCTCCGGGCCCTGGGCGATCTCCACCTGTTGCGACGCCGACGCCGCACCCGCAAGGGCGCGACCTTCGACATCGCGGTGGGCGGGATGGAGGGCCTGGTCTTCACACTGGCCAAGTGCTGTGACCCTCTTCCCGGCGACCCGATCGTCGGCTACATTACGCGCGGCGGCGGACTCACCGTCCATCGGGCCGATTGCGCCAATCTCCGGCATCTCGCGACGCACGATGGCGTGCGGGTGGCCACCTGCCAGTGGGTCGTGCCGGAGGGGGCGCAGCACTCGGCCCGGCTCGAGATCATCGCCGGCGACCGCGTCGGGATGCTGTACGACATCACGGCCGTGATCACGGAGGTCGCCGTCAACATCGCCGACATCAGCATCGTCTCGCGCGAGGCCGGGCGGGCCGTCATCCACCTGCTGCTCGACGTCAACGACGCGCAGCAACTGGCGACGCTCATTACGCGGCTGGAGGCGCTGGCCGATGTCATCAGCGTCCGAAGGGTAGCCGTGCGATGAAAGCGGTCGTCCAGCGTGTCAGCCACGCCGCAGTCGAGGTCGAAGACGAGATCGTCGGTCAGATCGAGGCCGGCCTCCTCGCGCTGGTCGGGGTGCAGGAGGGCGACACCGAGGCCGACGCGCGGTTCGTCGCCGAGAAGATCACCGGCCTCAGGGTCTTCGAGGACGCCGAGGGCAAGATGAACCTCGGGGTGCTCGACCTCGACCCTCCGGGCGCGATCCTGGCGGTCTCGAACTTCACGGTCTGTGGAGACGTCCGCCGGGGCAAGCGGCCGAGCTTCACCGATGCCGCGGGGCCCGAGGAGGGCAAGCGGCTGTTCGACCTGACCTGCCGGCTCATGGAGGAGCGCTGCGCCCACGTGGCCCGCGGCGTCTTCCGAGCCCACATGCACGTGCGGTTGGTGAACGACGGGCCGGTCACCATCTGGCTCGAGAGCGCGAGGAGCACGCCCCATGGCGGGAAGTGAGCACGACGCCCCGACCGGCCCCGTGCCGGAGGGAGAGGAGACCACTCTCCCGGAGGGCATCGACCCGGAGACCCTGACCTCGGAGGAGGCCGTACGCGACCGACTGGCCGCACTCGGCTCGCCCGACGACGAGAACCTCACCCCCCAGGAGCGCGAGGCGCTGCACGTCGAGCGCGGCGACCTGCTCGCGGAGATGGGCCTCGTCGAGCGCGCCCTGCGCGACTACCGCGAGGCGATTCGGCTACAGCAGAGCAACAAGGCGCGGCGCCGCCTGGCCGACAGCTACTTCGCAATGGGCTTCCCCCAGAAGGCCTACCAGGCCTACAAGAAGGCGCTCATCGCCAACCCGCAGGACCCCGAGTCGCACCTCCACATGGCCGAGTTCCTCCGCGCCATGGGCCGGACCGCGTGGGCCATCGAGGAGTACACGGCGGCCGCCAAGCTCGACCCCGAGCGCAGCTACTACCACCTCCGGCTCGGCGAGGCCTGTCTCACGATGGGCCGGCTCGCCGAGGCCATCGCCGCGCTGCGGGAGAGCGTACGACTCGATTCGCGCACCGCCTACCACCGGTACCGGCTCGCCAACGCGATCGCCCGCGGCTAGAAAAACCCCGACCGGACACCAAAGAGGGTGGACCAGTACCCAGGGAAC
>CAZRDB010000033.1:24741-34998 GCA_964598695.1 uncultured Armatimonadia bacterium
AGCTGGAGGTCGCGGTCGCGCAGTAGCCGGGCGACGACTACTACCTGGCGCTACTCTCCGTCTGCTACGCCATGCTCAAGCGGGGCAAGGAGGCGCTGCGGGCCATGCAGATGGCCGCGCGGGTGCGCCCCAAGAACCGCGCCTACATGTGGATGCTCGGGGAGTGCCACACCGCGCTGGACCAGCCGGAGGAGGCCGCCGAGCAGTTCGAGCGGGCCGGCACGCTCGATGCTTACGATCGTGACTACGTGCGCCGGCTCCAGGGGCGGTTCCTCCGGTCGGCCGAGTGGGAGCACCCGCGGCACTGAGCCGTCCGGTGCGGAACAAGGGGCTCCGGTGACCACGGCAGACGGCGAGAGCCTGCGCGAGGTGGACCTCTACCCACCCGTCCGGCAGTATCTCACCGACCAGGGCTACGAGGCCCGCGGCGAGGTGCGGCAGTGCGACGTCGCCGCCGTCCGAGGTCGCGAACTGCTCGTCGTTGAGCTGAAGCTCCGCTTCGGCGCCGCGGTGCTCGCCCAGGCCGCCCGCCGGCAAGCGGTGGCCGATCAGGTCTACGTCGCGATCCCGAGGCCCGCCGACGTCCGCGCCTGGCGCAAGCGCTCGGCCGACCTGCTCTTCCTCACCGAGCGGCTCGAACTGGGGCTCATGCTCGTCGCCCCGGCGGCCCGCAAGAGCGGCCGGGTCACGATCGAGGTGCCGCGGCTGTTCGACCGAGTCCGCAACGGCAACCTCCGCGCCGCCATCGTCCGCGAGGTGCTGGGGCGCGAGACCGACAGCGTCCCCGGCGGCAGCCTCCGTACGAGGCTCGTCGGCGCGCACCGCGAGACGGCGATCCACATCGCCTGCTGTCTCGCCGACCACGGCCCCCTCACCATCGCCGAGCTGCACCGTCTCGGCACCGGCCTCACGACGCGCGTCGTCCTCGAGGCGAGCCAGCAGATCGAGGGCTGGTTCGAACGGGCGGAGGACGGCCGGTACGCGCTGCGCCCAAGCGGCCTCGCGGCACTGGACGAGCACGCGGAGATCGCCGCCCACTTCCGCCAGCGGTAGCGCCGGGGCCGCCTACCCCGCCAGCGGGATGGCCTTGTGGAGGTCCAGATCCTCGGGGAGCGGCTCGCTCTCGTCCCACACCCGGAGCACCGGCCGCCGGTCGGCGCCCTCGTGCGCGAGGTACACCAGCGTACCCTCGCCCGTGAAGGCGAGCGGGACCGCGCCCTCCTCCAACGTGCCGAGGACGGCGCCCTCCTCGACGGCATACACGCGCGCCGCGCAGGCGAGCCGCTTGCCGTCGGGCGACCAGACGGGCAGGAGGTCGGTCGGGGGCCACGCGGCCAGCGCCTCGCGCGTGACGCAGGCCGCCCAGCGCGTCTCGGGCCGGCGGAGCGGGCTCTCGGATTCGCCGCCCGCGGGCACGACCGCCAGCCAGACCTCCTGGGCCCGGGGCCGGGTTGCCGGGTCGGCCCACGCCGCCGGGTTGGCGGGCCGGTAGCCATCGAGCACGGCTGAGAGCGTGCGGTCGGGAGAGACCGCCCAGGCGGCCGGATCGTTCCAGCAGATCCGGCTGTCACCGTTGGTCAGGTCCACGGCCATGCCGGCGAACTCGAGCCAATCGCCGTCCGCGCGCCGGACCGCTCGCGCGGGACGCCCCATCTCCGGCGCCTCGCGGAGCCACGCCCGCCCGCTGCACAGGTCGACGCCGTCGGCGAGGTCCAGGAGACAAGGGCCGAACAGCCCGGACGGCTCGACCCGGCGCACGCCGAGCGCACGGCCCGCCGTCAGGTGCAGGAGGAGCGCCTCGGGCCCCTCGACGGCCGTCGGGGTCTCTCCCTCGGCCCCGGCCCGGAGCAGACGCGACAGCGAGGCCGCGCCACCGTCGCCGGCGGCCCCACCGAGCCGGCCCGTCGCGTCAACCGCGCCCAACGGACGATCGCCGAACCGCCCCTGCGCCAGCGCCCATGGTGGATCGGGCCCCTCCCCGCCCAGCCCGAAGAGGCCGAGGAGCGCGTCCTTCGCGGGCAGTTCCGCGAAGCTGTCGATCCGGCCCGAAGGGTCGATCGCGCGGTACGGTGCTTTCGGATCGCGAAGTCGGAAGACCGCCCCAGCCGACTGGGGGCCTCCGAGAAGGTTGCCGAGGCCGGCAGAGAGGTAGTCGAGGCCCGGACTGCCCTCGCGGGGGACGAACGCCCCCCACGCGCGAACGCGCGGCCGGTCGCCGTCCGGGAGCACCACCAGCGAGCCACGCGCCGTGAACCAGACGGAGAAGGCGAGGTCGCGCCCGAGGGTGGCCTCCTTGGCGTCGAGCAGGCCTCCGGTGGGCGTCACGACCACCTGCAGGCTCGGGATCAGGATCGGTCCATTGGGGACCGTTCGGACGATCTCCGGCGTGCCGGCGCCGAGGAGCAGCGAGACGAGGAGGAAGACCTGGGTCATTGCCGCATCGCCTCCCCCAACTCCACGAGCTTCCGCGCCTTGCCGCTGTGCCAGTCGACGCGCCAGACGCTCTGCGGGCCGGGCGAAGGCTCCAGGTACAGGATCGAATCGCCGTCAAGCCAGCGCGCCGGGCCGGTGCGGCCGCTCCCCGGCCAGCGGAGCCGCGCCACGACCTCGCCCTTGTCGCGATCGACGACGATCGCGTCGGCCTGGGCGTCATCGCGGAAGGCGCCGATGTCGGTCTCGGGCCCGGGGCTCGCGAACCGGAAGAGGAGGTAGGTGCTGTCCGGCGACCACTCCAGCCACCCCGGCCGCGGCGCGGTGTCAACCCAAAGCGGCTTGCCTCGCGCGTACCGGGGCTGGGCCTCGTAGCCGGCCGGTGCGAGCGCGAACTCCACCACATCGGCGTTCGGCAGGTAGGGCGCCTCGAGCAGGGCGACGATCTCGCCGTCGGGTGAGGGAACCACCCAATCCGTGAGCGGGACGCGCTCGGCCGAGCCGAGCCGGTGGCGGCTCACGTCATCATGGGCGAACTGGCCCTCGGCGGTGCGGACGAGGCGCAGCCCAGCGCCCTGGCTCGCACACTCGATCCCCCGCGCGAGCGGCTTCGCCTCGAGCGCCCACTGGCCCTCGCCCCGTGGCCGCAACACGCGGAGATCCCCGGTGGCGGGCTCCACGAAGGCGAGTCCGGTCCGGTCGGGGAGCCAGTGCAGACCTGCCGCGCAGGCCACGACAACCGGCGGCACGGCCTCGGCGAGCGTCCGCGGAGCGGTCGGGAGAAGCCGGAGGGGAGCCGTTGGCCCCGAGGCCGACGCCCACGCGATCCACAGCCCGTCGGGCGACCACGCCGGGGGGGGCGCCGCGGAGACGGGGCCTTCGTCCACAAGGGCCAACGCCCGATCCTCGAGCGCGAGCCGCCACAGGCCGGAGCGCCCCTGGTAGGCGGCCGTGAAGGCGAGGAAGCGGCCGTCCGGGGAGGCGACGGGAAGGTGGAGCACGTCGCCGGGCCCGGCCGGGCCCGACTCCCCCGCGACGCGCGGCGCGATCGGCAGCGCGCCCTCGACGGAGGGGCCCTCCATCCGGGCGCGGGAGCACGATCGCAGGCCGAGGGTGGCGAGCAGCGCGACGACGGCGACCGCGGCCGTGAGCGCGAGACCGGCAAGGTAGTCCCGGTACGTGGCGCGGGCTTTGGGCGGCTGCGGCATCCAGTTCCTCCGGGCGGGCTCGGCCCGCCGTGCGACCGGGTACTTCGGGCGTCCCGCGCGCGCTCCCTCCCTCGCCGGTGCGCCGCGCGTTGCGCGGCGAAGACGCAACGGGGAGCGGATCGTCTATACTAGCAGCACGCAAACGCGCCGCGCCGCGCGCACGGCAACGCAGTGAGGTGGACCGCTCATGTCAGCCCGCCGGGTACTGCCCCGCGTCGTCATCCTTGCCCTGCTCGCCACCCTGGCCGTCTGGGTTGGCTGCGGCCAGAACGTCAGCGCCAGCTCGGCCCCGTACAACCAGGACGCCGGCCGTTCGGGCGCCGACCGCTTCGGCCGCCAGACCAACGCGAACGAGCGCGGCAAGGGCGGACCCAACGCGACCGTGGGCGGCTCCACGCTGACCCTCGGGCTCAAGGTCACCATGGACGACATCTACGGCAAGGACAGCCAGTTCAAGGGCAACACGACCCAGTTCCTCGAGTGGGCGGCCCGCAAGGGCTTCGGCGCCCTCGGGATCTACGTGGTCGACCCCACCTCCGACCCCGACGCGACCGCGCGATTCTGGTTCGAGGATGTCGCGTTCGCCGACGGCACGAAGCTCTCCGACCACGGCTACGCTGCCGCCGGGACCAACGTCGCGGAGCTGATCGCGGCCGCGAAGCAGGCCGGCCTCGGCGTTCAGGTCGACCTCACCCGCTTCGCGCTCTCCTACCGCGGCACGACGCTCGCACCCCGTCCGTTCGCGGGCGACTCGCTCGACGCCAAGCAGATCGGCGCGCTCTGCACGTACCTCTGCGAGCAGGCGGGGGCCGACTCCGTCACCGGGCGCGGGTTCCCGGGCGAGTGGCTCGCCGAGGCCGGCAAGGCCTGCCAGGCCGCCGACCGCGTCTTCTTCGCGGGCGACGCGGCCGCCCTGCGCTCGGCCGACCTCGCCGCCGCAGCCCCGCTCGATCGCGGACCGGCCACGCTCGCCACGAGCGAGCTGGCGATGGCCCGGGCGCGCTCCAGCGCCTACATGCTGTGGGCCGGCGTCACGGCCGAGCGCCGCTATGCCGGCGACTCCCCGTTCGGCTCGCAGTGGGCGTCGCTGAAGGACGCCCAGTCGGCGCTGGCCTACCGCACGATCGAGAGCGCCCCCCAGGGCCTGTTCCTCGACATGCCGCCCGCAGCCGTCGACAAGCTGGACGCGGGGACCCTCGAGAGCCTCAAGCGCTACGCGGCGATGCGGAGCGCGCGCCCGGTCTGCGCACTCGTACTGCTCGGTGATTCGCTGCCCCGCAACCTCGGCGCGCTCGTCAACGGGGTCTCCTCCGCCGGCTACTCGCTGGCCCTCGGCACGGCTGGAACGCCGCTCCACCAAGCCGATGCCGTCTACGTCCTCGCCACGCGCAAGGCCGATGGCTCGATGCCGGAACTGCCGAAGGACCTGACCGATGGGACCTTCAACGCGGGCAAGGTCTGCGTCCTCCAGCTCTGCGGCCCCCTCCCCTCGCTCGGCAGCAGCGCGAGTTGGGACGCCGTCCGCCGGTCGTTCGGCGTGGGCGACGCGGAGATGGCGACGATCGAGGCAGGGCCCACGTCGGGGACCTACGCCGGGACGGAGGTCCCGTGCGCCGAGACAGGCGCCTCGCCTTGGGGGATCCTGCTCACCAAGGAAGGGCTGAGCCAAGCGGAGCCGCTGCTCGTGGGAGAGGTCCCCGACTCCTCCGCCGGTGCGGACTCGACGACCCAGACGCGCTCCGTGGTGGTCGTCAGCCGCTTCAGCTACGGCAGCACCGGGCAGAACGTGCTCATCAACGGGGCCGAACTCGCGCCGGAGATGGCCTACCCGATCAGCCAGGCGCTCGGCCTGGGCAAGGGCCTCCAGGGGCCGACGCGGGTCCTGTGCTCGGTAGGGAGCCCGGTCGCCCTGTTCGCGCCCGAGGGCGGCTACGTCAAGCTCGTCTACGACGACAACGGACAGCCGAAGACAGTCGAGCGGGACCTCAAGAAGGGCGAGCTGTACGTCGCCGAGGTCGCCAAGCAGAGCGCCGTCAGTCAGCTCCCGGCCGGCGACCGGCCGCGGAGGTAGCTGGCCCCAGGGCTAGCCGAGCACGGTGTTGTCGATCAGCCGGGCCGAGGGGAAGCGCACGGCGAGGGCCAGCACGACCGGTCCCCGCGCCTCGGTCACGGGCTCGAGCGAGAGCGCATCCACGATCTCCACGTAGTCCGGCGTCCCGAGCGGCGCCTCGGCGAGCACCTCACGCACGCCGGCCAGGAGCCGCGGGACATCCCTCTCCCCTCCCTCGTAGGCGGCCCGCGCCGCCCGGAGAGCGCGCGAGAGCGCGAGGGCCTGGCCGCGCTCCTCCGGCGAGAGAAAGGCGTTGCGGCTGCTCATCGCGAGGCCGTCGGCCTCCCGGACGATCGGGCACGGGACCACCTCGACCGGTAGGTTGAGATCTCCGGCCATGCGAGCGATGACCCGGTACTGCTGGTAGTCCTTCTCGCCGAAGTAGGCGCGGTCGGGCTCGCAGGCGGCGAACAGCTTCGCGACGACCGTCGTGACGCCGTCGAAGTGGCCCGGCCGGTGTGCGCCGCACAGGCGCTCCGTGAGCCGCGCGACCGAGACCGTGGTCAGGGGCCGGCCCTCGGGGTACATCTCCGTGGCCGAGGGCGCGAAGACGAGATCGGCCCCGGCGCTCTCGCTCAACGCCGTGTCCCGCTCCAGCGTGCGCGGGTAGCGGTCGTAATCCTCGCCCTCGCCGAACTGCAGCGGGTTGACGAAGACCGAGACGGCCACGAGGCCGCACTCGGCCCGCGCCCGCCGAATCAGGCTCAGGTGGCCCTCATGCAGCGCCCCCATCGTGGGTACCAACCCCACGACCAGGCCGCGCGCCCGGGCGGCTCGGGCCGCCGTCCGGATCTGTGCTACCTCGCGGATGACCGTCACGGGCCATCGCCTCCTCCGCCTTCCAGTGCCGGGATCTTAACACGGAAGGGGCGGCTTCGAGCCGGCGACGTAGGAGGAACCAGGTGGACGGGGAATACTCCAATCAGAGAAGGTACGTGGAGCTGATCGCCATGGCCGAGAACCTCGGACAACCGGTAGCCACGGCAGCCCCGAGCGATGCGGAGCGTGCCGCGCGGGCCTACGCCGCCCAGCGGCAGCAGCGCGCGCGCGAGGTGCGCGCCGCAACGGCCGCGATGCGCGCGCCGGAGGCACGGCCCGCCCTGACGACGATCGCCTCGGCCCAGCCCACGACGCGCGCGCTCCGCGTCTCCGACCAGGCTCAGAGCACCCGCCGGGTGCGCGAACTGGAGGCCTCGCTCGAGCGGCAGGTCGCGACGCCGGGTACGCCGGCCTCGGCCCTGCGCGAGAGCCAGGCAGTACGGGTTCCCATCGGCAGCAAGGGCGTCCGGGTGGAGAACGACGGCAGCGTCTACGCCCAATTCGAGGACCGGGACCGCCTGATCGGCCGCATCGAGGTTCGGATGCGCGACCGGTACGACGACCAGCGCAGGGTCCGAGCGCGGGAGGAACGGAGCGCGGCCGATGCCCGCAAGCTCGCGGCTTCACGCGATGCGGCGCGGATCGAGGCGGCCCGCGCCGCGCCGGACGACCAGGCGGCGCAGACCATCCGGAGCCTCGCCGAGCGCCTCGGCGTTCCGACCCAGGTCGACCGCGTGCGCACGCGGCGCGACCTCGCGGGAACACTCCTCGACGCCTCGAAGTAGACCCCGCTTTACCCCCCGTAGGTACACTTCCGCGCCTCGTCGGCCCACGCGTGGAGCAGGGCCGGCTCGGCATCGAAGAAGTGGTCGGAGGGGCACAGGATGAAACCGCCGCCCTCCCCCGCGGCCTCGAAGCAACGCCGGACCTCCGCCCGCGTCTCGGCCTCGGAGCAGCCCACGAAGAAGCGGAACTGGTCCCAGCCGCCGATCATGCACACGCGGCGCCCGACCCTCCGCTTCGCCTCGGCGAGATCGGCGTCACCGCCCATCGAGGCCGGCGTGAAGGTCTCCATCGCGTCGGGACCCATGTCGGCGATCCGCTCGAGGAAGGGCATCATGCCCCCGCAGGTGTGGTAGGCGACCCGCTGTCCCGCGGCATGCGCGGCCTCGATGATCGGGGCATCGTACGGCGCCACGAACTCGTCGAAGACGGCCGGCCCGATCACGGTCGAGGAGCCGTCGCCGCCGCCCAGCTCGAGCACGTCGTAGGGGGCTCCCGCGAGGCTCTCGGCGAACCGCACCTTGCGGGCCCGGAGGATCCCGAGCAGCTCGTGCACCCAGGCCGGGTCATCGTACGCGGCGAGGATCAGCCGCTCGATCCCCACGAGGCAGGCCGCATCCTGCCAGCAGCCGGGCTGACCGAAGACCGGGAAGCACGGGAGGAAGCCCCGCAGGAGCGCCGCCCCGCCGACCTCCTCGGAGTGGGCCCGGACCGCGTCCACATCGCACCGCAACGCCGGGAGGTGCGCGCCGAGGATCTCGATGTCGCGCTTCTCCTTGATCGGGTGCTCGGTGAGCCAACTCGTGTGCTGGTTCGACTGCAGCTCCATCGTGAGCCGACCGCTGGGGGTCTCGATCCGGTAGCGGACGGTGTGGTACTCGCCGCCGGGGAGCGTCTCGCCAGTCAGCGCCCACTCCCGCGTCTCCGCCTCGGTGGGCGGCAGCGTCGGACCGATCCAGTGGATGGGATCGAGCCCGAAGTGGGCGAAGAACTCGTCGTTCGACATCCCGCCCATGTACTTCTGCAGGAAGGAGGTCATGATGTGGTGGGTGGTGACGGGCAGGCGGTCGGGGGTCTCGTTGCGCAGCGCGGTACACAGGCGCTCTCTCGGGGTCATGCGCGGTGGCTCCTCTCAGGGCACGAGCACGGCGGCGCCGCGTACGCGCCCCTGCTTCAGGCGGATCAGCACCTCGTTGGCCTCGGCCAGCGGGGACACCTCGGCCTCGGGACGGACCGGGATCTCCCCCGCAAGCCGTACCAGCTCGAGGCCGTCCTCACGGGTCGCGTTGGCCACGCTCCGGAGGCTCCGCTCGCCCCACAGCAACGCGTACGGCATCTCCGGGATCGGGCTCATGTGGATCCCCGCCAGCACGATGGTCGCCCCGCGCGCCGAGGCCCCCAGGACGCGCGGCACCAGCTCGCCTGCCGGCGCGAACACGATCGCGCGCTCGAACGGCTCCGGCGGCTCGTCGCCCGGCTCGCCCGTCCAGCTCGCTCCCAGCTCCTCGGCGTGGCGCCGGTGCCCGGCCGCCCGCGAGAAGACCCAGCACTCGATCCCCAGGTGGCGCGCGACCTGAATCGTCACGTGGGCGCTCGCCCCGAAGCCGTAGAGCGCGAGGCGCTCGCCCGCTCGAGCCTCTGAGAGGCGTAGGGCGCGGTAGCCCACGATCCCCGCGCAGAGCAGTGGGGCCGCCTCGGCGTCGCCGAATACGGAGGGCAGGGGGATGCAGTAGTCGGCCCGCGCGAGGGAGTACTCGGCGAAGCCACCGTCCCGGTCGTAGCCCGTGAAGCGGGCTCCGTCGCAGAGGTTCTCGCGGCCGGAGAGGCAGTAGGCGCACGAGCCGCATGAGCCGCCCAGCCAGGGGACGCCGACGCGCTCCCCCGCCCGCGGCGCGGCCACCCCGGCCCCCACCCGCTCCACCACGCCGACGATCTGGTGGCCCGGCACGAGCGGCAGGCGATGCGCCGGCAGGTCGCCCTCGACCACGTGGAGGTCGGTGTGGCAGACCCCGCAGGCGCGCACGCGGAGGAGCACCTCGCCTGGGCCCGGCGTCGGCGGAGCGCCGCGCTCTTCGAGCCGGAGGGGCCGCTCCTCGACTGGTGACTGACGGGCAAGGACCATCGCCTGCATCGACATCGTCTCCCTACTGGGAGCCGTTCGCGGCGGCGCCCAGGAGACCCTCCCGCAGGGCCTCGTAGGCGTTGGCGGCTTCGAGGCGGCCCGCCGTCCGGAGCGCCTCCGCGTACAGCGCGCAGAACCGGGCGTAGTCGTGGCGCTCGTCGTCACGGGCGGCCGCCGAATGGGTTGCCCCCGCGCCGACGGCATCCCAGCGCAGGGCGTGCAGCATCGCCGCCCGCTCGAGCAACGCGAGCCGCTCTCCGGGCCGGGCAGCCGCCCGCGCCTCCAGAGCCGCCCCACGCGTCTCGCGGGTGGGCGCCGGCTCCGTGGTGACGACGGCGAGCGCGACGCCGGCGAGCACGACCCCCACCAGCGCGAGCGAGAGGGGAAGCCGCATGGCGGCGCGTGGCGCGGCCGGCGCATCGTCTTCCCGCGCCGCGAGGCCGAGCAGCAACCACAGGGCCCACCCGTTCACGGGAGCAAATGCGTGGCCGACCAGCGTTCCGAGGAGGCCGGCGCACAACGCCGCGCTGACGTACGGGTCTCGCCGGCGCGCGCGCAGCAGCAGCCAGGCCGAGCCCGCAACGAGCACCAACGTGCAGGGGAGTCCGCACTCGGCCGCGACCTGGAGCTCGTAGCAGCGGGCGGTCGAGGGCCGCTCGACTCCGGCCTGGGGCAGCCATCGCTCGGCGCGCACGGCGCCGTAGGCAGCGGGGAAGCCCTGCAGGCCGTTGCCCGCGAGGGGGCGCGCGACCGCGGTCGCGAGGTCCGTTCGCCAGACGTAGGAG
>CAZRDB010000034.1:0-8799 GCA_964598695.1 uncultured Armatimonadia bacterium
GTCACGGCTGAGAGCCGCGGGCGCGTCACCCTCGCGGGCAGGACGGTGGAGAAGCTCGCGATCTCGACCGAGCCGGAGATCCGCGTTCCCGCGCTGCTCGTCGCCGCGCCGGGCGGCTCAGGGGTCACCGTCCTGGTCGACGCGGCCGGCGCGCGCGCCGCGCTCGAGGGCGAGACGGTGGCACGACTCCGCGCGGAGGGCCAGTCGGTGCTGCTGGTCGATCCCCGGTACCTGGGCGAGTGGGCGGACGGGCTCAACTGGCCCAGCGCCCGGAGCGCGGCGCTTCTCACCGGCGTGATCCTCGGCCAGGCCCCCGGCACCTGCGGGCTCTTCGACGTGCTCTGCGCCGCCCGCTATGCGCGGGCCCGCGGCGAGGGGCCGGTGCGCGTCGTCGGCGTGGGCGATGCGGGCGTGCTTGCGCTGCTCGCCGCCGCCCTCGACCCGGAGATCGCGGGCGTCGAGGCCGTCGATCTCGGCCCGACCTTCCTGGCCGGCCGTGAGGGTCCGTGTCTGCCGCACATCCTCAGCGTGGGCGACCTCCCGGACTTCGCCGCCGCAGTGGCGCCGCGGCCGGTCCGGATCGCCGGCGTCGCCGATCCGGCCGCCTATGCCCGGACCCGGGCCGCCTACGCGGCGTTCGACACGGTCTCCGCACTCGCTATCGAGCAGTAGGCCGTCCTAGCGGCGGAGCCCGAAGAGCAGGGAGCCGAGTGACTCCAGCGCGCTCTCGAGCGGATCGCGGTCGCGTTGCGGTCCGCTCGCGACCGCCGGGGCGGTTGCCCTTCCCGTGCCGCTCGAGAGCGCCACGCGGCTCTCGGCGTGGTTGGGGTCGATCGCGAGCGCCTGCCGCCAGCAGGTCTCCGCATGCTCGCGATGTCCGAGCTGCGCATAGGCGATGCCCATCGCGTGCAGGACCGGCGGGTTCGGCGGGCCCTCGTCGATCACCCGGCGCCACGAGTGGAGCGCCTCGATCAGGCGCCCCGCCCGGCTCTGGGCCGAGCCGAGGTGGGTGAGGGCCGAGAGCCGCAGCTCGGGCAGCGTGTCGGCGCCGGCAACCTCCGTCAGCACGGCGGCGGCTTGCCGGAGCGCTCCGAGCGTGAGCAGCACGCGCCCCAGATCGTGGCGCGCATCCCAGTCCCGCGGGTTCCGGGCGATCGCCTGCTCGTAGGCGTCGCAGGCCTCGCGGTAGCGCCCAAGGACCGTCAACGCGTCGCCTCTGCGGTTGTGGGCGACGCCGGAGGCCGTCTCATCGCCCGCGGCGCTCCCGTACGAGTGGAGCGCCTCCTCCCACCGCCCCTGCGCGGCGAGACGGTCGCCCTGCGCGACGAAGAAGTCGACGCGGGCGCTGCCGCTCCCCAGGACGGGCTCCTCCTCGGGCGGGGCGGGAGGACTCGCGGCGCCGCCGGAGCCGTCGTCGATCTCCAGCAGCGGCGTGCCAGGCCGCACGGGCCGGACCTCGGGATCGGCAGGCCGCGCGTGGCCGCACGCGAGACAGGAGAGAGCCCGCGGTCGCATCGGGCGGCCGCAAGCGGGACAGAGCGCCTGGCCCGGAGCGGCCGTCGCGGCATAGCCGAGCCCGGCCATCCGGTCGCCGGAGAGGGTGCGCAGCATTGCTTCGACCTGCGCGCGGGCGTGAGGATCCGCGGGCGCGGCGAAGCCGAGCATCACCCGCAGGTCGCGGACGGTCAGGGGCCGCTCGGCGGGGTCGGGCGCGAGGCAGGCTCGGATCGCCATCGCGGCCTCCTCCGGCAGGCCGGTGAGATCGTCTGGGGGGGCCGCACCGGCCACGGCCGGTGCGGCGCCGATCTCGAGCAGATCGAACCGGCCCGAGGCGTCGGCTCGCTCGCACGGATCGGCCTCGGCGAGACCGCGGAGCATGTCGCGCAGGAGCGCCCCGACGGCGTAGAGATCGGCGCCCGGCCCCGGCGGCAGTCCCCGGCTCAGCTCGGGCGCCCCGCCCGAGCGACCCGCGCGGCGGGCGTAGCCGCCGGGGGCGATCCACGACTGCAGAAGGGGCAGCCCGCAGTCGTTGAGCTTCACGGAGCCACAGCGATCGACCAGGTGGATGTTGCCCGGCCGGATCGACAGGTGCAGGAGATCGCGCTGGTGCAGGAACTCCAGCGTGGCAAGGATCTGAGCGGCGATGGGGCGCGCCTCCGACCATGTCAGGGGACCACCCTCCCGGATCCGCTCCTCGAGCGTCGCCGCTGGGCACAGCTCCTCGGCGACGAGCACTCCCTCAGGCCGCGGGAGGATCTCGACCACGTCCACCAGCGCGGGGTGGCTCAGCGCCTCGAGCAGCCGCGCCCGACCGGCGAAGGCCTCACCTGCGGCGATCTCGGCGTAGCCCGGCTCGTAGGGGAGGACGCGGAGGACGCGCTCGCTCCCTCCATCCACCCGGCGGGCGACCCACGCCGGGCCGAGGAGGCCGGCGCCCCGCCGCGCGAGGATCTCGTAGGGGCCCACCAGAGAGCCCGGCTCTCCGCTCCACACGGGTGCAGCTCCTCTCGTCAGGCGCGTGTGTTCCCCGCCCGGCTCCCGGGAGCCTTCGCGGCCCACCGACAACCAGTCGCCCGACCGAGGCCGCGGTCGCGCGGCCCGCTGCGCCAAGGAGTGCGCGGGATGGCGGCGAATCGGAGGGAAGGTCGGGGCGGCCCCTCGGAACGGAATGCACCATGCGGCACCACTCCAGGCCAATCTGCTGCGCCCTGGGCCTCGCGGGCCTGCTTCTCGCGACGGCTTCGCCGGCACAGCCTCCCCCCGTGCCCGCGGAGAAGCCGCTCGCCACCGTCGGACGCGCCAGCGCCCTGACCGTGGTCATGGCCGAGGGCGCCGCGCCGCGCGGAATGGTCTTCCCGATCGCGGTGGAAGCGGCGCCGGGCACCGGGGCTCGCTCGGCCAACGCCGAGGTCGACGACATGGTGCGCCAGACGCTCGATGACGCCTGCCGCTGGATCGGGAGCCGCCGCGGCGCCGACGGCTACCGGGTGCCTGACGGCTTCCCGGAGAGCGTGGACCTGTGGATCGCCTTCCCGCCCGAGGCCCGGCAAGGGGTGGTCGCGGGCGACAGCGCCGGCGCGGCCCTCGCGTGCGCGGTGTACTCGGCCGTCTCCGGAACGCCGATCCTGAACGACGTCGCGATGACGGGCGCGATCGACGCCGAGGGCAAGGTCCATGCCGTCGCGTTCATCCGCACCAAGCTCGACGGCGTGCTCGCCCAGGGTCTATCGACGATGATCCTCCCGGCCGAGAACTGGTGGCGCACCGAGGCCGAGGCCCGACGGCTCTGGGCCGATGCCGTGCCGCGGATCCGCGTGGTCTTCGCCGAGAGCCTCGACGACGTCTTCTTCTTCGCACTCGGACCCTACGGCCCCCAGGGCGCGGAGTACGAGCGCTACTCGGCCGCGCTCCACGACGCCACCGAGCGGTTCGCGCGCGGCGACTACGAGCCCGCCCGCCTTGCCTTCGCCACGATGCTCCTCCGCGAGCCGGGCGACAGCACCGCCCTCGCCTGGAAGGCCGAGTCCGAGCACCGCTACGCGACGCAGCTTGTCGAAGCGGGCGTGGAAGCGGTCCGGGAGGGACGGCTCGAGGCGGCCCAGTTCGCGCTGTGGCGGGCGCTGGACCTCGCGGAGACGCAGGAGCTGCCGGCCGCCGGCCGGCTCACCGCGTACCTCGACGGGGTGGTCGCGCCGCCCGACCGCGACGGCGCCCGGCCGCTCCCGCTCCAGCCCGAGGGAGGCCCCTCGGCCTCGCTGCCCATCTACCCAGTCGAGCCGCTTCCGGAGGCGCCCGAGAGCGCGCGCTGGGCCGCGGCCCACCCCGTTCGCGTCGCGCTGGGGGACTGGGGGTTCCTGGCGGTGGCGGCAGCGGCCGGCCAGGGCCGCTTCGCGGTCGAGGCCTCCTACGCCGACCCCTCAGGCCGCGTGGAGCAGGATCCCGGCCGGTGGTACCCGCTGGATACCGGCTTCGCCGAGCGGGGACGGGAGGACCGTCTGGCCGTGGCGATCGGCGATGCCGAAGGCCTGCCGGAGGCGGCTCTCGCCGCACTGGACTCCCGCTCCTCGCAGGGCGTCGACGCGTGGCTCTTCGGCGCGGGGCCGCTGCGGTCCGGGGGCCACGCCCTCGACCTCGCCACCGAGGCCCGACCGTGGGGCTGCGATGCCGGGGTGCCGCCGCTGCTGCGCAACGAGGCGCCCGGTGGGGGGCCGCTCGGATCGTGGAACGGGGCGCTCGGGCGCGCCTTCGACCGGGCCGTGCTGTGGGGGGGCGAGGCCGACTACCTGAAGGGGCGCCCCGCCGCCGGCGCGCGGCTGTTCGCGGCCTCGTGCGCCGGCTGTCACGGCGCGGGGCAACCGGGGCGGCAGGCGCTCGTGCCCGAGGCCCTCGCCTGGGAGCCCGCGGGGAGCCAGGCGAGCCTCGAGCGGTTCCTCACCCGCGACGAGGACCATCGCGAGCGCGTGCCACAGGGGGGGCTCGAGGATCTGATCGCGTACGTGCGAACCGCCGGAGCCCCGCCGAGCTGGCTGGTCTCGCCCCCGGGCGGCAGCGCCGCCGACGTGCGCGCACAGGCCGTCTTCGAGCGGGGCCGGTGGTGGGTGGCGCTCTCGCGCGAGCAGAGCACGGGCAACGCCGACGACCTGGACCTCACGCCCGCCCACCCGGCCTGGCTCGCGATCGCCGTGCGCGACGGGGCGAGCGGCCGGGCCGCAGTCACCTCGGCGCTCGCGCTCGAGTGGCGGTGACCGGGGCTCCCCCGTCGCGTGGTGGCGATCCTACTGGCCCTTGGCCTCTTCGAGCCCGACGACGATGTCCATCTGGCCCTGATCCGTGATGACGGGGATGCAGAGCGTACGCTCGACCGTGGTCACGCGCAGCTCACGCCCCTCGATCACGGTCGGCGGCGAGATGTCGCACGGGAGGCCGCTCTCGGCGAGCAGCGTCGCCGCGTTCCCGGTGATCATGTTCGACAGCTCGGCGATGGCCGAGCGGGCGAGTTCGTCGAACTCCGCCAGCGGCTCGCCGCCGAGCATCGCGCCGGCGATGGCGAGCGCGACATCGGCGTTCATGGAGTAGAACACGGTCCCCTCGACATTGCCCACGACCCCGGCGGCGACCGTGATGTCCTGGGTCAGGAAGGCCTTGCCCTTGAGGGACAACTCCCCCCGGGCGACCTCGGTGTTCGCCGTCATCTTCAGGACGCTGAACGCGGCCTGGACGAACGGATTGATGTATTCGACCCTCAATCCGGCCTACCACCTCTCGCCGGTCACGTCTCCGCCGCGTCGGCAGGCAACCGGAGACGTATCGCTCCCAACGCGAACCGCATCACCGTGGAACGGAAGGGTACCGGGCACGGCGTTCGCGCACAACTCCAGACGGACAGTTCATCGAGTCGGCTCGGACCACCTGCACGGACCGAGCGCGGAGCGCGACTCTCACCGCATCTCCTGTCCGCCCGTCACGTTGATGGCCTGCCCAGTCATGTAGGATGACTGGTCGGAGGCCAGAAACACCACAAGGTTGGTCACATCGGTGTATTCGCAGCCGCGACCGAGGGGAACTTGTTCCGCGTACTTCTTCCGCACGTCGTCCACGGTGATCCCGAGCCGCTGCGCGTACTGCTCGTACAGGCTGTCCTTCCACAGGGGCGAGTCCAGCAGGTTGCCCGGACAGATCGCGTTCACGCGGATCCCGAACGGGGCAAGGTCGAGCGCGATGCTCTGCGTGAGGCCGACCCCCCCGAACTTCGAGGCGGCGTACGCGCAGTTGCGGAAGCTCCCCTTCTTGCCCGACTTGCTGTTGATCTGGATGATCGTCCCGCGCTCCCGCGGGATCATCACCCGGGCCGCGTGCTTCGCGCACAGGAAGTAGCCGGTCAGGTTCACGGCCAGCGTCGCGTCCCAGTCCTCCTTCGGGAAGCTCTCGATCCCGTGGGCGCGCAGGATCCCCGCGTTGGCGACCACGATGTCCAGCCCGCCGAACTCCTCGACCACGCGATCGACCAGGGCCTCGACCTGGCTCTCGTCGGTGACGTTGACGGCCGCGCTCAGCGTGCGGGCGCCCGTCGCGGCCGCGATCCGCTCCGCCGTCGCCTGCACCTTCTCCGCGTTGACATCGGCCAGCGCGACGCGGCAGCCTTCGCGCGCGAGCCGCTCGGCGATCGCCTCGCCCAGGCCCTGCGCCGATCCCGTCACCAGTGCGCTCCGGCCCTCCAGCAGCCGGCAGCCGCAGCTCTCACCCATCGCTCTTCGTTCCCTTCTGCAACACACGCTCCGCCGCCACCGTCCACTCGCCGCTCGGGCCCAGCTTCGCGGCCACTGCGGGCAAGCGCTCCGCCAGCTCGCCCAGGCCGGTCAGCGGGAGGTCGATCTGCGGGTAGCAGACGATCTTGCCGGGGTAGCGCCCCTCCTGCGTCGCGATGACGGCTTCGCGGAAGGCGTCGATGCCTCCGACGGCCGCCACCGAGAGGTTCGTGTCCAGCTCGCCCCGCTCCGTCAGCGCCAGGACCTCGGCCAGGTCCTCCATGCTCGAGCCACTGGTGCCCAGCACGCGCACCCGCTTGTGCGCGAAGGCCGCGACGTCCAGCGTCGCCATCGTCCCCTTCGGCAGACCGGCGAAGACGTTCATGACCCCCTCGTGGTTGAGGTAGCCCCAGCACTGCTGGACCACCGGCGCGAGCGGCGCGAGCACCACGATGTCGTCGAAGCCCTCGGGAGCCAGCTCCCGCAGCACCGCGTCCTGGCCCCGTGGGTCCTTCAGCGGGTTGAACAGCTCGAGGCGGATGCCCTTGGCCTCCGCCTTCGCGGCGAGGCGCTCGCGCAGGTGGGCGAGCCGGGCATCGTCGACGTCGGTCCCGACCACGACGCTCGGACCATTGGAGCGCTCGACGGCGAGCTGCACGTGCATCTGGCCCATGGGGCCTGCCGCGCCGGCGAACCAGGCCGCGCCGCCGGGCTCGAGCGCGAGCGGGCGGCTCGCGCGGTACGCGGTCGCGATGTCGCCGTTGGTCGAGCCGGCGTGAACGAGGTAGTCGTAGTGGACGCGCCCCACGTCGATCGAGCACGGTAGGCTCTCCGCGGGATCGACCAGGGCCAGCGTGCCGAACCGCGCGAGGGCCGCCGAGGCGGCCTCGACGAGTGCCGGCTCCGTCGCGCCGAGGAGCACGACGTCGCTGAATCCGTCGGGCGCGAACTCGGCCCGCAGGGCGGCGAGCAGCTCGACCGTCGCCGGCCCGGAGCGCTCCACCAGCCGTGTCCCGGCGGCGGCGCAGGCAGCCGTCAGCTCGCTGAGGAGGCCCGCCGGCAGGCCGGTCGCGATGACCGTCGCGGGCCCGGCGCCCTCCGGGAAGACCGCGCCCAGGGTGGCCGGGGCCGGCGTCCCACACGCCGCGATCCAGACCGCCCCGCCCGCCGCCAGCCTCTCGCGTTGCGAGACCTTGTAGGCGGCGACACAGCAGGCCCAGGGCTCGGAGAGGGCCGCGGCGGCATCGCCCGTGGTCTCCTTCTCGATCGGCAGCAGGTAGCAGCCGTGGTCGCCGTGGAGCACCTCGGCGCCGAGCTTCGCGTACTGCTCGAACCCGCCGGGGAGCATGTAGCCGAAGGCGATGCTCTTGCCGTTGACGTAGATGTCGGCCTGGACGACATACCGGCGGCCGACCTCGAACGTGTCGCGGAGGTTCGCGCCAACCTGGACGATCGTGACGGTGGGCTCGTGGCCCATGATGATCGGGTCGCGGGCGAGATCGCGGTCGTACAGCCGCGCATGGCTCCCGCCCTGCTTCACGATCTTCAGGTCGGAGAAGCAGACGCCGCAGCAGTCGATGCGAGCCAGCAGCTCGTCGGGCCCGCAGACCGGGACGTCGATCTCCTCGGGGCCGAGATCGGGCCCGCCGAGGTTCTCGACCCCGGCGCCGTGCAGCAGCCAGGCGCGCTGGCGCGTGGGGAGGGCGGAGGGCTCAGACATGCTCAGGACTTCCCTTCCTCCGGCAGGCCCATGATGCGGGCGATTCGGACAGCCTCGTCGGGTCGGGTCGCGATCCGGTCGACGTTCTCGGTGCTCAGGAAGTGGATCCCGGCCAGCGCGTGGGCGCCGAGCGCGACGCGGCAGGCCTTGATGTGGGTGTAGGTGATGGCCTCGACCTCCTTGGCGCTCGCGCCCAGGGCGATGAAGCCGTGGTTTTGGATGAGGATGAACTTGGGCGCCAGCCCCCACTGGGCC
Organism: uncultured Armatimonadia bacterium; assembly: GCA_964598695.1. GTDB lineage: Bacteria > Armatimonadota > Zipacnadia > UBA1398 > UBA1398 > CAZRDB01. The sequence continues at coordinate 8,221 of CAZRDB010000034.1, forward strand.
TTGAACGCCGCCAACGAGGCTTTGACCGCCTTCGCCAGCGCGAGTCCCGGGTCGGTGTAGGGCACGTAGGCCCCGGCCCGGCCGCAACCCACGATGTCGTCCGGGTACAGCCGGTTCTCGACCAGCAGCGTCGGGTTGTTCGAGCACAGGATCTGATTGACGACCGTGGGGTGGGTGTGCGCGACGAACCGGATCCCCGGCTCACTGAGCAGCATCGCGTGGAGCGTGGTCTCGACCGACGGCCACAGGGTGCTCCCCGGCTTGCGCGCCGCGGCGAGCCCCTCCTTGACCTGGGCGTCGGTCAGCCCCTCCTGCTCGATCAGCGCGAGCACGGCCGGGATGTCGACCTCGACGAACTCGGCGGCCGACATGGTCGCCAGTTCGCAGCCACTCGCCTTGACGAAGAACGAGGTGTCGTCGATCTTGGCCGAGGTGTTGCCCTCACCCAGGATCACCAGGTCGCGCTCCGGCTCACCGATCCGGTGCGACATCTCGAGAAGCGCCTGTAGCACCTGCTGCTTCGTGTCCACTGCTCCGCCACTTCCTCCGTCTAGGGTTGGTACCGCGCCCGCGGGCGCG
>CAZRDB010000034.1:8809-34532 GCA_964598695.1 uncultured Armatimonadia bacterium
CCCTGCTCGCGCCCCGGCACCCCGCACGGGGGCCACATCGCGCCCCGCGCGGGCCCCCCCGCGGGTTGCGTCCCCCCGGCCCCCCCACACCCCCCCAAGTGGGTGGGCCCCGCCCCCGGGGGCGCGCACGCCCGGGGGAGGAGTCGTCCGTGGTGCTCAGGCCGGGGAGGCCCCGGAGAGCCGCTCCGATGCCTGTCGCGCCGCCGTGTCGTAGGGGATCCGCTCCTGGTCGCCGGACTCCAGATCGCGCAGCAGCACCTCGCCCGCGGCGCGCTCGTCCTCACCGATGATCAGCGCGAGCCGCGCCCCGGCGCGGTCGGCCTGCTTGAGCTGGCTGCCGAGGCCGCGCTCCTGGTGGTCGGTCTCCGCCCGCAGGCCGGCGTGCCGGAGCGCATCGGCCAGCGCCATCGCCTGGCGACGGCTCTCCGGGTCGAGCCCGACCACGAAGACGCCCCGCGGCATCGTCGACGGCGGCAGCAGGCCCAGCTTCTCCAGGGTCAGCACCGCGCGCTCGATCCCGGCCGCGAAGCCGATCCCCGGCGTGGGCTTGCCGCCCAGCTCGGCGACGAGCCCGTCGTAGCGTCCGCCGCCCGAGAGCGCATCCTGGGCGCCCAGGCCACTGAACTTCACCTCGAAGGCGGTGCGCGTGTAGTAGTCGAGTCCGCGCACGAGTCGCCGGTCGATCGCGTAGGGCACGCGGAGCAGTCCGAGCAGGTCGGTCAGACCGTCGAGGTGGCTCCGGCAGCCGCCGCAGAGGTAGTCGGTGGTCGCCGGCGCATCGCCGAGCAGGGCCTTGCAGCCGGGCACCTTGCAGTCGAACACGCGCATCGGGTTGGTCTCGAGCCGCGCCTGACAGGTCTCGCAGAGATCGCCCCGCACCGAGCGGAGCGCCTCACGGAGCGCCGCCCGATGGGTCGGCCGGCACTCGGGGCAGCCCACGGAGTTCAGCGCGAGCGTGTGGCCTTCGATCCCCAGCTCGCGGAACCACTCCATGTTCAGGGCGATGACCTCGGCGTCGACGTCGGGCCCGGGCGGACCGAAGCACTCGACACCCACCTGGTGGGCCTGGCGGTAACGCCCGGCCTGGGGCCGCTCGTAACGGAAGATCGAGACGAGGTAGTAGAGCTTGACCTCGGCGCCGCCGGCGCCCAACCCGTTCTGGACCAGCGAGCGGACGACGCCCGCCGTCCCCTCGGGTCGCAGCGCGAGGGTCCGGCCGCCGCGATCCTCGAAGGCGTACATCTCCTTGGAGACGATGTCGGTTCCCTCGCCGATCCCCCGGGCGAACAGCCCGGCCTCCTCGAAGACGGGAGTGCGGATTTCGTGGTAGCCGTACCGGTGGCAGACACGACGGAAGGCCGCCTCGACCTGCTGCCAGGCCTCGGTGGCCGGAGGGAGGATGTCCTGGGTTCCGCGTGGGGCCTGGTACCGCTGCGCCATGCTCGTCGCAGTCCTCTCGGAGGGGGGGCTTGCTCCGAGGGCTCACGTTAGACCGATGGCCCCTGCTCGTCAACCAGACCGCGCTGCCGGGCGAGATAGACCGCCTCGGCCCGCGTCCGGGCCCCGAGATGGCGGATCGCCTCGCGCAGGAGCCGCTTCACCGTCGTTGCGCCGCAGCTCAGACGGTCGGCGATCTCGGGCGTCGTGAGGCCCTGCGAGGCGAGCGCCAGCGCCGCCCGCGCGCGGGGGGCGAGCGAGGCCTCGTCGGCGCGCTGGTGGAGGTAGCGCACCGTGTCGTCGAACAGCGAGCCGGGGAGGTAGGTGCCGCCCCGGGCGACCACCCGGACCGCTTCCCACAGGTCGTCGGCGGTGGAGCGCAGGGTGACGATCCCGCGCGCGCCGGCGCGGATCGCGCGGGCCGTCTGGTCCGGGTCGGGCCCGTCGAGCAGCAGGATCGCGCCGACCTCGGGCCGCAGCCGCCGCACGGCGCGAAGGAGTGTCTCGGAATCGCCCGAAGGGGGGCGTCCTGCACGGAGAACGAGGCAGTCGTACGGCTCGGCGAGAGCGTTGCGCAGGCCGTCGACCGAGCTGAGGACGCGGTCGACGCGACCGATCTCCTCGCAGCCCTCGAGCAGCCGCGCGATGGCCTCCAGCGCCAGGGGGCGGTCGTCGAGCACGGAGACGATCAGGCCGGTCGCGATCTCGGTCGGTTCGGTCATCCCGGGCTCCCCGCACGACAGTCATCCCGCAACGGGATCGGATGGAAGCATGGAGGGCGGTGGATCCATGGGCGGAACGCACCGTCCTCTTGTCGTATTCCTCGTCGGACCCACTGGCGTCGGGAAGAGCGCCCTGGGCCTCGAACTCGCCCGGGAGTTCGGGGGCGAGATCCTCTCGTCGGACTCGATGCAGTTCTACCGCGGCATGGACATCGGCACGGCCAAGCCGACGGCCGAGGAGCGGGCGCTCGTCCCGCACCACCTGCTGGACATCGTCGATCCGGATGAGCCCTACAACGTGGCCGACTACCATCGAGACGCCAGCCTTGCCGTGAGCCAGGTTCTGCAGCGCGGGGCGCTCCCCTTCGTCGTCGGCGGCTCCGGGCTGTACGTGCGCGCGCTCGCCAACGAACTGGATCTCCCGATCGCCTCCCCCGACGACGCGCTGCGCGCGACCCTGAAGGAGCTGGCCCGCCACTCGGGCGCCGACGCCCTCCACGCCCGCCTGCGCAAGCTCGACCCGCTCTCGGCCGACCGGATCCACCCCCGCGACGTCAAGAAGGTCATCCGCGCGATCGAGGTCTGCGAGAAGACCGGGCGACCGATGTCGGAGGCCTACGCCTCGAAACCCAAACCCACGGAGCGCTACGACTGCCTCATGTTCGGCCTCACCTGCGAGCGGGAGGCGCTCTACCGCCGAATCGAGGAGCGCTGCGACCGCATGCTGAACTCGGGCCTCATCGCCGAGGTCCAGCGCCTGCTCGATGCCGGCTACGCGCGCGAGCTGCAGGCGATGCAGGCGATCGGCTACAAGGAGGTCGCTGCCTTCCTCTGCCGAGAGATCGGCTTCCCCGAGGCCGTCGATACCTTCAAGAGGAACAGCCGGCGCTACGCCAAACGCCAGTACACCTGGTTCGGCGCCGAGGAACGGGTGCAGTGGGTGGATGTCCGAGAGACAGAGGCTCTCGCCGTCGTGCGCGCCCGGATCGGCGAGGTGCTCGAGAGCCGCGCGTGAGGTCTCGCCCGTGAAGCGAAGGAGGCTCGCATGTGCCGACTGCTCGTCGCCGTGCTGTTCGCTCTCGGGTGCGCCGCCTGCCGCGGCCCCGTCGCCGTTGCCCAAGCGCCCGCGACCGACCCGACCGAGCCGACCGAGCCGACCGAGCCGACCGAGACCGTGCTCTTCGCGGAGCCCTTCGAGGACACCGACTGGGAGGCCCGCGGCTGGTACGACGGCCCTCACATGGAGATCACCGACGAGGCGTGTGCCGAGGGTTCGCGCGCGTGCCTCTGGCACTGGGAGGCCGCAGGCGACGTCGCCCCCCGCGGCGGGGGCGCCCGCGTCCACCTACCGCCGGTCGACAACGTCACCCTCCGCTTCCGGATCAAGCACAGCGCCAACTGGGAGTGGACCGGCGTCGACTGGCACCCCCATGAGTTCTACTTCACCACCACCGAGGATGACGAGTACGTCGGCCCCGCCTACACCCACCTGACCCTCTACGTCGAGGCCGTGGGCGGCGTGCCCCGCGTGGCGATCCAGGACGGCCGGAACATCGACGTGGAGCGCGTCGGCCAGGACCTCGTCGCCCTCACCGAGGAGCGTTCCGTGGCGGGCGGCAACGGCGACAGCGACGGCACCGGCCCCGGCGACTGCTACCGCAACGGCGATGCCTACTGGAACGGCAAGTGCTGGGACGCCGACGGGGTCTACTTCGGCGAGGAACCCGGCCCGCGCTACAAGGGCGACTGGCACGAGGTTGAGGTGCGCTTCCGGCTGAACACCGTCCGCGACGGAATCGGCCAGAGGGACGGCCTCCTGCAGTACCGGTTCGACGGCGCGCTGCTCATCGACCGTGACAACCTCGTCTACCGGACGGGCCGCCACCCGGAGATGAAGATCAACCAGTTCCTCATGGGGCCGTGGTTCGGCCCCGGCGTGCCGCACGCCCAGTCGATCTGGGTGGACGACCTGCGGATCACCACCGACCCGGAGGGTGACCGAGTGCCCCGGGGGGTGGCCCGCCGCTCGGCGGGCGGACGGCCACGGCATCGGTGTCGAAAGGGGTGCAGTTGCGATGACTCGTCGCTGGCGCGCTCTCCGTGCCCTTCTCCTCGCGCTCGGCTGCGCGGGAGCCGTCTGGCTGGTCGGGTGCGGCGGCGGGGCCACGGCCCCCGAGCCGTTCACGGCGGCCGTCGGCGTCGACGGCGGCGTCTACCAGCTCCCGGGTGGGGCGATCCTGACGATCCCGGCCGGGGCGGTGGGGACGCTCACGCGGATCACCGCCACCGTCGAGACGGCCGAGGCGACCGCGGCGGCGCTGCAGCTGCGCGGCTCGATCTGGCGGTTGAGCCCGGCCACACTGCAGCTCCGGAGGCCCGCGACGTTGCAGCTTCCCTTCGCCGCGACGGGCGCCGGCGTCGCCCGCGTGGCGACCCGGGCGAGAGCCTCCGACGCGTGGGGAGAGCTGTCCGGCGCCGTCCCGCGCGCGGGCAGCGTCGCCGTCCCGATCGTCCGCTTCGGCGAGTACGCGCCGGCCGTGCGCGGCGCGGGAGACCCGAGCGGTGGACGGATCGTCTGCTGGGTGACCTCCGGCGGCGCGGCCGTCGCGGGCGCGCGTGTCTCCGTCGGCTCCGGCCCGGTGACGCCCGGCGCCGTCACGACCGGCGCGAACGGCGCCGCCGAACTCGAGGGCCTCACGGCGGGAGCGTACGCGATCGACGTGACGGCCGACGGCTACATGCCGGGTTCACGGGCGGGGATCGCCGTGACGGCCGGCCAGACCGCCGAGGCGGCGGTCGTGCTGCAGACCGAGGGCAGCGTGCTCGGCAGCATCGTCGGAACGGTGCGCGACACGACGGGCGCGGCGCTGGCCGAGGCCGTCGTGACCGTGGTCGACGGGCCTGCGGTGGGCCGCACGGCCCAGACCGACGCCGCCGGCGCCTACCGGCTGGAGGACCTTCCCGTCGGCGAGTATGCGGTCGAGGCCACCCGCTCGGGCTACCCCGACCCGCAGCGGCTGAGCGGGATCCAGGTCACGGCGGGCGGCACCAGCCAGGCGAACTTCGTGCTCGGCGCCGGTGGCGGCATCACCGGCGCCGTCGAGGGCCATGTCCGCGATCAAGCGGGAGCCGCCGTGGCCGGCGCCGTGGTGGCGGTGATCTCCGGACCGGCCCTCGGCGCGAGTGCGATCACGAGCGCACAGGGCGCCTACCGGCTCGAGGGCCTCGTCGCCGGCAAGTACCGGCTGCGGGCGACGCGCTCGGGCTACGGCATCGACGAGCGCGACGTGACCGTCTCCGCCGGCGGGACCGCCGAGCGCGACTTCGTGCTCCCGCCGCCCGGCGAGGTGACGACGGGCCGGATCTGGGGCTACACGCACACCGTGGGCCGGGACCCGATCGCCGGCGCCGCGGTGACCGTGACGGCCGGGCCGACCGACGCCTCGACCACCAGCGATGCGAGCGGCCACTACTCCCTCGAGCAGCTCCTGCCCGGCGAGTACGGCACCCAGGCCAGCCGTGAGGGCTACACGCCGACCCGCGCAATGGACACCGTGGAGGTCGGCCGGAACACCGAGCGCGACTTCATGCTCGTGCGCCCCTCCGGCGACTGGATCAACCGCTGGATCGCCGGCTTCGTCCGGGACGACCGAGGCAACCCCGTGGTGGGCGCGGCCGTCGAGATCGTCACCGGCCCGAGCAGCGGCTCCGACCAGACCAACGCCGACGGCTACTACGGGGTCGACGCCCTGCTGAGCGGCTCCTACACGGTGCGCGCGAGCTGCGACGGCTACGAGGAGCAGACCCTCGCGATCCAGGTGGTCGCCGGAGCCTATGAGCTGAACTTCACGCTGGCGGCCCAGCCGGGGGTCATCCGCGGACATGTCCGCACGACCGGCGGCGCGGCGATCGCCGGCGCGACCGTCGAGGTGCGCGAGGGCCCGTCCGTCGTCTCGACCACGACCGACGCCGCCGGCGCGTACGAGCTCGCCAACCTCGCACCCGGCGCGTACGTTCTCCGTGCGAGCCGCGAGGGCTTCGCCGCCCTCGAGCGGGAGGCCGAACTCCCGGCAGGGGAGACCGTCGAGGTCGACTTCGCGCTGACCGAGGGAACGGGGCGGATCCTCGGCCACGTGCGCGACGCGGCGGGCGCGGGAATCTCGAGCGCGACGGTGGTGATCGTGGAGGGCCCGACCGGTGGCTCCGACACCACGGACAGCGGCGGCGGCTACGAGCTGGGCGACCTCTCGGTCGGCACGTACCGCGTCACGGCGCGCAGGACGGGCTACGCCGAACAGACGCTCGAGACGACCGTGACGGCCGGTGAGGCCAGCGAACTGGACTTCACCCTCGAGCGGCTCACCGGCACGATCGTGGGCACGGTGGTCGACGACCTCGGGCTGGCGGTCGCGGGCGCGACCGTCGAGACGACCTCCGGCCCGACCACGGCCAGTGCGACCACGAACGGATCGGGCGAGTACGCGCTCAGCGGACTGACCCCGGGCAGCTACGGGCTTCGCGCCTCCCGCGACGGCTACGACAGCGACACGGCGTCGGTCTCCCTGAGCGCCAACGAGGCGGAGACCGTCGACTTCGAGCTGGAGGCCCACCCCGGCAGCATCGAGGGGAAGGTGGTCGATCCCTACGGCAGCGTGCTTCAGGGCGTTCTGGTCGACATCACGGCGGGTCCGACCGACCGCTCCGACGAGACGAGCGCCGCCGGGCTCTACGAGCTACCCAACCTGCATCCGGGCGTCTACACACTCCGGCTGACGAAGCTCGGGTACGAGACGGTCGAGGCACAGCTCGAGGTGCACGGCGGCGAGGAAGTGACCGCCAACTACACGATGGAGGATTTGGAGAACGCGTTCGGGCGGATCGTGGGCGTCGTGCGTGACGGTGTGGGGGGAGCGGTCTCCGGCGCGACGGTGTGGGTGACGGCCGGACCGGTCAGCCGCCAGACCACGACCAACGTCGCGGGCGAGTACGCCTTGCTCGAGTTGCCGCCCGGCAACTACACGATCCGGGCGCAGAAGACAGGCGTCGGCGCCGACGTGACCGCGCTCCACGTGCACCCCTACACGGTCGAGACCGCGAACTTCGTGCTGCAGTAGGGCGGTCGAGCCGCGAGCCGCCACGACGTGGGCTCGCGGCCCCCGTGCCCGGGTACGGGGAGGGCGATGGGCGGCAGCTCGGAATGGGCCTGCGGGGCGTCTGCCCCGGCTCGGAGCCGCCGCACGAGAGGAAGCGCCCGCCCATGCCCCGCCTCGCATTGCTGACGATCCTCCTCGCCGTCGCGCTTCCGGCGACGGCGCAAGCGCCGGACATCCCCGCACTGGCCTGGACGGAGCGCTCCGACTGGATCAACGTCCGCACCGATGTGCAGCCCGCCGCCGTGGGCGACGGAATCGCCGATGACACGGTCGCGATCCAGGCGGCCCTCGATCGCCACGCCACGCGCGCCGCGGTCTACCTCCCCGCCGGCGCCTACCGGATCACCCAGACGCTCACGCTCACCGGGCCGACCGAGGGCGCCCTGGTAGTCGGCGACGGCCGCGACACGCGGATCGTCTGGGATGGCCCCGCCGGCGGGCGGATGTTCCGCAGTAACGGAGCCGCCTACAGCCGGTACATCGGGCTCACGTGGGACGGGCAGGGCAGAGCGGCGGTGGGCTTCGACCACGCCTCGGCGCTCCGCTTCGAGACCGAGGTCCGCCACCAGTACGAGGCATTCCGCAACCTCACGGAGTGCGGGATCCGCGTGGGCGCCGCACAGGAGATCGCTTCGGCCGAGATCCTCTACCGCGACTGCCTCTTCGAGAACTGCGGGACGGGCCTCGCCTTCCTCGCCTTCAACGACTACGACAACACGATCGACGGCTGCGAGTTCCGCGACTGCGGCGTCGGGATCCGCGATGAGCACGGCAACTTCTACGCGCGGGACTCCCGTTTCGAGCGCTCGCGCGAGGCCGATGTCCTCATGGCCAGCGAGCACGGCAGCTCGATCCGCCGCTGCGTCTCGGTGGGCTCGCGCCGGTTCGCCGTCATGTCGTCCGCGATCGCCCCCTTCACGATCGAGGGCTGCCACGTACGGGAGTGGACGGCCCCGGACGGCGCGGTCCGGCTGAGCGGCAGCCCCGTGCTCCTGATGGACACCCGCTTCGAGCAGCCGCCCTCCGACGCCCCGCCCGTCGTGCGCGGCTCCGAGGCCCAGCGCGTTCTCGTCAGCCGGTGCGTCCCGGAGCCGATCGAGCAGCTCCTGACCCCTCCCGGCCCGGCCGGCGTCTCCGTGATCCCCTCCGGCAAGCGGGCCGGCGCGACGGCCGAGGCCCGGCAGACCTTCCTCCGCACGGCGGCCACGCCCGAGGGCGCGGTCTTCGACGCCGTTGCCGACCTCGGCGCGAAGGCCGACGGCATCGCCGACGACACCGACGCCGTGCAGGGAGCGATCGACCGGGCGCGCACGGCAGGGCACGGGGCCGTCGCCTACCTCCCGGCCAGCCACTACCGGATCTCGCGCACGCTCGAGGTCACCGGCGAGGACTACACCCTCGAAGGCGCCGGCTGGCGCTGCCGGCTCGTGTGGGCCGGTGAAGCGGGCGCGCCTCTCGTCGAGGTCCGCGACGCGCGGGCGGTGCGGATCGCCTCCCTGATGGTGGGCCACGGCGACCTCGGAGCGATGGAGCACGGCGCCGACGTGCTGATCCACGGCCCCGGCGGCGCCCCCGCCCGCGTGATCCTCGATGAGGTCTACGCCTACGGCCTCTACCGCAAGGACCCCGACCGGCATGGGATCCAGGTCGAGGCTCTCCCCGCCGGCAGCCTCGTCCACGCCGTCCACGTCCAGGGCAACGTGCGGCTCCGCGACTGCGCGCGCGCCACCGTGCTGCTGCGCACGAGCTACGAGGGCACCCTGACCGTCGAAGGCGAGCGGCCGGCCGACGCCGAGGGCTTCGCGGGTGTCTTGATGCGGCTGGGAACGCTGTGCAGCCCCACGCTCCACATCCGCGACAACCAGTCAGTCGTGATGAGCGACTTCTACAACGAGCAGACGGATCGCCACCTGCTGATCGAGGGCCGCCCCGGCCAGCCGCCGGGGGCCGTCACGATCCAGGGCGCGAAGATGCATCTCGGAACGAACGAGCCGGCGATCGAGGTGAACGGCTTCGCCGGCCGTATCTACTACGGGCAGAGCGAGTTCTACTGCGAGCCGAAGGAGCCTCGGGTCGTCTCGACCGGCTCGGCCGAGTCGCTGCTGATTCTCGCGGGCCACTTCTGGTACAACACGCTGCCCCGCTTCGAGCTGGCGCCCACGACCCGGCTCGCGGTGATCGGCAACCGCGCCGTGCCCGAGGACGTCGTGGCCGACGCGGGAGTCGACGAGGCGCTGCTCGCGGCGCTGTCGGATGTGCTCGACGACCTCCGCCACCTGGGCGAGGTCGACCTGATGGCTCGTGAGAGCCCTGGGAGGTAGCCGATATGGCAGGTACGGCTCCGGTCCGGCTGGGTGTCCTGGGCGGCAACCGCGGTTCGATGTTCAACGGTCTCGTCTCGTCACTCGGCGGGGCTGCCGAGCTGGGCGCCGTGTGCGACCTGGACGAGGGGGTCCTCGAGCGCTGGCGGGCCGACTGCCCCGGCGTGCGCACCTTCACCTCGTACGAGAAGATGCTCGACGAGGCCGAGATCGACTCGGTCTTCGTCGCGACGCCGGCCCCGGCGCACGCCGCACACGCCCTGCAAGCACTGGAGGCCGGGAAGCACGTCCTGACCGAGGTCTACGCCGCAACGACCGTCGATGAGTGCTGGGCGCTGGTGGAGGCGGTCGAGCGGACCGGGCTCACCTACATGATGGCCGAGAACTACTGCTACATGCGGCCGAACATGATGGTGAAGCGGATGGTCGAGGAGGGCCTCTTCGGGGAGCCGACCTACGCCGAAGGCGCGTACGTCCACGACTGCCGGAGCCTGATGTTCACCGGTGGGGAGATCAACTGGCGCGGCGTGGCCCACGCGAACCCGCAGCACGCCAACACCTACCCCACGCACAGCCTGGGTCCGGTCGCGCAGTGGCTCGGGCTTGGACGGACCGACCACATGGTTCGCACGGCGACCTTCTGCACGCGCGCGGAGGGGTCGTGGCGCTACGTCCGCGATCAGTTCGGCCCCGACCACCCCTACGCCAACCCCCAGGCGATGGCCCACAACGACTCGGCGACGACGGTCATCACGACCGAGCGGGGCTGCGTGATCGTCCTCCGCATGGACTCCTCCTCGCCCAGGCCGCACAACATGACCCACTACGCGCTCCAGGGCACGCGGGGCGCCTACCTCTCCGAGCGCACGCACACGGAATCGCCGCTGGTCTGGATCGACGGTCTGAGCGAGGGCAAGTCCCCCGAGGGCTCGGCCCAGTGGCAGCCCCTCTGGGAACTCGCCGACCGCTACGAGCACCCCCGCTGGGCCTCCGAAGGCAAGGCAGCCGAGGCGGCCGGCCATGGCGGCGGCGACTACTTCGTCCTGGCCGACTTCGCCGCGGCCGTCCGCGAGGGCACGCCACCGCCGATCGACGTGTACGACGCGGTGAGTTGGTCGTCGATCGTCGGCCTCTCGGCCCTCTCCGTCAACGCCGGCGGGAAGCCGCAGGAAGTCCCCCGGTTCCGCCGGACGCCGGCGCCGTAGGGGGCTCCGCGTGCCCGCCATCGAAGTCGAGAACCTGACGAAGCGCTTCCAGGTCGCCGAGCGCGATCCCGGCACCTGGGGCGCCCTCCGCGGGCTGTTCCACCGCCGCTATCGGTCGGTGGACGCCCTGCGGGGCGTCTCGTTCTCGATCGAGCCCGGCGAGTTGGTCGCCTACATCGGCCCCAACGGCGCGGGGAAGTCGACGACGGTGAAGATCCTCGCCGGCATCCTCGTGCCCAGCGGCGGCCGGTGCCTCGTGCTGGGCCGTGTGCCGTGGCGCGAGCGCATCGCCAACGCGGGGCGGATCGCGGCCGTCTTCGGCCAGCGGACGCAGCTCTGGTGGGACCTCCCGGTCGTCGAGTCGTTCGAGCTGCTGCGGGAGATCTACCGGGTGGCGCCGTCAGACTACCGCGCGACGCGCGACGAGCTGGTGACGCTGCTCGACCTCGCGCCCCTGCTCGACACGCCCGTCCGCCAGCTCAGCCTCGGCCAGCGGATGCGCTGCGACCTCGCCGCGGCACTGCTCCACGCGCCGTCCCTGCTGTTCCTTGACGAGCCGACCATCGGCCTGGACGCCGTCTCGAAGCTCGCCGTGCGCGACTTCCTCCGTCGGCGCAACCGCGAGCGCGGCTCGACGGTGATCCTCACGACCCACGACATGGACGACATCGAGGCCCTGTGCTCCCGGGTCATTGTCATCGGCGAGGGGCGGATCGTCTGCGACGGGACGCTCGAGGAGCTGCGCGCGCGCGTCAGCACCCAGCGACGCCTGCGGGTCGATCTCGAGGAGGAGCGTCCCGACCTCTCCGACCCCGAGGCACAGGTGCTCGAGCGCGAGGGCGCCCGCGTCGTCCTGGGCTTCGACCCGAGCGTGATCTCGGCGCCGCGCCTGATCGGCCGGATCTGCGAGCGCTACCCCGTCCGCGACCTGTTCGTCGAGAACCCGCCGATCGAGGAGATCATCGCCGAGCTGTACTCCCGCGGGCTGGGGTCGGCCGAGACCCAGGCTAGTCCTTCTGGACGTTGCGGGTCAGCATGATGCTCACGGCCTCGCCCTTCTCGGTCATGATCATCACGTTCGCCTTGTCGTCGGCCGTCTTGTAGGTCGTGATCTTGCTGTCCTCGGCCGACATCTCGGCCTTCTCCCACGAGGAGCCGAGTTGGTCCTGGTACCAGCTCGCGACATCGGCGAAGGCATCCTGGGTCTCGAGCGTGACGTTGATCGAGCCCGACACGTCGATCGTCCCCTTCACCTCGGCCTTGGGGTAGATCGGGATATCGAGCTTGTCGGCCGTCGCCTTCTCGAGCGTCGTGCCCCAGGACATCGTCTCGCCCTTCTCGTTGGTGACCTTGCCCTGGTTGCCGTCCTGGCTGTAGGTCATCGTTCCGTCGGGCGTCTTGATCGTCCCGCTCTGACCGTCCTTGGTCTCGGTGACGGTCACGGGGCCCCCGGGCGTGGGGATCGTCACGCCGCTCCGGCGGCCGAACCGCCCGCCACAGCAGCACGAGGAGAGCAGCAGCGCCACGACCGCCAGCGTGGCGGACACGGCAAGCGCGCGGGATCTCAGCATCGGGGTCATCCTCACATTCCGCTCGTCCGGCGGGGACCGTCGTCCCCGGCGTCTGTCGGCCGAGGGGCTCTCCCGTGGCGGGAGGCCCCGCGCGTCACGGTCGCGTCAGCCCTCGTCGAGCGCGGGCTCCTCGCATCGGTCTCCCAGACGCGCCAGGTACGCGCATCCGGTGGCGAACTCCGCCGCGCTGATCGTCTCGCCCGATCGCCCGTCGCGGAGCGCGGCAAGGCGGAAGAGGGCCTCTTCCGGGGTCCGGCCGTCGGCGAGCCAACCGTCGATCCGCTCGACCAGCTCGGTCACGCGGGCGGGGCAGACCTGTTCCAGGAAGTGCTGCAGGTGTGCCGACAGCGCGGCCAACTCACTCTCCCGGCACAGCCAGCCCCGCGCGGGCTCGTCGTCGGTGAACTCCTCACGCAGCTCGTCGAAGCGCAGCTCGCGGTCGCACGCCGCATCGCGCGCGGCGCGGTAGCTGATCCAGGGAGAGCCGTCTGTCTTGTCGCTACGGGACACCGGTCGATCCACTCCAGTGGCGGCGCACCCGGGCGGAACGCCGGGGCGCAGACGGGGCCGTGGCGGTATTCGCGGCCGGCGGCGGCGCGACCTCCCCCACCCGGCCCGGCGCCACGGCGCTCGGGCGGCCGAAAACCGGCCGCGACGGGTGAACTTGCCCGGCCGTCACGTGTCATTGATTCTGTGCGCACCGTGCGAGCCCTGAGGCTCGCAGCTACGGAGGTACCCCCACACGATGTGGTACGCAGCTCGTCCTCGCCGCAGCCGCGGCGCCGTTGTTGGCTGCCTGCTCCTCGCCGCGCTCGCAGCGGGCGGAACCTACGCCCAGGACCCGCCCGCCGACTCCCCGGTCGCATGGGTCGGAGAGACGCAAGGCGCGCGCTTTGACGTGCTGCTGGCGGGCCTCCAGGCCGGGGCCCTGCCCAGCCGGATCCTGCTGAACGCGCGGGATGAGGCGAACTACCTCGCCGTGCGCTTCGCCGACGGCCAGGCCGTTCTCGAGCGGACCCTCGCCGGGACGACCCTCGAACTGGGCCGTGGGACGCTCCCCGAGGACGTCCTCGCGCATGACCTGGTCATCCAGTGGCGGTACGACCGGGTCGCCGTCATCGCCAGCGACGTCGCCATCGTCCAGGCCTACGAGCACGGGCTCACGGCCGGCAAGATCGGCTGCGAGGGAGAGACCGGCGAGGCCGAGCTGCTCGTTCAGCCGATCGACGACGTCTACTTCGCCGATGACTTCGGCCGCGTGCAGGCCTCGATGGGTGACTGGCTCGTCCAGACCGGCACCTGGGCCAACGTCCAGGTCCCGGGCGAGGCGAAGGACGCCGCCAACCCGTTCGCGTTCGAGGGTAAGTCGGCCCCGCAACCTTTGCTCGCCGCGCCGACCGCGGCCGCCTCGCCTCAGGCCGGACTGCCCATGGGCGATCTCGACGCTGTCCATCTCTGGGCGCAGAGCCCCGGAGAGGATCCGTCGGCCCCGTTCGCGCTCACCGGCCTCTCCCCGGCCCTGGCGGTCAACGGCCACGAGTTCTGGTCGGACTACTGGTTCGACGTGGCGACCCGTTCCGAGGGCGCGACCGCGCTCGGCGTGGTCGCGTTCGCCTCTCTCCCTCCGGAGGGCGCCACGACCGACGACCTCCTGCTGGCCCGCTGGACCAGCCAGCTCGATGGCGGCCCCGACGGCGACCGGATCCAGCTCCTCGCTGTCCACGATGGCCAGGCAACCGTCCTCGCGGAGGCCGCGGGCGGCTTCGTGCCGGAGCAGTGGTACCGTCTCCGGATCGAGGCCGACCCCCGGCGCGTCGCCGTGCTGGTCGACGGACGCCCGGTCCTCGAGACCGCGAACACGACCGGCTTCGTGCGCGGCAAGGTCGGTTTGTACGGCGAGGGCTCGGGCGGGGCGCGCTTCGACGACGCCCGTGCCGGCCAGCTCGAGCCGGGCGCGTTTGTCTTCCCCCGCGATGCCGCCGCGTGGCGTCTGAGCCCCGGAGTCGAGCTGACCGACGACGGATGGCGGGTCACGACGACCGAGGCGCCCGGCACGGTCGTCTGCCCACGGCCGATCGGCGACGCCGAGATCCGCGCCGAGCTGCGCGCGATGGGCTCTGCCGGCGAGCTGCTCCTCGGCTACCGGGGCGAGGAGAGCCACTGGGCCGTCTCGTGGTCGAGCGACGCCGCCGACAACCTCCGCCTGGTCCGGCGCCAGCAGGGCGAGGAGACGGTGCTCGCCTCGGCTACCGTCGCGCCACGTCCGAAGGAGAAGGCCGTCCTCACCGTACGCGCCCAGGGCGAGTACGTCCGCGTCAGCCTCGACGGCAAGCCCGTGATCGAGGCGGTCGACCCCCTGCGGATCCCCGGCGCCGCCCTCGCGGGCAGCGAGGATGACCCCGAGGGCGATCCACGCGTCGGCCTGGTCGGGCTCCGTCTGCCGCCGACCGGCACGCCACAGGTGGCTTCGCTCCACGCCGTCTCCGCCGCCCCGACGCGGGCGGCCCGCGTCACCGAGCAGTTCACGCGGGAGACGACCACCATGGACGAATGGGCGACCGTCGCGGGGGCCTGGATCGACCCGGCCACCATGGGACGCGCCGACGGCGTCTTCTGGAACAAGGGTGACTTTTACGGCG
This sequence comes from uncultured Armatimonadia bacterium, assembly GCA_964598695.1. Taxonomy (GTDB): domain Bacteria; phylum Armatimonadota; class Zipacnadia; order UBA1398; family UBA1398; genus CAZRDB01. The sequence goes on from CAZRDB010000034.1 coordinate 23,858, forward strand.
ACGTGCGCATGGTCGCCACCCTCGCCGGCGGCGCCGGCAAGGCCTCCCTGCTGCTCGGCGCGCGCGACTGGGCCACGGACTCGGGCTACCGGCTCGAGGTCACGGCCGAGGGAACGGGCCTCCAGTTCGACCTGCTCCGCGCGGGCGTCTCGATCGCCCAGGGCACGACAGCCGAGACCCCTCTGCCGCAGACGATCCGCTTCGAACGCCGCGGCGCGCTCCTGTCGGCCATCGTCGGCTCGACGCTGGCGCTCGCGGCGACCGATCCCGAGCCGCTCTCGGGCACGAAGCTGGGCATCCGGCCCGACGGGCTCCAGCCCAACTACGACGCCTCCTACGCCTACGCCGACGACCTCGAGGACTACACGTTCTCGGACGCCCCGACCGAGTGGACGGAACAGGTCGGCACCTGGGAACTCTCCAGCCGCTGGACCTGCTCGCCGCAGTGGTCGTGGTGGTCGGGCCGGAGCGGCGAGACCGCCGCGATGTGGTCGAAGCCCTCCTTCGTGGGCGATCAGACCGTCGAGCTGTACGTCGCCATGAAGATGGGCATCGTCGAGAGCCCGGCGCGGATCAGCTACCCCCACCCTCACGACGCCAACATCACCCTCTGCGGCGACGGCGTTTCGATCGACAGCGGCTACAGCTTCATCATCGGCGGCGCCGCCAACGCTCGGACGCAGATCTGGAAGGGCGCCACGCTGCTCGCCGAGACGACCGCGCCCGAGGCGCTCCTGCCCGCTCTCTCCAACAGCCTGCCGGGCGACATGAACGAGTTCCACCGCCACTGGTGGCAGGTGCGGGCCGAGAAGCAGGGCAACCGCCTTCGGCTGTACTTCGACAACCGGCTGGCCGTCGAGGCGATCGACGAGGAGCCTCTGACCGGCGGCCATGTCGGAATCTGGACCTGGCAGAACGGCATCATGGTCGCCCGGACGCGCATCTACGGCCGGAAGGGCGCCGAGATCCTCGCCCCCGTCGCCTCCGAGGCGCGGGCCGCCGCGGCCTCGCAGGCCCCCGGCCGCTCCCTGCCCGTCGTCGCCTCACCGACGCATCCCGCACTCCTCGAAGGCTTCGAGGAGGGCCGCGGCGAGGTCGAGACCTACTACCGCGCCAATCAGTCCGGGCCCGGCGCCGAGCGCCACGGGGGGCGCGAGCACGGCGCCACCGTCTGTATCGACACGGAGATGCCGGCGGCCGGCAAGCAGTGCCTGAAGCTCGTCAACGAGAACCCGGGCGGCAACTTCGGGGTGTACGCGCTCAAGCGCGACTTCAAGCCCGCGGAGTGCGGGACGCTGGGCTTCGACTACCGCATCGGGCCGGAGACCCGGGTCGACATCGTACTCCGGACGGGCAGCCGGTCGTTCCTGGTCCAGTTCACGGGCGACGGCCGGGTTCCGTTCGGCTTCACGAAGCTCGGGCGGATCGAGGACGTGAAGGCCGACCGGACCTGGCGGCGCGCCGAGTTCGACCTTCGGGGCGCGCTGCAGGACGCCGGGGTCGACCCGGCGACGGAGACCGTGACCGATGTCCTGATCGGTTGCTTCCTCGACGACCGGCTGCTCTCGATCGGCGCCACCGGCAACCCTCGCGGGGCCACCTGGTGGCTCGACAACTTCGGGGTCTACAGCCCGGGGCCGGCCGATGGCTCGTTCACCTGGCAGCCGGTCTCCGACGTCACGCTCCAGCGCGGCGCCGCGCCGGCGGCGGTCCAGTACCGCTGCAGCGTCTCCGGCAACCCGCTCGATGAGCCGTCGCCCTCGGAGATCCCGACGGCCACGCCCGCGTTCGAGGCGAAGGACCTGCCGGACGGCCTCCACTACCTCCACGTCCAGTCGCTCGATGCCTCGGGCGCCGTGAAGGGCGTCTTCCACTCCGCCTTCGTCGTGGCGAAGGAGGCCCCGGCGCTCGCCCGGACCCAGCCGGCCGGAGGGAAGATCGGGGGCGGCGTTGTCGGGCTGGTCCTCGGCGGCGCCCCGTCCGGTGTGGCGCCGCAGTCGCTCGCCCTGCGCGTCGCGGGGCAGGAGGCGGCGCCCGGGGCGCCGGGGATCCGCTACGAGGCTGTACGCCGCACCGTCTGGGTCGACCTCGATCGCTACGTCGACCCCGCCGCGGGCGCCACGCAGGTTCCGGTGGAGCTGCTCGCGGGCACAACCTACGCCGGCACGGCGCTCGCACCGGCCACGGCAACCTTCGAGGTCGACCACGCCCTCGACACCGCGCCCCCGACCCCGCCGGTCGTGCTCGACGGCGGCAGCTACGCCGCGTGCGACACGTTCGAGGTCAGCACCGGTGCATGGCGATCGGGCAGTGGGAGCTACGCCGGTGACGGCGCCGCGCTGGTGCTCGACGGCAGCACGGCCTCGGAGGGCGCGCAGTCGCTCGCGCTCGTGAAGCCGGCCGAGTCGGGCCGGTTCATCGCCTGGGCGCTCCCCGAGGGCTTCGACGCCGGCAAGCATCGCTTCCTCAGCTTCGACTACAGGATCCCCTCGTGGATCCGCATCGACATGCTCTTCACGATGGCCGACGGCGTACCGCGCGTCTTCGGCATGACCGACAACGACCACGATCCGAGCGAGTCCGAGATCGACTCCCTCCCGATCGTCAACGACGGCCAGTGGCACCACATCGAGATCGACCTGCTGGCCCGGCTCCAGGCCAAGATGCCCTCGGCCGGCGACTACCGCATCGCGCGGCTCGGCTTCGGCGGCGGCGGGTGGGACGGCAACCCGAAGGGAGCCGTCTGGCACATCGACAACTTCCGCCTCGCGGCCGCGGCCGGCTCGACCTCCGGCCTTCCCCTCCGGTGGGAATCGCGCGACGCGACGGGGATCGCCGGCACGAGCTACGTCCTCGACCAGAACCCGACCACCGAGCCGGACACGACGCCCGAGACGGCCGAGCAGCAACTCACCATCCCGCCCGAGACCCCGGGCGGCCTCCAGTGGCTCCACCTCCGCACCGTCGACGGGCGGGGCAACTGGAGTGACGCAACCCACCACCAGGTCCTCATCGACAACGGCCCGGTCCAGGTCGCCTCGTGCTCGATCGCCGACGGCAAATCGCAGTGTCTCGACCGCTTCGTCATCGCCCTCGAGGACACGGGCCCCGCCCAGCAGGTCGCGGGCGTCGATCCCCGCAGCATCCGCCTGCGGATCAACGACGACCCGCCGTACACCGTCGACGCGCAATCGGGCTCGGAGATCCTCACCTACGACGCCGGCAAGGGCCGTCTCGTGTGGGACGGGCAGGCAGCACCGAGCCCGCGGACCTTCCTCGACGGCCAGGAGGTGCGCGTCTCCCTGGAGTCGGTGACCGACTACGCCGGCAACCCGCTCTCGGCGCCGTTCGCGACGAGCTTCGTGATGGACTTCTCGAAGGACAACCGCCCGCCCGATCCCCCGACGATCACCTCGGAGACCCACCTCGCGGGCTGCTTCGAGCCCTTCGAGGACAACCCCGGCCGTGCGCGGGCGTTGGCGGGCTGCACCGTCGAGTTGGATCGGGAGGCCGTGAAGGCGCCGGCCGAGGGCTCGCTCGGACAGCGGCTGGGCACCGGGAGCATTCGCGTCACCCGGACCGAGGGCGACGCCCTGAGCGCGCGGCTGTTCGAGGGCATGGTCGATATCGCGCGGACGCCGTATCTCGGCTTCGACTACCTCTGCCCAGCCGGCACGACCTTCTCGCTGATGCTCACGGTGCAGGGACGGTCGATCCCGATCCTCTTCACGGAGCCCGATGTCACGGCTTCGCGCAAGGTGGCCGGGGCCGCCGCGGACGGGATCTGGCACCACGCCTCGGTCAAGCTCTCCGACGTCGCGCACGACGTCTTCGGCGACGCCAACCAGTTCCTCCTCCGCGCCATCGACCTCGTCGACACCGGCAGCGTCGAGACGCCGGCGGGCGCCTCGATCTGGATCGACAACCTGTGGCTCACGGCCGAGGGGGCCGGCCCCGCGGCGTTCTCGTGGCGCGTGACCGACGCCACCGGGATCGTCGGCTACTCGTGGGTGTGGGACAACACGCCGTTCACGATCGCGCCCGAGACGGTCACCGGAACGGAGACGCGACTGCGGCTGGACCCGCCGGCCGCCGGCGTCCACTACCTCCATGTGCGCGCGCTCGACGGCGCGGGCCACTGGGGCACGACCGGCCACTACGCGATCTACCAGAGGGAGTAGGCCGCGGCCCGCGCGCGCGCCCTACTCGACCATCGTGAGCGACGGCCCTCGGCCCGGCGAGCCCGTGTCGAGGGTCGCGCGTTTCGCGAGGGGCACGGTGAGCAGCTCGCGGACGTGGCCGACCGGCGCGTCGAGCACGACGGGCACGCCGAGGGGCGCCAGGTAGCGGCTGAGGATCTCGTGCTGGCCCGCCATCGGGTTCTCCTCGGTCGGCAGGCAGAAGGTCCGGCCGGCGACGACGCCGGCGAGGCCGTCGAGCTTGCCGGCGTGGAGAAGCTGCGTGAGATAGCGGTCGACCCGCCGCGACTCCTCGTTCACGTCCTCGAGCAGCAGGATCCTGCCCCGCGTCTCGATCTCGTACGTCGTGCCGAGGGTCGAGATGACGAGACACAGGCACCCGCCGACGATCGGCGCCGTCACGCGGCCCGGGGTCAGCACGGTCAGCTCGTCGGCCGGCACGTCGGCGAACAGGTCGCCCAGGGGCTCGCCGCGCAGGTAGCGGTAGAGAAGAGCCGACCGCGGCGAGCCGGAGCGCAGCATCTCCGAGGCGGCCATCGGCCCGTACGCCCGCTCGACGCCCGGGGCGTACCGCTCGAGGATCCCGTGCAGGGTCGTGATGTCGCTGTAGCCGCAGAAGCGCTTCCGCACGGTGGCGAGCGCGTCGGTGTCCAGGTAGTCGAGGAGCCGTGCGACGCCGTACCCGCCTCGGGCACAGAGCACCGCCTCGATCGCCGGGTCGGTCAGCGCCCACGTCAGCTCGGCCGCGCGGCGCCGGTCCTCGGCGACGGTGTGCGGCCGCGGCTCGTACGCGCACGCGCCGGCCACGACCTCGAAGCCCGCCGCCTCGAGCGCGGCGATGCCGCCTCGGAGATCCTCCTCGGGCGGGACGCAGGATGGGCTGACGACGGCGACTGTGACTGCCACGCTCGGTGATCCTCTCCGTGGAGCCGCGTCAGTTGGGCGATTCGGCCGCGAGCGCGGGCTTCCCATTGACGCCGACGCGCTTGGCCTCGCCGGCGATCGTCGGCCGGTGGTTCACGATCCGCACCGGCGTCTGCTCGTACCATTGCAGCTTGCCCTCCGCGAAGGAGACCGTCAGGACCTGCGACTGCAAGGTCTTGTCGATCGTCCCCAGGCCGACGAAGTTGCCCAGGCTGTAGACCACGAGCGAGCCGTTGATCACCTCGGTCGGCTGCAGGCAGTGCGGATGGTGGCCGATCACGAACGACGCCCCCGCCTTGACGCAGGCCGCGGCCATCTTCTTCTGGTAGGCGGCGGGCTGGTCTTCCCGCTCGATCCCCCAGTGGATGGAGACGCAGAGGATGTCGACCTTGCGCTTCGCCGCCGCGACGGTGTCGGTCAGCCACTTCTCCGGATCGCCCGGCCGGTGGCCGGCCACACCGGGCGCGTTGACCGTCGCGCCGTACCCGGGGTAGACGATCGTGCTCAGCGCGAGGAAGCCGACCTGGACGTTGCCCACGCTCACGATGCGCAGGGAGCGAGCCTCGGCCTGGTTCGACCCCGCGCCCACCGGTTTGATCCCGTGCTGCTTCAGCGCCGTGATCGTGTCGGTGAGCCCCTTGTACCGGTAGTCGACCGTGTGGTTGTTGGCGATGCTGAGCACATCGAACCCGGCGAGCGCCAGCTCGTTCGCCCAGCGCGGGTGGGCTTTGAACACGAACTGCTCGCCATCCTCGATCGCCTGGGCGCTCTTGGCCGAGGTGCGCTCGGTCGCCGTGGTCAGCGGGCACTCGAGGTTGCCGAAGGTCACGTCGGCGCTCTGCAGCACCTTCCGCACATCGCCGAAGGGATCGGTCACCTGGCCGAGCAGGATGTCGCCCACCGCGGCGATCGTGACCTCGTGGATCTCCTTCGCCGACTTGGGGCGCACCCAGTTGGGGACCTGCGTCAGCTCGACCGACAGCTGCTGCCGGTCGCCTCGCTTGAGCAGCAGCTCGCGGGTCGCGGCCCGGTAGCCGGGCTTCTCGATGTGGACCACCCAGGGCGTCGACTCCTCATCGTCGGCCGACAGCCGGAAGGTGCAGGGGGCGACGCCGCGAGCGTAGACTCCCGAGTCGTCGGGTGGGTCGATCCGGATCGAGGCGCCGGGCGGCGTGGTCTCCAGCTCGAGCATCGCGAACGGGTCGGGCGGCGCCTGCAGCGGCGCCGACCGCTTCCACAGGCAGGCGCCCGCGGCGCACGCGCCCCAGAGCACGACCAGTCCGATTGCGATCAGCGCTCGCCTGGGCAAGCAGACCCTCCAGCCCCCCCGACAGCCCGAGCCCTCTGTGGGCCCCGGCCCGCGTCAGCGTGGCAGCACCAGCGCACCGTACCCCTCGGGCAGTGCGACGCGCTCCCCAGCCTCGTTCTCGACCGTGAGCCCGGAGCCCATCCCGATCAGCGTGACGCCATCCGGCTTCACCAGCAGCTCGAAGGCGCCTCCGTCGACGAAGATCCGCGCGAGCACGCGTCCCTGCCAGGCGATGGTCAGCGGACGCGAGCTCTGCCGCGCCGGGACCACCGGCGGCGCCGTACCCGGGAACGCCAGCAGGTACCGCTTCGGGCCGCCGGGCTCGGGCCGAAGTGTCTGTCCCGTGTTGTCGCAGGTGGTGGCGTACCGGATCGAGACCTGCTCGCTCGTCGCCAGCGGCCGGCCATCCACGGAGACCGCGATCGCGGCGAAGGCGTCGGCGGGCGATTGCACCGAGAGCGGCCCGGAGACGAGCGCGTCGCGCTGACGGCGCGTCGCCGCCACCGCCACCGCCTGGTCGCCCTCGACCTGGATCGTCTCGGCTCCGCTGTCGCGGGCGATCTGGCCGGTGTCGGTGACCATGCGCCCCGTCACGTAGGCCTGGTGGGTGATGTGGCGTGGCCCGCTGCGCCCGAGCGCGTCGAAGGCGGCGCGCGTCGCGGCGTCCGGGCTCACCTGTCCGAGCGCCCAGGTCCGCGTCGTCGGGTCGGAGAAGCCGAGCGCCGCGATCCCGTCGGTGGTCGGCGCGATCGGCGTGAACCCGCGCCGCTCGAGATCGCCCGCGAGGTACAGACGCTGGCCCTTCACCTCGACCCGCTCGCCCGGATCGCGGATCATCCCGTCGAACTGCACCTGCACCGGCGTCTCGGGCAGCGTCCGCGGGATCGCGTAGCCCGAGCGCTCGGTCACGCCGTTCGGCGAGAGCGTGCCCTTGAGGTCGGCCCGGCGCAGCTCGTTCCACAGCAGGCGCCCGGTGCCTTCCAGCGCGAGGTCGGCGCTCCGGCCCGAGGCGACCGTCAAGGTCGTCGCCGGGTCGGTCTGCATGGCGTCCTGCCCGAACCGCCGCTCGAGGCGCGTCACGTACGCCAGGTTCAGCAGCGGCGTGCTGTACTCGTAGAAGCTGTTCAGGTCGACCGGCGAGTAGGCGATCTCAACCCGGGTGTCGGCCTCGCGCACCCCGCCCCGGAGGTACAGCGCGGCCGCGTGGGCGATCAACCCCCACCGCGTCGGGTCGGACTGGAGATCGAACAGGCCGAGCGCCGGCTCCTCACTGACGCCGTAGGTGAAGGCCAGCACGCAATCGATCCCCTGGTGGGCGCAGAAGGCGGCCAGCTCGATGACCCCGGCCGCGCGGTACTGGTTCGGCCAGCAGTACGCCCACTCGCGCAGCACCAGCGGCGTGCCGCTCACACGGGCCGCGACGACCGCCGGGCCCACGCTGTACGGGCCCGTCTCGGCGAGCGGGGAGCGGTCGGCGAACCAGTACGGCGGCTGCCAGGCCCGGCCGGGCTGCCACGAGGGGTGGTCCCAGTAGAAGTTGGTGCCGATGTAGTCGAGCATCTTGGCCATCACGGCGTGGTCGGGCGGCTGGTTGAGCGAGCCGACCGCCCCGATCGGCACCCGGACGCCGATTCGCCGCAGGTGGCGGGCCATGTCCCGGAAGAAGTCGGCCTGCAGGCTCTGGTAGTAGAGCACCGCCTCGTTCATCCGCGCCGCGCCGTCGACCCCGGCGTTGGCCATCGGCTCGCTCGCCGGGTACAGCACGAGCTGGGGGAGCGCCAGGTTGCCGGCCTCGAGGCTCTCGCCCTCGGTCAGCGCGCACTGCTGGGTCGTCGGGTCGGTCCAGGCGGTCCGCAGGTTCTCCGTCGTCCGGTAGCGCGCGCGGAGCCACTGGTTCCAACCCTCGCCGAGCTGCTGGCGGTAGGGCGCGCGGAGGGTGGGGATGTCGCCGCGCCGGATGAACAGGCCGTTCTCGTCGTAGACCTCGACGAAAGCGATCGTCGGGTCCTGCACATACGGCCTGCCGGTGTAGGCGTTCACGTGCTCGACCAGCAGCTTCTCCGCGTACTCCTTCACCAGCGCCCGGAGCTTGGCGTCGAGGATCACGTACGGCTTGGCGCCCCGGCCCAGCTCCTCGCCGCCCGGCACCCCGTCGGCGGCCGTGAAGGCGCGGTAGTCGAGGAGATCGAGGTAGACGTAGATCCCGGCGTCGCCCAGCTTCGCGATCCACCGGTCGAGTCGATCGAGCCGCGCGGCCGTGAAGAGGCCCAACTCGTCCCGCTCCGGGCCGAGGATCCCCTCGGGACCGTCGAAGTGGTGGAGCCGCACGAGATTGAGGCCGGCCGCGCGGATCACGTCGACCATCCGGTCCATCGCGGCATCGTCGACGAACAGCGCCGTCTTCGCGATGTTCACCCCGAAGAACCGGCCCCGCGTCCCGTCCTCGAACCGCAGCGCGCCGTCGTCCCCCTTGGTCAGGAACCCGTGCTCGCCCGTCCGACCGTTGTCCGGGTCGAGATCGACGGCTGAGGCGTACGGGAACCGCTCGACCGCGTAGTTGGTCGCCAGGTAAGGCGCCGGCGACGCGGGATCGGTCCCGGTCTCGGCCGGCGCCCAGGCCGGGCCGGCCATCCACGAGAGACAAAGCGAGACAAGGGTCGCTACTCCGGCGAATCCGTAGCCGCGGCCTCGGCTGACTGTGCGGGTGTCCAAGCGCGCGTTCACGGTACCTCGAAACACCCCGCCCCTAGCGCGTCCCGACGGCCGCATCGGCCGTCGCGAACTGGCAGCCCTTGGCCCGCAGCGCCCGGATCAGCAGCGGCAGCACGAAGACGCTCTTGTCGTCGCCGTTATGCAGGAGCAACGCCCCCTGCGAGATCGCCGCCGCGTCGGCCGCGATCGCCTCCGGCGTCTCCTCCATGCGGCTCCAGGTGTTGTAGCTCAGGTTGTCGAGCGCGGTCAGCCCGGCCCGCTGGATCGCCTGCGAGACCGTCGCGTTGACGTTGCCGCCCGGGCAGCGGAAGAACCGCACCCGGTAGGGCGTCGCCCCGCCGCAGCTCGCGAGGATGCTGTTGATCAACTCGGCCGAGCCGGCCACCTCCTGCTGCACCTCGGCCGGGTACAGGTTGGTCAGGTTCGCGTGCGAGTACGAGTGCGCGCCGACCGTGTGGCCCTCGAGGACGATCCGCCGCACCAAGTCGGGGTACTTCTCGCACTGCTTGCCCACGAGGAAGAAGCTCGCGTGGACCTTCTCGCGCGCCAGGATGTCGAGGATCGCCGGCGTGATCACCGGGTTGGGGCCGTCGTCGAAGAACAGCAGGATCTTCGGGCTCAGGTCCACGGGCGGCGGCCCGATCTCCGTGGGGCCGGTCGGGCTCACGAGCCCGGCCTGGGGCGCGAGCGGCGCGAAGTCCGACGCCTCGGGCTGCCGCGCGATCTCGGCGCTTCCGCGCATGAGCCGCTCCAGCGTCGCGCTCCAGTCGGTCGAAACGCGGGGCGTCGAGAGCCAGAGCGCCAGACGTCGGCGCGACTGCGCGTAGGCCTCGCCACGCGGGGCCGCCAGCGCGCTCTCCCGCACGGTGCAGCGGACCTGGGCCGAGACGGGGGCGCCGTCGTTCAGCCCCTTCTGCGCCGAGACGGTGATCGTGTGCGGGCCGATCGGCCAGCGGCTCGTGTCCCATCGGAACTCGTACGGACGCCGGTCGCTCGAGCCGATGCTCCGTCCGTCCACCTGCACCGTCACATAGGGCCGGTCGGCGGCCTGCTGCTGCGTGAGAACCGCGCGAACGACGACCGTCCCGGAGACCGTCCCGCCCTCGATCGGGCTTGCGAAGAGCACCCCGCCGGGCGTCGCTGACGCGTACCGCTCCCACCCGGGGACCACCCCGCCCAATTGGGGGAATTTCGGTTTTTTAACGGTCCCAAACATTAACAATAACTTGCCCTGGTAGAAATTAGCCGCCTTTCGAAGAGCGGCGTTCTCGCTTTCCGAAAGGAACTTGAGCACCGGAGAAGCGAGCCCTTCGGCCTTATCATTCATCCAGATCAGGCCCTTTGCGCGATATGTCTTAACAAATTCGCCCAGCGCGTCCAGTTCTTTCCGGGAGAAGTCTGCGCTGGCGCCCTTTGCGTTGATGGCGCGAATGCTGCCGCCGTTTGCAAGCGCATTCTGGAATACGCTGAACTCGCTGCCTTTGAACACGTCCGAAAGGTTGACCAGTTCCATTCCAAAGCGCGTATCCGG
>CAZRDB010000035.1:0-1137 GCA_964598695.1 uncultured Armatimonadia bacterium
CCACTCCCTGCTCGAGGCGGTTGAGACCAAGCACGTCTACACCATCCGCGACCGCGTTCCCGGGCTCCGCGTCCTGACCGTAGACGCGGGCCAGGTCCCCTCCGCTCTCGTCGCGCGGGCCTTCTCGGCCACCTACCACAAGGCCGCCTTCGAGCCCGGGGCGGACGGCGTCGCTCCGTTCGAGCGTCTCCTCCGGCCTGCCGCCCTGTTCATCGACGGAAGCGCCCGCTTCTACCGGGAGGCGTGCGAGAACGGCACCGGGCAAGCCTCCGACCCGGTGATGGAGGTCGCCCTCGCGACGTTCCGCTGCTCGGTGCCCAGCACGGCGCAGTACGAGGCCCTCGTTCGGGCGCTCTCCCTCGAGGCGATGTCGGCGAACGATGCCGGCGTCCGCGGCCGCCTCACGATCGGTGACCTCGGCCTCTACGGGAAGGTCCTCCGCGATTGGCAGGTCGTCATGGACTCGCTGGCGGCCACCGCCCCCGCCGTGCTCGCGCCGTGCGTGGCGCTCGCGCGCGATCCCCAGTCGCCATCGGCGACCCAGGCGGCGCGCGCGGCACTCCCGGACATCGACCTGGACAACCCCGTGCGGAGCGCGGCGTCGGCGGAGGCAGCGCACCGAGTGGTGGCGCAGACGGTCTGGGATCTCCTGAACGACGGCACGCTGCGCGGGGATCCCCGGCCGCAAGAGATCACGCTGTACGGCCAGATCCACGACGGCCCGGTGCAGCTGCTGGGCGCGCTGCCGTTGGCGGGCTTGGCGCAGACGGGGTTCGACGGGTCGCGGCAGGGCGCGGGGGACATCTCGCAGCCCATCCGCAACGCCACGGCGCCGGGCACGCGGGTGCGCCTGTACGCCACGCTGGGGGGGCCGGCCGGCCTCGCCCACCCCGAGTACGCCGGGCTCGAGTATGCCGTGGGCGCGGTGGGCGACGAGCCGGGGACCGAGACGGGCTTGGGGCGATGGGTGCTCGTCTCCGATGAGGCCGACGGGCCCGACCGCTGGGAGGGCTACGACAACCAGTTCTGGGAGGTCACTCCGCAGGGCAACACCGTCACCGGGAGCTGCCGCCTTCAGCCGGAAGACGCCAAGGAACTCCGGTCGGTTGTCGTGGAGGGCCGGTTCCGACACCATTG
>CAZRDB010000035.1:1147-34352 GCA_964598695.1 uncultured Armatimonadia bacterium
GACCGAGCTGCCCAAGCGGGCGCGCCCGGGCGAGCGGTTGTTGGTCACGCTCACGGCCAGTTGCGAGGGAACGACGGTCACCGGGAACCGGCCGGAACTCGCCGCGACGTACTACGCGATCACCACCCTGACGGTGCTCCCCTACTACGAGGCCGATCCGGCCAACCGGGGGTTTCAGCCGCAGAGGGACCTCGGGCGCGCCTTCGTCACCTACGGCAAGGGCAACCGCGACGATGACGAGCCCACCGTCACGGCGGACTGGCGCTTCCCGCACGTGCGACCGGAGGCCACGAGCGACGAGGAACTCACCGTCGTACTGAGGATCGACTGCACGAACCATCACCGGGTCTACACGTACCGGTACGAGCCCGCCGGGCAGCCCTGAGGCTGGGCCGTCCTATCCCTCCGGGAAGACGCAGCGAAAGCCGATCGTCGCGCACCGGTCGAGCCCCGGCCACAGCAGGAGGAACTTCGCGTGGGTCGCGACCGGCTGCGCGCCGCCCGGGAAGTACCAGCCGGACCCCTGCGCCTGGTAGCGCGAGCCGCCGCGGAGCATCGCGAACCGAGTGTGGCCGTCCGAGCGCTCGCTCTCCGTCCACTCCCAGACCGCCCCGCGCACAAACCGCTCGTCCAGGCTCTCCGCGGCCCACTCCCACTCGGCCTCGGTCGGCAGGCGTCCGCCTCGCCAGGCCGCGTAGGCCCGCGCATCCGCGAGGTCGACGTCGACCACCGGCTCGTCGCGCAGCGCGGCTGGGCAGGCCGTGCCGCCCCACGAGGCGAGGAACCGGTGGAGGACCCGGGGCCGGTAGCCCGTCGCGCGGAGGAACTCCTCGTACTCGGCGTTCGTGACCACGCGCGGCATCACTCGGAAGCCTGCGACCTCGGCCGTGCCCCGGTGGCGGATCGCGCCGTCGAACGGCGTGCCGGTCAGGAAGCTCCCCCACTCGGCGGGGGGCGTGGCCGGGTCGGGGTAGCAGCCGCACTCGCGCCGCTGGTGCGTGAGGTCATAGCTCAGGAGACCACCGGCCACCTCCAGCGCACCTGCCGCCGTGCCGGGGCGCGCCGTGACCGAAGGCGGCGCGAGCGGCTCCACGACGGGCAGCGCGCGCCTCCGGGCGTCCGTCGGATCGGCCTCGGGGGCTGCCTCCGCCTGGTCGCGCAGGAAGCCGCCGAGGCCGGGCCTGCCCGATGTGAGCGCCAGTACGGCCGCCATCCGCTCCGGCGGGAGGGTCAGGAAGACGCGCGTGCCCTCATGCTCGGGCGTGAGCTGCCGTCCGGCCCACAGGTCGTAGTAGCGCTCCCCCGCCTGCGGGCCGGCCACCGGGAAGCGGACGCTCTCGCCGGTGCGGTTCACCAGCGTCCACAGCCGTGCGCCGCGCTCCTGCCAGCAGCTCGCGAGCAGACCCTGCGTGCCGGTTGGCGCGCAGGGGAGCCACTCGCCCTCGACGAGCAGCGGAGAGACGAATCTCTGGACGGCCGACATCCGCCGGAGCGTCGCGCGGTTCGCGACGTTCCACGGGTTCCAGCTCCCGAATACGTTCTCCCACACCAGCACGCCGCTGCCGTTCAGCCACGCGGCCTCCAGCTCCGACTGGTGGTCGGTGTCCCAGCGGCGGATCTGGTGCTGCATGTGGCGCGGCTCGATCCACCGCGAGAGCAGCACGCCGCCCTCCGGGTACTCCTGGAACCACTGGGCCCAGGAGCCGCCGCAGACCTCCAGCTCCGGGATCGACGGCCCGCCCTCGGGCTCGAAGCACACTCCGGGCCGGGCCCGGTCGACCGCCTCGCGAAGCCCCTCGGGCGCCTGGATCATCGTGTCGAGGAAGATCCCGTCAGCGTCGATCGCGCCGACGATCTCCGCCAGGGCCTCGGTATCGGGCCGCCCCTCGCGCCGGGTGTCCTGGTCCCAGGGCATGTAGGGGAGGAAGACGCGGACCCCGTTGCGGTGGAAGCGCTCGACCGCGCCGGCGAGGCCCTCGAGGCCGCCGGGCATGTCGCGCCAGAAGTCGAACTGGTTGCGGTCGTCGGCGCCGATCCGGGGGTACGCGTGCCAGAGCACCACCGAGTCCCACCGGCCGAAGTCCCGCTCCGCCTCCTCGCACAGCTCCTCCACGCGGTAGACCCCGCGCTCGGCGTCCCAGAGGTTCGTGTCGTAGGCGAAGACGAAGCCGCAGACGTAGTTCCGCGCGGCCCACGCGAGATCCGCGCGCCGGTAGAGGCTGTCATCGAAGCCGACGGCTGGCACGCTCGCACGCATCGCGGCCGCGAGCCGCTCGCGCTCAGGCGTCGCGGGGACCTCGAGGCGCAGGCATCTCAGCTCGACCCGCCCCGGCGTCGCGTCATGCGTGCCGTCCATCCCGAGGATCGGTCGCGCCCACTGCTCCGCCACGGGGAATGGGGGCGTCTCGACCTCGATGCGGAAGGCGTGCCACTCGCCGCCGGCGGGGAGGACCGCCTCACCGACCACGGTCGACCAACCGCGCCACGAGCCCTCGGCGCCGGCCTCGCGGCCGCACAGGTCGAAGGCGAGGCAGAGGGTACGGTTGCCCTCGATCGCCCTCCCCTCGCCCACGAGCGCGATGCGCTCGCCCGGCCTCAGGTCGAGGCCGTGGGCCCAGGAGCGCCCGGCGCGCACCCAGGCCCGGACGCCGTCGAAGCGGAGGCCGATCCAGGAGGCATCGGGATCGTGGAGCCGGGCGCGGACGGACTCCCGGTAGCGCCGGGCCTCGGCGAGCCACTCCGACCAGTCCCGATCCTCGGGCGGGGCCGCGATGTACTGGCCGTTGCGGGTGAGCGTTGGGAAGGCGTCGGCGGCCTCCCACGTGCAGCCCTCGTCGGCGCTCCAGGCCTCGGGCGACCACGGCAGGAGCACCCGGCCTCCCTCCGGCTCGGCGAGAACGCACCCGAGGAGCGCGAACCAGGGCAGCATGGGGACCCTCCTGTGTCGGGGCCGCTCACGGGGAGCGGTGGCGAAGGCCAACGCGATGGCACAGCCGGAAGCTTCCGACGTCGGCCTGAGGGAGTCCTTCCTCCCCCGTGAGGACGACCCACCGGGTGTCTCGGCTGGTGCCCGCCAGGCAAAGACGCAGTAGCAGCGATTGCGGGGTGGAAGATGAGCGTCTCTCCCGACGCGCCCGCCGGACCACCGAGGACGGCACGCCCTGCCGTGCGGCTCTCGCGTGTGTGCGGGGGTGTCGTCGTGGCACTCGTGCTGCTCTGCTGCCTGCCTATCGGGTACCTGACAGGCCACCATCCCGACTGGGAGCGCGAGTCGGCGCGATGGCAGAAGTTCGCCTGGATCTCGGACCACGAGGTCTGCTGGGTGGCGAACGACGGGCGCCGGAAGCCTGAGCGCCCGCCGCTCCGGCTCGTCGTTCGCGACGTGAGGACCGGTTCGGAGCGAGACCTCCACCCGTCGTTCCTCGCGCGGCGCAGCGTTCCCCCTGGCGACATGGCGTACAGCCCCGCCGACCGCAGGCTGTACGTACTGGACGAGCGGCTCTTCGGGACCACGCTCATCCGGCTCGATCTCGACACGCTTGCCTGGACGCGCTCGAAGCTCAGCCGCGAGACCGGGGCCTGGGCCCACGTGGTCGTCTCAGAGGGACTCGGGCGGCCGTTCCTCCGGTCTGTCCTGAACGGCGGTGGGCCGGCGGTCTCCGGCACTGACCCGATCCGCTGGGAGCCGCTCCAGCCCTCAGCGGGTGAGGCCCCCTACGTCACGGGAGGCGCAACCGGCAGCCCCGACCTCGCCGAGGACGGGCTCTGGGAGGACAGATCCGGCTTCGTGACCTACGTCCGCGGGCGGGGCCTGATCCGCCGCGACGCGAGCGGCTGCCGCGTCGAGGTCGCAGTCGCCGCTCCGCCCGCTCCCGACCTGGCCGGCGTCTGGCTCGATGCACGCCTCGTCGCCCCCGACGTGCTCGTCGTGCTGCCGCAACAGGAGGACTACGCGATCCGCTGGAACTGCCGCACCGGCGAGGTCGAGCGATCCGCGCCCCTGCCCCGGCACCGACGCCCCCTATCGTGGTACCGCCTGGCGCCCGGTGGGAACGCCGTCATCTACTGGGGCGACACGTACTGGTCCCAGTGGGAGCAGGGCATACGCACCGGGCCGGAGACGCGGGTCCTCACATGGCTGCGGCCCGACGCGCCTCACCGGTAGAGCGGCTCCCCCTCTCCTCGCGGTCGGAGACCCGCAGGGAGAGGGGGCCGGGGGGTGAGGCGCTCGGGAGGGCGACCGGCAGGTCGCCCCTACGTTGCCAGTCCCATCTCGCGGGCGACCTTCTCGAAGATCCCGAGCGCCAGGTCGAGGTCCTCGCGGCTGTGGGCCGCGGTGTTCATCACACGGACGCGGGCGGTGCCCATCGGGACGGTCGGGAAGCCGAGCGCCATCGCGAACAGGCCCTCCTCGAACAGCCGGCGGCTGAACTCCTTCGCCACCGGCACCTCTCCGAGGATGACGGGCACGATCGGCGTCTGGCTCCGGCCCGTGTCGAGGCCCAGCCGGGCGAGGCCGGCCTTGAAGTACTCGGTGTTCTCCCACAGCTTCTCGACCAGCTCGGGCTGGGCGTCGATGACATCGGCGCCGGCGCGGATCGCGGCCGTGTCGGCGGGCGTCAGCGCGCTCGAGAACAGGTTCGGGCGGGCCTTCTGGCGGATGTACTCCACGACCTCGGCCTTGCCCGCGATCACCCCGCCCATCACGCCGAAGGCCTTCGAGAGGGTGCCGATCTCCACATCGAACCGGCCCTCGAGCCCGAAGTGGGCGACGATCCCCTTGCCCTTGCCGAGCACGCCCTCGCCGTGCGCGTCATCAACCATCGTGAGCACGCCGTGGCGGTCGCAGACCTCGGTGAGCTTGTCGAGCGGGGCGATGTCGCCGTCCATCGAGAAGACCCCGTCGGTGACCATCAGGCCCCGGCGGTACTGCGGCAGGTGCTCCCGGATCTTGGCCTCGAGGTCGGCTGGGTCGCAGTGCTCGAAGACAATGATCTTCGCGCCGGAGAGCCGCGCGCCGTCGATGATGCTGGCGTGGTTGAGCCGGTCGGAGAAGATCACGTCCTGCTGGCCGGAGTCCTTGTCGCGGCCCACGAGCGGGGCGAGGGCGGCCTGGTTGGCGCAGAAGCCCGACTGGACGAGCATCGCGGAGGACACGCCCTTGAACTCGGCCAGCCGCCGCTCGGCCTCAACGTGGATCCCCTGGGTGCCCGCGATGGTGCGGACGGCGGCCGGGCCGCAGCCCCACGCGTCGACGGCCTTCTTCGCGGCCTCCTTGAGCGCGGGGTGGTTCGCGAGGCCGAGGTAGTTGTTGGTGCAGAAGTTGAGCACCCGCTTGCCGTTGACGACCATCCAGGCCCCGGCGGGGCTCTCGATTGTCGGGATGTTGATGTACCGCGCCTCGGCCTTCGCCTGGGCCAGCTCGTCGCGGATGAACCCCAGCTTGTCGCTCATGCCCGTCTCCTCCCTCTCACAGCTCGCCCGCGGCGTGGCGCTCGCGGAGCCGTCGGAGCATGTCCTTGGTCATCGCATCGAGGTCGTACTCGGGCTGCCAGCCCCACTCCTCGCGCGCGGCGCTGTCGTCGATCGAGGCGGGCCAGGAGTCGGCGATGGCCTGTCGGCGGTCGGGCCGGTACTCGATCGTGAAGTCGGGGATGTGCTTGCGGATGGCGTCGGCCAGCTCGGCGGGCGTGAAGCTCATGGCCGTCAGGTTGTAGCCACTGGGGTGGCGGAGCTTCGAGGCGTCGGCCTCCATCAGCTCGATGGTGGCCCGGATGCAGTCGGGCATGTACATCATCGGCAGCCGGGTCTCGGGGCCGAGGAAGCTGGTGAAGCGGCGCTCCTTGACCGCGTCGTAGAAGATCTGGACGGCGTAGTCGGTCGTGCCGCCGCCGGGGGGCGCCTCCGAGGAGATGATCCCCGGGTAGCGGAGGCCCCGGACGTCCATCCCGAAGCGCTTGACGTAGTAGGCGCCGAGCAGCTCGCCCGCGACCTTCGTCACCCCGTACATCGTGGTGGGACGCAGGATGGTCTCCTGGGGCGTGTCGATCCGGGGCGTCGAGGGGCCGAAGACGGCGATCGAGCTGGGGCAGTAGACCTGGCTCACGCCGCGGTCGCGCGCCACCTCGAGGATGTTGTGGAGGCCGTTCATGTTGACCTCCCAGGCGAGGAGCGGGCGCTCCTCCCCCACCGCCGAGAGGATCGCGGCGAGGTGGACGATCGTGTCGACCTTGTAGCGCTCGACCGCGGAGGCGATCGCGTCGCGCCGCAAGACGTCGACGAAGGCGAAGGGGCCGTCGGGCGTGATGTCGGGCTGCTGCCGGACATCGGAGGCGACGACGTTCTCCGCCCCGTAGCGCCGACGTAACTCGGGGACCAGCTCCGAGCCGATCTGGCCCGCCGATCCGGTGACGAGAATCTTCTTCATGCGGTCGTGCCTCTCTCCGATTGGGTTTGCCCGGGCGCACGGCCGGGCGCCGAGGGATCAGCGTGCGTGGGACTCTCCCGGCGGGGGCTCGCTCTCCGCGGGGACCCCCACCACCAGTGGGGCGAAGCGCTCGATCCGGGCGCCGTAGTCGTCCGGCGCGTTCCACCACAGGAGTCCGGTCGCGTAGAAGGTCACAATCCAGAGCCCGACGAGCCCGATGGTCCCCAGGATCCACGGCCTCAGGGGCCGCGCGGGGCGTGTCTGTTCGGTCACGAGAGCCTCCTCGGTGTGGGCCGCTCCTAGAAGGGGAGCTGGCTCACCGACTTCACGATCAGCACCGCGGCGATCCCGACCATGCTCACCAGGCCCAGCCCGCAGGTGTAGCCGGCGAGGAGCACGGGCGCGTACTGCCGCCACTCGCCCTGGCCGAACCGCCGCGCGAAGTAGTACCGGCCGAGGGCCGCTCCGGCCAGCTCCGGCACGACGGCGTGCAGCGGCATGCCGAAGCCGCGGACCAGCCCGTAGACGAGCATCACGGGCATCCCGAGGCCGCTCATCGCGTAGTACAGCCCTAGGATACCAGCGAAGCCGATCCCGATCGGCGCCGGTTTCAGGATCTTGTGCAGCAGGTCGGGGTCGGTCGTCGCGCCCTTGATCCAGATCGCCTGCATCCGCGCGTGGTAGGGCCACCACTCGTTCGCGTACGGGAACTGGGCCGAGGGGATCGGCGCGAGCTTCCAGATGTACTCCCAGAAGAGGAAGCTGGCAACCATCAGGACGGGGAACATCAGCAGCTCGGCCTTCAGCAACCCGCGGAACGAGCCCCCGACCAGCTCGATCTCCCGGAACCGCTGCACCGCCCCGCCGTAGTTCTGCAACGGCACCGGCGCGAACCAGATGTCGGCCCGCCGGTAGCCGCTCAGGATCGTCGTCGCCTGCTGGACCATCGGGATCCCCACCCACTGACCCGAGAGGCCGATCATCCGCGCGTTCATGTACGAGGTGAGGGGAGTGAGCACGAACGCGTACGCCAGGAAGTAGACGACCGGGAAGCCGGGGACCAGGTACCAGCACAGCGCGACGTAGCCGAGCGAGGAGAGCACGAAGACGAGGAGCATCGGCGCCAGACGGAAGTCGCCTCGCCCCGCGACCGGGGCGAGCGGTCCGGCCCCGCCGGCCCCGCGCGGCCGGCGGGCCATGCCGACGAACGAGGCGAGGCCGATCACCGCGATCGCGAGCGCCGTGCCGATCCCGAAGCTCATCCAGAAGTCGAACTGGTTGGCGGTGAGCGTGTCCATCGCGCCCATCCCCTGCTGCCACTGCGTGAGCACCCCGGCGTGGACGAGCGCGGGGTTGACGACCATCACGACCAGGGCGGCGACCGCTCCGCCGACCACGAGCCAGAAGGGGAGCACGAAGCCGGCCATGATCGTGCCGAGGTCGGTCGCGATGCCCACCGGCACGGCCGGCAGCACCCGCTCGGTCCCAACGGTGAAGTCGAACCACGGGATCGGCAGGATGTTGATCGGCCGCTTGAGCACCGCGCCGGTGAGGGTCGGCACGCCGGCGTAGAGGGCCCCGAAGGCGAGACCGATCATCGCCCCGATCGAGAAGACCCGCCAGCGCCAGGTCTCGGCCTTCTGCGAGGACTCGGCCAGCGCGGTCGCTCCCTGCGCGCTCACGGGCGCCATCGGGAAGGGCAGCCGCTCGGCGTCCGAGGTCGCGCGGAACAGCAGGTAGGCCGCCGAGAACCAGTTGAGCCGCGACAGCACCTGGCTGAGCAGCAGCACGGCGATCGGGGCGAGCCAGGCGCTCTGGAGGAAGCTGCGGACGTCGAGCGCGCCCGAGGCCGCCGAGGGCACCACCCACGCCGGGATCTGCGCGGCGAACGACTGCGCGGCAGACGACTGCCGGAAGTAGACGTTCCAGATTGGCCAGGCGAAGGGGCCGCCCGTGAGCGCGAGGCCGCCGTTGAGGGCCGTCAGCGCCCCCGCGATGTAGTAGATGAGGTAGATCTCCTGGCGCTTGAGCGTCGCAAACGAGCGGCGGGCCGCCTCGACGAAGAGGATGATCGTGGTCCACTCGGCCGCCGAGCCGAGGCTCTGGCCGACGAGCAGGCCGAGGTAGATCGCGCCCGGAAGCATGACGAAGCCGACGAAGAGCGTGCCCAGCACGACCCGGCCCGAGAAGCCCTCTTCGAACACCTCGGGAGGCTGCATCAGGTCACGGTAGGCCTCGATCTCGCGGTCCCTCAGGGCGTGCACTGCGTCGCCTCCGCGGTCGGTCGCTCGCGCCGCAAGGAGGTTCGCGCCGCCGGGGCCGTGCCCCTGCCGACGGCAGGGCGGCCAATCTCGTGCAAACCGCAGGGATTCCGCGCTCCGGGCCGGAGGAGGCGGGCGCTGTTACGTTGAATGCTGCCTTGGAGGGCCGGGACGCTGGTCGCGGACTGCGTGCCGAGCCGCCAGGGTGGAGAAAGGAGGGCCCCAGGCAGCCAGACCACGCCAGCCGTGCGCACATCGTCCCCACACAGCCGCCGGGTTGCCGCCCACGGCTCGCCCGAGACCAGTTCGTGGCAGGTTGGAGGTAACGCGTGTCCAAGCGCAGGGGTTTCACCCTCATTGAGTTGCTTGTCGTGATCGCCATCATCGCGATTCTCGCGGCCATCCTCTTCCCCGTCTTCGCCCGGGCTCGTGCCCAGGCGAGGAAGACCTCATGCCTGAGCAACGTCCGCCAGATCTGCAACGCCATGCTGCAGTACTCGGCCGACTACGACGGGTCATTCCCGCTCTACGAGACCGGCTGCTGGCCGTTCGGCCAGATGTTCATGGGGCCCTCGGGCCCGTTCGGCATGAACGTGCTGCAGCCGTACATCAAGAACTGGGAGATCTTCATGGACCCCGGAGGCTCCCCGCTCGTGAAGGACTTCTACCCGCCGAGCGTGGGCCAGTGGGGCGCCAATCCCTCCTGGGGCACCGTCCTGCTGTTCAGCGACTACTTCTACTGGGCCAGCTACGGCTACTGGGGCTGGTCGACGGTCACCCCGCCGTGGCAGGCGAT
Organism: uncultured Armatimonadia bacterium; assembly: GCA_964598695.1. Taxonomy (GTDB): domain Bacteria; phylum Armatimonadota; class Zipacnadia; order UBA1398; family UBA1398; genus CAZRDB01. Next base: position 10,632 of record CAZRDB010000035.1, read on the forward strand.
CGGCCAGGACGGGCGGTTCTGGGTCTACGACCAGAGCGGCAACGCCCTCGGCAGCATCCAGAACTTCACGGCCAAGAACGAGAACGTTGACGACCCGGCCGGCCGCTATCTGACGTCGTGCTTCGTCACCAACGGCTGGATCGGCCAGCATGACTGCGCCCACGGCCAGACCAACGATCCCGACGCCACCGGCGGCAACGAGGGCATGGTCGACGGCCACGCCAAGTGGAAGCCGATGAAGCGGATGAACTACATGTGGTTCCAGGACAGCGGCCAGCTCTACTTCTTCTTCTAGGGGCGCACGCCAACCCCGGAACGGAACGGAGGACACCCAGTGCGTTGGACCCTGTTGGTCGTGCTTGCAGTGCTCGCCGCCGCCATGGTGGCCGGCGGGTGCCAGAACGCCAAGAAGGCGGGCGCCGCCGGCGGCGGAGGCAAGGCTGCCATGGAGCAGAGCATGGCCCCCCAGAACATCCCCGGCGTGACCCCACCGAAGCCGGTGGAGGGCAAGTCCGGCTACGACGCCGCCAAGAGCGGCGGCGACAAGGCCGAGGAGAAGACCACCAAGTAGCCGCGCTGGGCGCACGGCAGGTCCGGCCCGGCGGGGATCCGCCGCCCGGCCCGTCCCGCGCCCGGCTCGAGAGAAAGGACGAACCGCATGCGTCGTAGCAGGGGCTTCACGCTTATCGAGCTCCTCGTTGTCATCGCGATCATCGCCATCCTGGCGGCGATCCTCTTCCCCGTCTTCGCCCGCGCGCGGGCCCAGGCCCGGAAGACTTCGTGCCTCAGCAATGTCCGGCAGATCAACACGGCGATCATGTCGTACGCCGCCGACAGCGATGGCTACTACCCGATCTACCTGTGGCAGCACTGGCCGGCCGGAACCCACTACCCCGGCTGGGTCGGGCCCTGGCCGATCGGCTGGAACGCCGCCGCGCCGTACATCAAGAACCTCCAGATCTTCATCGACCCCGCGGGTCCCGTGCTCTCCAACACCTCGGAGGGCGTCAACGGCCCCGCGACACCGAACCTCATCGGCTATGCCGACTACAACTACTGGGCCGGCTACGGCTGGATGTACGTCGACACCGCCGTCTGGCAGTTCCGCGTGGGAGCGCTCGGACAGGATGACCATCCCGTCTACGACTTCTCCGGCAACCGCGTCAACGTCGATGGCGTCCCGGCCAACATCGCCAAGTTCACCGCCAAGACCGACTCCTCGGCCACCCGGCCCGCCGAGATGCTGCTCGCGAGCTGCATCCTGTGCACGAACTGGGCCAACGCCGCGGCGCACGGCGACCTCAGCAACAACGTCGACAGCACCGGCGCCAATGTCGGCTACGTCGACGGTCACGCCAAGTGGAAGCAGTACAAGCGCATGTACTTCATGGACTTCGTGGGTAGGCACTACTTCTAGGGCCTCTCCGCCGCCCCCGGGCGGCGCGGCCCGGCTTCACCGGGAAGGAAGACCGACGTGCGTATCGTGTCGATGCTGACGGCCACCGTCATCGGAGTCGGCTTGCTCATGGGACTCGTGGCCGGCTGCGGCAGCAAGGCCGACAGCAAGAAGCCCAAGGTCGACGAGGCCAGCCTCAAGAGCATGGACCCCGGCCGTACGCTCAAGGGCGGCGGCGGGACTCCCGCGCCCGCCGGCGAGACCGCGAAGGACGCCGCGCCCGCCGCGGCCCCGTCCACGACCAAGTAGGTTCCGGCGCCGCACGGCGCAGATGCCGAGAGGCCGCCCAGCCGGGCGGCCTCTTTGCGTTCCGGGGGGGAGGGGGGCGCTACCGCGCGGGGGCACTACAGCGGTCGAGGCACGCGCCCAGCGCCTCGGGCGTGGCGAGTTCGCGGACACGCCGGAGGTCGCGGTCGAGCGCGGCGCGCAGCAGCTCCGGGCTCGCGAACTTCTCGATGGTCCGCAGGCGCTCGAGGAAGCAGACGCGGATCGGCGTGCCCACCAAGTCCCCCGCGAAGTCCAGCAGGTGGCACTCGATCACCGCCGACTCGTGGCCGAAGGTCGGCACGGGGCCGACATGGACCCCGGCGGCGTACGCCCGATCACCGACGATGGCCGCGCAGGCGTAGACCCCGAGCGCCGGCAGGACCCGGTCGCCGGGCGGCGCGAGGTTGGCGGTGGGGAAGCCCAGCGTCCTCCCCCGCCCCGCACCCGTCACCACCGGGCCGTCGAGGCTGTAGGGCCGTCCGAGCATCTCCTGCGCCAGGCCGACCTGACCGGCCGCGAGAGCCTCCCGGATCCGACTGCTCGAGATAGGCCCCTCGGCGAGCGCGACGTGAGGCACCACGGTCACCGTGAAGCCGAGCCGCTCGCCGAGCCGGGTGAGCAGCGCTCCGTCGCCCGCGCCCCGCGCCCCGAATCGATGGGTCGTGCCGACCACCATCGCGCGGACCTGCAGCCGCCCGGCCAGCACCTGCTCCGCCCAGGCCTCGGGCGAGAGCCGTGCGAGGTCGTCCACGAACGGCACCACCCGCACCACGTCGATCCCGAGGGAGCCGATCCGTGCGGTCCGCTCGCCCAGGGCGCTCAGGTACCGGAAGCCGCCGCCCGCGGCGAGCGTGGCGGGATGGGGGTCGAACGTGAGTGCCGTCGAGACGATCCCCTGCCGGCGGGCCAGGGCGACGGCGGCCCCGAGGATGTGCTGGTGGCCGAGGTGTACCCCGTCGAACATCCCCACCGCGAGCGCGCAGGGACCGCGCCCCATAAGCGCCTCGCGGTAGTCGCCGGACGGCGCCGAGAGCACCTCAGGCATTCGATGCGTCCTCTCCGGCCGCGAGCACGCGGCTGGGTTGCAGCCGGCCCGCGTCCGCCACGAGTCCGATCCCGAGGAGCCGCGCGCCGCAGCGCACCTGCACCTCGCCCTCGGCCTCGCTCCCCCACGTTACCACATTGCCGTGCAGAAACCTCTCGGCCGCCTCCGGCGTGAGGTCGGCCACGGGCAGGGCTTCGAGGAGCGTCTCGAGCGGGAGAAGCCGAGAACGGGCGGAGCCGTCAGCCACCTCGCTGAGCGTGCAGGCCTCCTCGACCCGGAAGCGTCCGCTCGCGGTGCGGCGGAGGCGGTCGATGCAGCCGGGCACTCCGAGCGAGGCCGCGATCGCCTCCCCCAACGACCGCACGTAGGTGCCGCTCGAGCAGGCCGTGCGGAGGGGGAGCCGCCACCGCGCACCGTCGGGCGTGGCCGGCCCGAGAGCCGTCAGCTCCGCGATCGCGCACCGCCGCGCCTCCCGCTCGACCTCGCCCCCCGCGCGCGCGATCTCATAGAGCCGCCTGCCCTCGTGGTGGAGCGCCGAGACCATCGGGGGCACGAGATCGATCTCGCCGGTGAACCGCTGCAGGGCTCCGGCCACGGCCGCCGCCGTCTCGGCCGTCACCGGGGCTTCCCGAACGATGTTGCCCGAGAGGTCGAGGGTGTCGGTCGCGGCGCCGAGAACCAGGTCGAACTCGTAGGTCTTTCCCGAGCCCATCGCGTAGGCCTGGAGCCGCGTTGCCTGGCCGAGCAGCATCACGAGCAGGCCGGTCGCGGGGGGGTCGAGGGTGCCGGCATGGCCGACCCGCTTCTGGCCGAAGCCGCGGCGGACTCGGCTGACCACGTCGTGGGAGGTCAGCCCGGCCGGCTTGTCGACCAGGAGAACGCCGTTCGTGGGCGGAGGGGCGGGGGAACGGGCCACGGCCGCGGGGTCACTCCTCGTCGGACGCGACCGGCGGATCGAGGGCGGCCCGGATCGCGTCCAGCACCTGCCGGGCCGCGCCGAGGGCGTAGTCCTCGATCGTGCAGCCCGCCGCGCGAACGTGGCCGCCGCCGCCGAATCCGGCGCAGACCCGCGCCGCGTCCAGGGCCGAGCCGCGGACCCGAATGCTCACACGGCACAGACTCGGCTCCAGCTCCGAGACCAGGACCGCCGCCGCGCAGCCCTCGACCGCCCGCAGCTCGTCCACGATCCCGTCGGTGTCGGCCGGGAGCGCGCCGGAGCGCGCGAAGTCGGCCGGCACGAGGTACGACCAGGCCACGCGGGTCTCGGGGTCGAGGCTGGCGCGTTCGAGTGCCTGGCCGCGGAGCTGGACCCGGGCCAGAGTGCGCGTCTCGAAGAGCGCGCGGATGATCGGCTCGGGCTGCGCCCCCGCGGCCACGAGCCGCGCGCAACTCTCGAAAGTCCGCGCGTTGGTGTTGCGATGGGTGAAGCGGCCGGTGTCGTAGGCATGCGAGGCGAACAGGCAGGTCGCGATCTCGGGCGTGAGCCCGACGGCCATGTGCTCGGTCAGCAGGTCGAGCACCAGCTCGCCGGTGCAGCACGCCTCCGGGATGACGCAGGTCACGTCTCCGAAGGCTTTCGTCCCGGCGTGGTGGTCGATGTCGACAACGAGCCCCGTGGCCGTGAGGAGGGGGCCGACCGTGCCACAGCGGTCCAGGCCGTCGCAGTCGAGGGCGACGCCGGCATCGAAGGCGGCGGCTTCCGACTCGGCGAGCAGCTCGTGACGGACGGTCTCGAGACCCGGGAGGAAGCCGTAGTTGGCCGGGATCGGATCCTGAACCAGGAGGACGACCTCCTTGCCCAGCAGTCGCAGGCCGAGCGCGAAGCCGAGCAGCGAGCCGACCGCGTCGCCGTCCGGCCGCACATGGACGGTGGCGAGGAACCGGCTGCCCGCGCGGAGGACCTCCGCGACGCGGCTCAGGGCTTCGTGACGGCTCATCCCTCCGGCGTCCCTTCCGGGCTGTCCGGTGCGGGCGCGGGGTCGGACGGCGCCTCGGCGGCGCGCTCCGAGGAGATCTCGCGCAGGATGCGGGTGACCTTCTCCGCGTGTTCGGCGCCGCGGTCGCGGGCGAAGTGCAGCTCCGGGGTATGGCGCAGGCGGATCCGCTCGCCGACCTCGCGGCGGATGAACCGGGCGGCGGACTCGACCGCGCGGAAGCACTCGCGGCACTGCTCCTCGTCGCTGCCGATCACCGAGATCCGGACCTTGGCGTGCTGGAGATCGGCCGAGACCTCGACGTCGGCGACGGAGGCGAGCTTCACGCGCGGGTCGCGCATCTCGTCGCGGATGACCTCGCTGATCACCTCGCGCAGGAGTCGCCCGACGCTCTGTTGTCGACGCTCACTCATCGCGCACCGACTCCCCTACCACCACTCGACCTCCTGGCGCAGGATCTCCACCCGGGGGTCCGAGGAGACCCGGCGCACGGCATGTTGGAGGACGGACTCGGCATGGGCGCGCTGGTTGGAGACGCACGCGACGCCCACCTGAGCCCGCCGCCAGATGTCGTTGTCGCCGACCTCGGCGGCCGAGACGTTGAACTCGTTGTGCAGGCGGTCGAGTAGGCTGCGGAGGACCTGACGCTTGTCCTTGAGGGAGTTGCTGCCCTCGAGCAGCAGGTCGAGGCTCAAGAGGCCGACGACCATCTCCGGTTCTCCGTTCGACTCACCCACCCGCCGGCGACGGGGCTAGCTCGCCTGCAGGCCGTCCGCCAGACGACGGATCACCTGGCGCATCGTGTAGCACTCGATGATGTCGCCCTCCTGGAAGCCGTTCCAGTTGTTGAGCGAGATGCCGCACTCGCGCCCGCGCTCGACCTCGTTGACGTCGTCCTTCACGTGGCGGAGCGAGTCCAGCTTGCTCTCGTGGATCAGCTCCTTGCCGCGGAAGATGCGCACGCTCTCGCGCCGCTTCATCGAGCCCTCGAGTACCGAGCAGCCCGCGATCACGCCGGTCCGGCTGATCTTGAAGATCGCGCGGACCTCGGCCTTCCCGAGGATGACCTCCTCGAAGACCGGTCGGAGGTTGCCCTCCATGATCGCCTTCACGTCGTCGATGACCTCGTAGATGATGTCGTAGGTGCGGATCTCGATGCCCTGGTCGCGCGCCAGCTCCTCGACACCCGGCTCCGTGCCGACGTGGAAGCCGACGATGATCGCGCGCGAGGCGTAGGCGAGGTTGACGTCCGACTCGCTGATGCTGCCGACGCCCGAGTGGGCGATCTTGACCTGGACCTCCGGGTGGCTGATCCCCTCGAGCGCCTGCGAGATCGCCTCGAGCGATCCATGGACGTCGGCCTTGAGCACGAGGTTCACGTTCGTGATCGTCCCGGCCTGGATCTGCTCCATGAGCCCGGCGAGCGACGAGACCGTCGAGCTCATCTGCATCCGCGCCCGGTTGGCCGTCTGCATCTCGCGGGCGAGCTGGCGAGCGACCTTCGGCGACTCCACCACGGTCAACTCGTCGCCGGCGTCGGGGACGTCCTCGAGGCCCCAGATCTCGCATGCATGGCCCGGCTCGACCTTGCGGAGCTTCTTGCCGGCCGGCGAGATCAGCGCGCGGATCTTGCCGGAGTGGATCCCGCAGACAACCGCGTCGCCCGAGCCCAGGATGCCCTGGGTCACCACGACCGTCGCCACCGGACCGCGCGAGGAGTCCCGCTTGGCCTCGATCACCGACGCCTTGGTCTCCCCACCGATCTCGGCCTTCAGCTCCTGCATCTCGGCGACGAGGAGGATCATCTCCAGAAGGTCGTCGACCCCGGCCCCGGTGATCGCCGAGACCCGCACGCAGACCGTGTCGCCGCCCCACTCCTCCGCCAGGAGCCCCTGGCCGGAGAGCTGCTGCAGCACGCGGTCGGGGTTGGCGTCCTCGAGGTCCATCTTGTTCATCGCGACGATGATCGGGACGCCCGCGGCCTTGGCGTGATTCATGGCCTCGATCGTCTGCGGCATCACGCCGTCGTTGGCCGCAACCACCAGGATCGCGACGTCCGTGACCTGCGCCCCCCGGGCGCGCATCGCCGAGAAGGCCTCGTGGCCGGGGGTGTCCAGGAAGACGATGGTCTTGCCGTTGTGCTCGACCTCGGAGGCGCCGATGTGCTGCGTGATGCCGCCCGACTCGCCGTCGACGACGTTGGTGTGGCGGATCCGGTCGAGCAGCTTGGTCTTGCCGTGGTCGACGTGGCCCATGACGGTCACGACCGGCGGCCGCGGCACGACTTGGACGTTGGCCTCGGCCGACTTCTTGCGCGGCCGGCCGGCATGCTTCGCCGCAGTCTCGGCGCGGGCCGCCTCGAGACCGGCCGGCGCGCTGGTGTCGATCTCGACTTCGATGCCGAGATCGAGCGCGATGGCCTGGGCAACGGCGCCGCTGACGGAGGCGTTGATGTTCGAGGGCGCTCCGCGCACCAGCAGCTCACGGAGAACGTCCGAGATGTCCAGCGCGAGTGCCTCGGCGAGGCCGCGCACGGAGATCGGATCGGTGATCTTCACCACGGCGCCGACCGCGACGTGCGACCTCCGCCGGCCGCCATCGAAGTCGCGACCACGGCCTCGATCGCGCGCGGCACGGGCCGCACGGGCGTCCCGGTCCTCCTTGCGCTCGCGGCCGCCCTTCTTCTGGGGGGTGTCGCGACGGCGCGCGGCGCCGTCGGTGCCGCGCGGCGGGCGGGTGACGGCCTGGGCCTGCTTGGGCTTGGAGCCGTCCTCGGCCGGGGCCTCCCCCTCCTCGGGCTTGGCCTGCGGCAGCACGAAGTCGACCTCCGGCTGGAGCGCGACTTCCGGCTCGACACCGTCCTCGACGATCGGCGGGCCCTCCCCGGGCTGCCGCTTGACCACGGCGGCCTCAACGGGGGCAATGCGGGCCGGCGCCTCGGGCTCCACGGCCTCGGCCTCGGGCGGCGCGGGCGTCTCGGTGGGCGGAGCGGCCTCGGGGGGCTCATGCGCCTCGACGACGGCTACGGCCTCGTCGGCGGCAAGCTCCTCCTCGGTCGGACGGCGCAGCATGACGCGGCCGGTCGTGCCGGTCGCGGCAGCGGCCGGCTCCTCGGCGGGCGGCGCCGTGCGGTCCCGGACAAGCTCGCCGAGACGACCGCCGAGACTGCCGGTGCGGCGCACACGGCCCGTCTCTTGTCTCGGCGCGGTGATGAGCCCCGATCCCGCCCGCGTCTCGCGGAGCTTGCGGCGAACCTGGTCCGCCTCCGCTTCGGAGAGCGTGCTGGAGTGGCTGCGCGCGACGATCCCGAGCACCTCCAGGACTTCCATAACGCGCTTGCTGGTGGTGCCTAGTTCTCGTGCCAGCTCATGGACTCTCGTCTTGCCCAAACCGCGTCACCTCCGCCGGCGGCTGCACATCGGTGCTTGCCGGCCCACTCATGCCGTTTACTTGGCCACGCTGCACACGCCCATTCATCCGGGTGCCCGGCCTGCGGTCACCCGACCTGCCTGCGCCACCCAGGAACCACAGGGCGCCCCGCCGCGCGGCGCGCCCCGATCGACGGGCAGCTATGCGTCCGCTTCGTCGCTCTCGCCGTTGTCGGTTTCAGAGACACCCGGATCGTCCACCGTGGGCACGTAGCCCTCGGGCCGTGGGCCGTACCGCCCCGCGTCGGGGCCGCCCAGCTCGCGGCGGATGTCGTCTGCGGTGTAGCCGTCGATGGTGCTCGCATGCGAGACCACGGGCACACCCATTCCTTGGAGCATCTCGATCATCTGCTTGCTGGTGACTCCCAGCTCGCCCGCGAGGTCGTACACGCGGATCCGCACCTCGGAGGGGTCCTGGCTCGCCAGGATCTCCTGCTCACGCCGCTGCTTGTAGTCGGTCTGGCCGACGACATCGAGCCGGTAGCCGGTGAGGCGGCTCGCCAGCCGCACGTTCTGCCCCTTCTTGCCGATCGCCAGCGAGAGCTGGTCGTCGGGCACGATCACCAGGGCCGAGCGGTTCGGCGTGTCGAGGATGACCTCGGCGACCTCGGCCGGGCTCAGCGCCTCGGCGAGGAACTGCTTCGGCTCCTCGCGGTAGCGCACGATGTCGATCTTCTCGCCGGCCAGCTCATCGACCACGGCCTGCACCCGCGAGCCCCGGTGGCCGACGCAGGCGCCGACCGGGTCGACCTTGTCATCGTGGGTGAGCACCGCGATCTTGGCGCGCAGCCCCGGCTCGCGCTCGACGCCCTTGATCTCGACGAGGCCGTCGTAGATCTCCGGGACCTCCAGCTCGAACAGCTTCCGGACGAGGTCCGGGTGGGTGCGCGAGACGACGATCTGCGGGCTCCGGGCGCTGCGGCGTACGTCGAGCACATAGAGCTTGAGCCGCCGGTGGACCGCGTAGGGCCGCTCGGCCGGGATCTGCTCGCGGAACGGCAGGAGCGCCTCGATCCGCGGGCCGAGCGTCACGTAGACGTTGCCGTCGTCGCGCCGCTGGATCTCGCCGGTGACCAGGTCGGCCAGGCGGGTCTGGAACTTGCTGAAGATGATATCGCGCTCGGCCTCGCGGACCCGCTGCACGATGACCTGCTTCGCGGTCTGGGCGGCGATCCGGCCGAAATCGCGGGGCGTGACCTCCTGCTCGAGAACGTCGCCCACCACGGCCGAGGGGTCCATCGAGCGAGCCTCCGCGACCGAGACCTCATTCTGCGCGTTCTCGACGTGCGCGACGACGCGTCGGATGGCGACGATCCGCCAAGGGCCGCGCAGGCTCGGCCCCAGGTCGACCCGAAGGTCGCCCGTGGCGCCGTAACGCTTGCGGTAGGCGGACTCGATCGACGCCTTGACGGCCTCGATGAGGACATCCTGCGGGATGCCCTTCTCTTGCTCGATCTGCCCGAGCGCACCCAGGAAATCCAAGTCTTCCATGACGACTGCCCTCGCGAGCTCTCGGCACGCAACCTGACGGGGCCTGCGTTAGTCCCACTCGTACTCGAGCCGCGCCTCGACGATCTCACCCAGGGGGATCCGTTGCTCTCCCTCGGGCTCCGTCGAGACGACGACCTGTTCCTCCACGAGACCGATCAGGCGCCCGCCCACGCGGCGAACGCTGCCATCGGCCTGGCGGACTTTCATCTTCACGAGCTTGCCCGTGAAGCGCGCGTAATGCTCCGGCTTCCGAAGCGGCCGATCCAGCCCCGGAGACGAGACCTGGATCGCGTACGGACCGTCCACCGGGTCGTGCGCGTCGAACCAGTTGCTCACCGTCTCATGGCACAGTGCGCAGTCCTCGGTCGTGATGCCATGCTCGTGGTCGATCAGGACCTCGACCAGGAGACGGCCCTCGAACTTGCCGACGATGGCGTCGACCAGCTCGTAGCCCTTCTCGGCGATATCCCGCTCGATCCCCGCGATGCACTCCTGCAGGCGCTTCGGGTCGACCCGCGAGAGGCGGGTGCGCCGCTGCTTGCGCTGCTCCGGCTTCCCGCCGCTCGTCATGCGCTGCCACGATCCCGTGAACACACGGAAGAGCGGGTGCAAGCCCGCTCTCCTCATCGATCACCCATGAGATTGCGGCCACTATAGCACAGGGCGTACCGGGGCGCAACTTGGGGGGCCGGGAGCCTCCGTCCGGGGCCGGGAATCGGCGGATTCCTCGGCGCTCTCACCGCATCGGGAGCGAGAACCGGTCGATCACCGAGCCGTCGAGCCCGAGCGCCGTCACCGTCGCCGCATCCGATCCCACGTCGACCCGCACGAAATGGTGCGTGACCTTCAGGACATCCCCCTGCTGGATCACGTCGGGATGCTTCACCTCGTACAGCGGCGCACCGCCGCCGGCCGTGATCACCTGCACGATCCCCTCACGGACCGTTCGGTAATACATGTGGTCGTGGGCCGTGAAGAGCAGGCGCGCGCCGACCTCCCGCATCGCGGGCAGCACCTGCTTGCGGATCTCCGGCGCGCTGCCGTTCGGTCCCGGGCTCCACAGCGGCCGGTGCAGCGTCACGACCTTGAGCGGGGCCCGCGAGGCCCCGAGGAAGCTCCGCATCCAGGCCACCTGCTGGGGATCGCTCTTGCGCAGCGACTCCGAATCGAGCACCGCGAGCGCCACCGTGCCGCAGTCCACCCCGTAGTAGTAGCCGGCCCCCGCGACGCTCTTCGGCGGGCCCTGCAGGCGCCCGAGGGCCGGCACCGACATCTCGCGCGGCAGATCGTGGTTGCCGAGCGCCGGGTAGAAGGGAACGCGCGCCGCGATCGGCCCCACGATCCCGAGGAACGTGTTCCACTCGCTCGCCTTCGCGCCGTCGCCCACGAGATCGCCCGTGTGCGCGACGAACGAGATGCCGGGCTGGCCGAGCATCACCTGCACGAGTTGCCGGTGGACCTTGGGGTTGGAGCGCGTATCGCCGTACACAAGGAAGCTGAGCGAGCCGCCCGTGGCAGACCCCACCACCGGCGGAGGCCCGACCACCGGCGGCGCACCGCTGTCGGAGCGGCTCGGAAAGACCCGCTCGGCCAGCGCCTGCGGGCTGGACTCGGGCGAGCCCATCCGCTGCCCGATGTTCGCGCGGAGCCGGCCCTCCAGCGCGCTCGAGGGTCGGACCGGCTTCGAGACGCTCGCCGGCGCCTCGGGCTTCGGAGCAGGCGGGGGAGCGCAGGAACAGGCCAGGAGGCCGGCGCACAGGACGAGGACCACCGCGAGCAGCCCGGACGCCACACGCCGGGCCGCACCGGAGCCGGGCCTGCCGCGATCGTCCATCAGGCGTCGCCGCCCACGAGCGCCCGGACCCCGCCCCGGGCATAGGCCTCCAGGACGCTCGCCGCCTCGGCCGGCAGGGACGACCGCACCGCCGCCAGCTCCCGCGCGAGCCGCCGATCGCCGCGCGGCCTCCGGGGATCGGTGAGAAGACGGCACATCGCCGTTCGTAGCGCCTCCCGAAGCGGCTCCCGCGTCGGCGGCTCCATCGCAAGTACCTCGCGCGCCACAACGAGGAACGGGTGCGCCGCGACGCGGTGGAGGGCCAGCGGGAGCACGCTCGGCTCCTCGGCGACGGCCTGGGCCAGCTCGGCGAGCGCCAGGTCGGGCTTGCCCTGGCCATCGAGGGCCTCGGCCAACACCAGCCGAGCCTCCCACCGGTCGAACGGGTTCACGCGGCGCGAGCCCACCTCCGCGAGACGCCGGGCCTTCCCGATCGCCCCCGCCTCCAGCGCCACCTGCGCCGCCAGCACCACGGCCTCCGGCGAGGCCTCCTCCTCCGGCGGCTGGCCGGCCGAGACACTCCGGTCCTTGCGCCCACGGCGCTGCTTGTGCTGAGCGCGAGCCTCCCGCGCCTGCACCCGGAGGGCCTCCTCGGCCCACGGATCGGCGAGATCGGGCCGGCCGCAGAGGTAGTAGGCCGTCGCGAACGCGGCCGGTACGTCGGTGTCATCGGGCGCGATGCTGCGCATGGGCATCAGCCAGACCAGCATCGCCTCGCCGTCGCCCTCGTTGTACGCCTCGCGCACGTGCGAGTAGAGCGCGCGCGCCGAGGCCCTCCCGCCGCCCCGCGGCGCGGCCTGCGGGCTGTCGGGCGCCAGAACCGGCGCGTCGGCCCCCAGCGGCGGCCGCACGGGGCCCAGCTCGCGCCACCGACGCAGGAGCAGCAGCACGGCGCGGGCGACGATCGACCACTCCTCGAAGACCCCATCCCGCAGCAGGCTCGGGAGCGCCTCGCCCCAGTGGCCGCGCGCCATCTCCGCGAGCGCGCGCACGGTGCGCGCCATCGCGCCCTCGCGGTCGAGCCGCAGCGCCTCGCTCGCGTGGGCCGCGGCCTCGGCCGGGTCCCCGGATGTCAGCGCGATCCGGGCCGCGATCGACCGCGCCCCGCACGAGGTCGGCGATTGCTCGATCGCCCGTCGCGCCAACTCGAGCGCCTTGGCGGGGGAGCGGTTCTCGATCAGGGAGGCATGGCGGAGGAGGAGCCTCGGCTCCCGTGGGGCCAGCTTGGCCCCGTCCCGGAGCACGCGCTCGCACTCCTCCCAACTGCCCGCTCGGGCGAGTCGCTCCGCCCGACGCACAATCCCCGCGAGTGCCGGCAAGATGGCCTCCCTGCGTCCCTCGAGCCCCCAGAACAGAATCGCACCGGCCCTTGGCGGCGTCAAGCAGGACACCCGACACCCAAGGCCCCCCCCGGAGGGCCCCCTCCGGACCACCCTGGGGGGATGCGTCGTCGGGGCCTCGCGTCCCGCTCCGCGGCACTCGACCCGCCGACGCATCCCCTCGGGGCAGAGCAGAGAGGCAGCCAGCCGGAGCGCATGGGACGCGGGGCGCCCCGGGCTGGCGCTGCAAGGCGACCGCTGTCCGTCGCTGTGCCGTGTGCGGGCGCCCCGGGCGGGTCGCCGTTCCTGGTCTGCACAAGGGATTGTGCGCGCGGTCCCGTCGGCGCGTAGCGACGCGGCGACCTCGCGTGCAATCCCCTCGGGTGGTCCGGAGGGGCACCCTCCGGGGGCTTCCTGCTCAGAACTCCGCGTCGGCGTCGGGGAGCGGCTCGACCATGAGGGTCTTCTCCCGCTCGAAGATGTGGAGGCCCTTCGGGCCCTTGCGGGCCTTGCGAACGTACTTGCGGAGCGTGTAGTCGACGGGCACCAGCGACGAGTGGCGCGCCTTGGAGAGGAACGCCGCCAGGCGGGCCGCCTCGAGCAGCGTGTTGCGGGGAACCCGCTCGGGGTGCTTGGCGGTCCGGACGATCACGTGGCCGCCCCGGTGGTCGCGGGCGTGGAGCCACCAGTCGTCGGACGCGGCCGCCGTGCGCAGCAGCGCGTCACTCTCCTCGGCCGAGCGGGCGTAGAGGATCTCGAAGCCGTCCGAGGACAGGCGGGAGGGGAAGCCGGGGCCCGACTCGCGCCCGGCGCCCTCCACCTCGCCGCGGAAGCGAACGCCGAGGCGCGCCGCGTCGGCCCGCAGGCGCTGGAGCGCCTCCTCGGTCCCGGCCGCCTCGGCCTGATCGAGCAGCGCCGCGAGCCGGGCGAGGTCGCCCCGAGTCCTCGCGAGCCGCTCCGGCGCGCGCCGGGCCCCCTCATCGAGCCGGCGGGCGCGGTCGAACAGACGGTTCATGTTCTCGGCGGGGCCGCGGGAGGGATCGAGCGGAATGACGAGGGGTGGGCCCTCCGGAGCGTAGGGGTCGGGCGCCTCGATCCGCTCGAGCCCCGGCTCGAGCAGGTGAAACGCGGCCGCGAGGGCCTCGGCCTGCCGGCGAACGCGGGCCGCCGGCTCGGGCGATGCCTCGCCCTCGAGCACATCGGCTCGCTCCTCGAGCCGGCGCACGAGCCGCCGCACACCGGCCGTGACCTCGGCCCGCAGCGAGGCCAGGTGGGCTGCGGTGCGCCCGACCCGGACGTTCGCCTCGATGGTGAGCGAGAGCAGCTCGACCGGCTCGCACGGGCCGGCGGCGAGCGGCCTGCGCACGGCGAACGCGTAGTGGCTGGGGCCCCGCTCGCTCGCGAACCGGACCGGCGCCCAGCGCCCCTCACGAGCCTCGCCGAGCAATGCCACAAGGCACTCGAGCAGTCGCGCGCGGCCGGGCTCTCCGAGGTCTTCGGCCGTAGCGTCGCCCCGGACCTCGGCGCGGAGCCCAACCTCCTCCAGGAGGAACGGGCTCAGCCCCTCGAACCGCCGCGCCAGGGCGCGGGGCCAGGCGAGGTGGCCGCTCTCGGCCAGGGCCTCCGCGAGGTCGGCCCGGCTTGCGGAGCGCGGGTCCGCGCCGCCGGCGGTGGGCGGCGGGAGGTAGTCGCGGTGCGGGAGGACCGTGCGTGCGCGGGAGAGGTCGGTCGTGACGTGCTTCGCGGCCTCGAGGATCTGGTCGACGTTGTTCAGCAGCAGGATATTGCTGTGCTTGCCCATGATCTCGACCAGCACCGTGCAGACGGGATCGAGGGCGACCGAGCCGCCGCGGTGGTCGATCTCGACGCGGAGGATCCGGTCGAAGCCAACCTGGCGCACGCGGCCGAGACGGGCGCCGCGGAGGTGCTTGCGCGCGAAGGGCAGCAGCGGGAAGCTCTTCATCGGGCCAGGCGGGAGGCTCTCGGCCAGGTGCGCCCGCGCCCACTCCGCCTCGGCCGAGAGCACCAGGTAGCGGGGGGCGCGGTCGAGTTCGAGCGCCAGCTCCAGCCGCCGGGGCTGGTGGACCTCGCGGATCGCCGCGCCGCCCGCGAGACGCTCGATCTCATCGCGGCAGCAGGCGAGCACTGCGGAGTCGAACAGCATGGCGGGTCTCCCTCCCGGGCGATGGGGCCGCCGGCCCGGGCGCGCGACGGCAGGGAGGGATCCTAGCACCGTCCCGCGGGCCGCACAACACGCGCGCTACAGGACGACATCGCCCTGGCGGACGCGCTCGCGAACGAAGTCGGGCAGGGCCTCCTGCCAGGGGCGGGGCAGCGCGATCCCCAGCGAGCCGAGCGCCGCGTGGCCGAGGACGGAGTAGGCCGGACGCCGCGCGGGCGCCGCGTACTCCGTCGAGCTGATCCGTCGGACCCGCGTGGGGTAGCCGACGAGACGGATGATCTCCTCGGCGAACTCGGCCCACGAGCACTGGCCCGTGTTGGTGATGTGGTAGGTGCCGGTGGCGCCGGTGCGGATCAGGTCGACGAAGGTCTTCGCGAAGTCGACCGTGTAGGTGGGCGTGCAGACCTGGTCGGAGACCACGGAGATCTCCTCGCGGCCCGTGCGCAGCAGCCGCAGGATGCTGTCGACGAAGTTCGTGCGCTTGACCGCCGACTTGTGCAGGCCGTACAGCCCGCTGGTGCGGACGATCAGGTGGTCGCCCGTCGTCATGCGCACCAGGCACTCGCCCGCCGCCTTCGAGGCGCCGTAGACGTTGATCGGGTTGATCGTGTCGGCCGGCTCGTACGGCGCGCTTGCGGCGCCGTCGAAGACGTAGTCGGTCGAGATCCAGGCCACCCGGGCGCCGAACTCCCGTGCCGCGAGCGACAGGTTGCGCGTCGCGACCGCGTTCATGCGCATCGCGCTCTCGGCATCGGTCTCGGCTTCATCGACGCGGTGGAACGCGGTGGTGCTGGCGATGACCTCGGGCCGGACGCGCCGGCAACCCGCGCGCAGCGCCTCCATGTCGAGGATGTCCAGCTCCTGGGAGGTGGGCCGCACCACGTCATCGTCCCGGAGCGCCTCGCCCACGTCGTGCCCGAGCATTCCGTTGCCGCCGATGAGCAGGATCCGCATCGTCTTGACCTCCAGAATGGGGACTCCGGACGAGCCGGGACGCGTAGGGGGTTCGCCGCACGAGGCGGGGTTTCCTTGGACGGCGCGCGCCGCGCGCTCAGGCCTCCGGCTCGGCCGGGGGCGCCGGTCGGGCGCCGGCATAGAAGTAGCGGCCGAGAAGGCGGTCGTACTCGGAGTACTCCTGGCCCCTCTCGCGCGCTTCCCGCACGACGCTCACGGTGTGGTTCACCTGCGCGTCGAGGTTCTCGATCATGTGGACGACGTCGGCCTCGGGGGTCATGGGCACGACGGGCGCGCCGAACTCGGCCCGGCCGTGGTGGCTCAGGATGATGTGGCCGAGCAGCAGGCGGGTCTCCTCCGGAAAGCCCTCGATCTCGTCGGCCTCGCGCATGACCCACTCGTAGCCGAGCACGATGTGGCCGATCAGCCGCCCGACGGGCGCGTAGTCGATCCGCGTTGTCGCGGTCAGCTCGCGCAGCTTGCCGATGTCGTGGAGGATGATCCCCGCGTGCACGAGCGAGCGGTCGAGCGCCTTGTGGACCCGGCAGACCGACCGAGCGACGAGCAGCGAGCAGGCGATGTGCTCGACGAGGCCGCCGAGGTAGGCGTGGTGCCGCCCCTTCGCGGCCGGCCCCCGAACCAGCAGCGCGCGCGTCTCCTCATCCTCGAGGAACCGTCCGAGAAGCCGCGCCAGGTAGGGGCAGTCGACCTCTTCGTCGACGATCTTGCGGATCTCGCTCCAACAGCGCTCCGGGTCGCGCGGGCCGGTCGGGAGGTAGTCCGAGGGATCGACCTCGTCCGGGGGGAGGGGGCGCAGCGAGGTTAGCGTGGCCTGGAGGCCGCCGTCCCACTCCTCAAGCCGCCCCTCCACCTCGACGACGTCCCCCTCCGCGAAGGTCGCGGCGACCTGCTCGCCGTGCTCCCAGACCTTCGCCGGGAGCGAACCCGTCGCGTCGGCCAGCGTCACCGAGAGGTACTTCCCCTTGGAGGGATCACGGAAGGCCCGCAGCGACTTCGCCGTCACCGCGTACGAGCCGTACAGCTCCTCGCCCGCCTCGAGTTCGCGCACGTTCCGCCGCATCACGTCTCGCCAAGCCTCCCCTGCGTCGCCCCCCGGCGCTGCGCCGTGCTACAGATCGCGGACCGTGCGGCCGCCGCCCGTCTCGCCGCCCGAGGGCGCGGGACCGGTCGGCGGGGTGGTGGTCGTCCCGCCCCCGCTCGGGCCCTCGGGTCCGGGACCGGGCCCGGTGGGCCCCGTCGGCTCCGTCGGGCCGGTCGGGTCGGTCGGCGGGGTGGTCGTCGTGCCGCCCCCGTTGCTCGGCGGCTGCGAGCCCGTGCCGCCGATCAGCCCGGCGCCCGCCAGCTCCCGGCGCAGCGCTTCGGCCTCCTCGGTCGTACGGACCCGCCCGTAGTTCAGCCGGTACCGCGTCTCGCCCGAGCCGTCGGTGTAGGTCTCGACCTCGACGTCGCGGCCGGTCTTGCGGAACGCCTCCGCCTTCGCGCGCGCCTCGTCCTCGGTCAAGCCCTCGCCAACCTGGACCGTCTCACGCCACGAGCTGGGATCGCCCCCACTCGTCAGGATCCCCGAGTCGCGCAGGTTCCGAATCAGCTCCTCGCGGGAGACGGCGCCCTGCTCCTGCTTGGCCTTGTCCTCGTCGTCGTCGGGGTCGCCGAGTTCGCTCAGGACCGCGCCGGTGCCCGAGAAGCCTCCGGCGGCCGGATCGGCGCTCGCCAGATCGTCGAGCGCGACATCGATCGCGAAACGCTCCGGACCCGGGAGGTCGACCCGGCGCCGCACGCCGTCGACCTCCTCATACTGGAACTGCGCGGTCCACGAGGAGTTGGCGCGGATCTCACGGACCGGCGCGGCGTCCTTCAACAGCACGCCCGCATACCACGCGCCATAGCCGTACGACATCCCGCCCAGCACCAGCAGGAACGCGCCGGCGCCCAGCCAGAACCGAATCGGCGCCATCACCAAGGCGCCCCAGTCGATCGTGCCGCGCACGCTACTTCACTCCTCTTGATGTGCTCTCCGCGTCCGGCGACGGCGCGGGCTGGCTCTCCACCCCGGCCGGCGTCTCGGGCGTCATCCTGCCCGTGCGCTCGTAGCGGCCCAGGAACCGCAGCGCCGAGGGGTGGTCGGGCACCCGCTCCAAGAGCTGCCGGTAGACCTCGGCCGCCTCCGCCCACTGCTCCCGCTTCCGGAGGACCGACCCGAGGCGAACCGCGTTCAGCGGGTCGCCCGGCTCGAGACGGTAGGCCTCGCGGGCCCACCGCAGCGTCCGCTCGGTGTCGCCCTGCAGGTCGGCGAGCGATGCGGCCTCCGAGAGCGCCGTCTCGTTGTCGCCGGTCACCTCGATCATGTGGTCGAGAATCGCGAGCGAGGCCGGCGTCGCGCCCCAGCTCCAGACCAGCCAGGCCGCGCCGACCCACGAGCTGACATTGTCGGGATCGAACGACGTGTCCAGCAACAGCGCGCGCGCCGCCCGTCCGTAGTCGCCCCGGTGCCAGTCTACGTCCGACTGAAGGATCAGGCCGTCCGCCACTGTTGCCGCCAGCGCCTCGTCGAGCGCACTGGGGCCGACGACGGGAGCCGGCGCGACCTGTCCGAGGAGCGCGCAAAGCAGCACGACCGCACCCGCCATGGAGCGACCTCCCTCAGTGGAGCGAGCGACAGGACGGTTCCTCACGCTTGCGGCGCGCCGCCTTGCGCGGCTGGTTCATCCAGTAGTAGTGATCCAGGATGATCCGCCGGGGCGTGATCGCCAGGAACAGGCGCACCGCGACAAGCACCACGGTCACATCGTCGAGCAGGCCAACGCCGGGCAGCGCCCAGTCGCTCAGGAAGTCGACGGGAGAGACGGCGTAGGCCAGAGCCGCCAGTGGGATCAGCTTCGCGAGCGGCGAGACCCGCGGATCCCGCAGCAGCCGCCAGCACAGATACAGGCTCCGCACCGTTGCGAGCATGGCTCCATGGTAGCAGAGACCGGGGCCCGCGGGGAATGGCGCGACGCCGCCCACGAGAGAGGAAGCCTCCGCGGGCGACCTGTATAATGACCGATGGGACCCACGGGGTCCCCTGGAGGGACCACAGATCACATGGTTTGGTGCAGGAAGGTCTGGCGCGCGGTCGCCGCGTTCCGTTGTGAGACATGCCCCGAGGCGATGGAGGTGCAGCGGCAGCAGCTCTGCGGCCGCCAGCCCGGCACCCCGCCCGACCCGGCGGCGATCGCCGAGGAAGAGAACCACCGCAAGTCGCTGCGCGCGCGGATCGCCGGCCAGAGCCAGCGCCGGCGCAAGCGCGGGCGCGCCGCGGGCGATGCGCGGGGCGGCGAGCCCCGCACCGCCGAGGGCCGCCGCGGCCCGCCGCAGCCCCCACCGTGCCCGGACCCGCGGGGGAGACCCCGACCGCCGAGCCGACGGGGACCGCGCCGAAGCCCGGCGCCAGCCGCCGCCGCAGCCGTCGAGGGTCGCGCTCCGGGCGTCCGAGCCCCGGGGCCGCGAAGCCGACCGCCGGCGGGGAGGGCGGCGCCCCCGCGCCGGCCTCCCCGAAGCCCCCACGCACCGCCGGCGCCCCCGGCGAGGCGGGAGGGGCGGCTGCGGGACGCGCCGGCGCCCGCCGACGGCGGAGACCGCGACGCAGCTCGCAGGGAGGCGGCGGCTCGACGCCGAATGCGCCTTCATCCAATCCCTGAGAGGGGCCGCGCATGGACGAGCACTTAGCGGATCTGGCGCACGCGACGGCGGTCGAGCGCGTACTGCACACCCCGATGCCCCCCACCCGGTCGACGGTTCTGATGGAGAAGGCCGGCCGGCGGCTCGGGCTCTCCGACTGGGAGACCCGCGAGCTGATCGCCCCGGCCCAGATCCGGGCGGTGCGGCTCTCGGTCTCGGTCGGCCATGAGGTGCTGAACGTCTGGGGGATCGTCGCGCTCCACAACATGGCGCGCGGCCCCTTCAAGGGCGGCATCCGCATCGCCGAGGACGTCGACCTGCTGGAGACCCTCGAACTGGCCCGGATCATGACCCTCAAGACGGCGGTCACGGGCGTCGAGTTCGGAGGCGGCAAGTCCGGGATCTGTCTCTCGTGGCCCCAGGTGTACCAGCGTTGCGGCCGCGACCCCAACCTGCGCGACCTCGAGTTCGAGAAGGACGTGTCGCTCGAGGTCATCACCCGCTATGCCCGCCGGGTCCGTACGCTGATCATGCGGCACGAGTACATCCCGGCGCCCGACATGGGCACCTCGCCCGACCACATGGCCATGATCTACAACGAGACCCTCGACCCGGCCAGCGTGACCGGCAAGCCGCAGAACGTCCATGGATGGCTGCCCGGGCGCCGCGAGGCGACCGGCTGGGGCGTCGCCGAGAGCGTGCTGTACTGGCTCGAGCGCAAGCGGCGCGACCCGCGCGACACCGTCGTCTCACTCCAGGGCTTCGGCAACGTCGGCTCGTACGCGGCCCGTTTCCTCGCCGAGCGCGGTGTGCGCGTCGCGGCCGTGGCCGACGCGTTCGGCGGCGTCTACGACCCCGAGGGCCTGGACGTCCCGGCGCTGTGCGACCACACCGCCCGCACCGGCAGCGTCTTCGGCTTCCCGGCTCCGCACGTCATCGACGGCGAGGGGCTGTTCGACATCCCGGTCGACGCGTTCATCCCCGCGGCCGTCGGCAACGCCGTGACCCTCGAGCGCGCCCGCCGGATCCAGTGCGAGGCGATCATCGAGGGCGCCAACATGCCCGTCTCCCCAGAGGCGTTCGGCGCGCTCGGCGAGCGCGGGATCGCCGTCCTGCCCGATATGATCGTGAACGCCGGCGGCGTGATCGCGTCCATGGAGGAGTACTCCAAGTCCCTCTCGGCCGCCCTCGTGACCAAGGAGGCCGTGTTCGACATGATCAGCCTCCGGATCCGCGAGGCCCTGCGCAGCGCCGACCAGCTCGCCGCGAGCGCCGGGATCTCAATGACCGAAGCGGCGATCCAGATCGCCCTGGAGAGAGTGTACGATGCCATGCGAACCCGCCGGTTCCTCTAGGCCCGTGGCCTCGAAGAGCGCCGGCGCGGCCGAGCAGCTTCTGCTGGACCTCGACCTCCCGGTGGTCGCCCCGAAGGCGGCGCCGGTGCTTAAGCCTGCCGTCCGCCCGGCCGCCGAGCGGCTGCGCGAGGCGGCTCCCCCGCCGCCGGCGCCCCGCGAGAAGGGCTTCCCGCTGCAGGAGGCGCTGCGCGCGCTCGTCGACGACATCCGGCGCAAGGTGCCGCTGCTCGCCCACCTCGACCCGGCGCGGATCGCGTTCACGGTCAGCTCGGCCCGTTCGCGCACCCGCCACGGCACCTACGCGTTCATCATGCCGCTGCGGTTCCAGGGCGGCACCGACATCCTGCTGCACGGGGGCCACTCCTACCGCGCCCCCAAGGTCGTCGTCGAGGGACGCGAGATGCTCTACCTGGTCTACCTGCTGGCCCCGCGCTTCTTCCAGATGCCCGCCGAGCGCAAGCTCGAGACCATCCTGCACGAGCTGTACCACATCGATGAGGAGTTCGACGGGGACCTCCGGCGCTTCGCCGGTCGCAACTGGGCGCATGGCGCCTCTCGGAAACAGTACGATGAGACCGTGTGTCTTCTCTCTCGGATGTACCGCAACGCCTCGGACGGCCGATGGCCCGAGGTGGCCGAGTTTCTCCGCCACACGCCGGAGGACTACGACGAGCTGTACGGCGGGATCCGCTACCCGCGGATCACCCGCCCACGGCTGCGGCGCGTGAGCGAGCCACGGGACGAAGGAGGCACGCGATGAGCCACACTGCCACGCGGTGGTGGTGTCTGTTGTTGCTGGCGGGAGGCCTGCTCTCGGCCGCCCAGGCCCAGACGCCGGATTCGGCCACAGGCCGGCCCACGCCCGACGACCAAGCCGTCGCCGGGCTTGTCGAGAAGCTGGTCGACTCGATCGGGCAGGGCGGGATCGTCCGCTTCCCGGAGATGGCCTACCCCTTCTGGCTGGTCATCGGCGGCGCCGAGCCGCCGATCATCGAGATCGAGTCGGAGGACGACCTGGGAGTCTTCGGCACCGAGGGCGCCGGGCTGGTGCTTGGCAGCCTCGAGACGCGCATGGTCGATAAGGTCGCCATCGTCGACTTCACGTTCGGCCCGCCCGACGACCCCGAGACCCGCGCCGAGGGCTACGCCATCCTGCGCAAGGTGATGGACTTCTGGCTCGTGCAATGGGTGGCCCTGGCGCCGGCGCTCGACCCCGACAGCGAAGAGGGCAAGCAGTGGGCCGCGACCGAGCCCAGGAACCGCGACGCCCTGACGGCTCTCGCGGCGGAGTTCGGCCGCTCGATCACCACCACGGGCTTCGCGCCCTTCGAGGGACTCGCCGCGCCGCTGGCCGTCTTCGACGGTCTCCGGGGCCAGTTCGGGCGCTTCGCGAAGGCGGAGGACTTCCCGGTTCCGGGCGACCCGATCGCCCGGAGCACCACCCGGATCCACGCCAAGGTGATGCCCGGTCTCGCCCGCGTCTCGCTGATCGCCGTTATGGACGACGGGATCCTCGAGTTCCAGCTCTTCTGCGTCCCGACCGACGATGGCTGGAAGATCGCCACCGTGGTCATCACACCGCCTGAGCCGGTGCGCGACACCGACCAGCCGGAGGAGGAGCAGGGGTAGGAGGGGGACGGACGGCGGGCCGATGACGCCTCAGGAGTTCCAACGCAGGTACACCGGCCACGCGCTCACGGAGCGGTCGGTCTACCAGCAGCACTTCCTCGATCTGTGCGAACTGGTCGGCCACCCCAAGCCCGCCGAGATCGATCCGACGGGCGCCCGCTTCTGCTTCGAGAAGGCCGTGTCGAAGCAGTGGGGCGGCGGCGGATTCGCCGACGTCTGGAAGCGCGACCACTTCGCCTGGGAGTACAAGGGCCCTCATGCGGACCTGGACAAGGCCCTGCACCAGCTTCTGTGGTACCGCAAGGACCTTGAGAACCCTCCGTTGCTCGTGGTCTGCGACACGGATCTGATCCGGATCCACACGGACTTCACGCGAACCGCGAACACCGTCTACGAGATCCGCACCGCCGACCTGTCGGACCCGGACAAGCTCGAGATCCTCCGCAAGGTCTTCCACGACCCGGAGGCGCTGAGGCCGGGCCGCACACCCGACCAGATCACGCAGGAAGTCGCCGCGGCGATCGGTCAGGTGGCCATCGCCTTGCGCGACCGCGGGGTGGAGGCCCACCAGGCGGCTCACTTCCTCATGAAGCTGGTCTTCTGCTTCTTCGCCGAGGACATCGGCCTTCTCCGGCGCGGGTTGGTCGAGGAGGTACTGGAGAAGACGGCGGACGAGCCCGAGGTGCTCGACGAGACGCTCCGCCAGCTCTTCCGCGCGATGGCGAGCGGCGGCCGGCTCTTCCTCGAGAGGATCGAGCACTTCAACGGCGGGCTGTTCGACGATGAGGCGACCGTCCGGCTGGAGAAGTCCGAGGCTCAGGCCCTGGCTCGCATCGCGCGTGACGACTGGAGCCAAGTGGAGCCCGCGGTCCTGGGCACCCTCTTCGAGCGCGGACTCGACCCCAAGCGCCGCGCCCAGCTCGGCGCCCACTACACCTCGCGCGAGGACATCGAGCTGGTGATCGAGCCCGTGCTGATGGCCCCTCTCCGCACGGAGTGGGCTCATCTCCAGTCGGAGCTCGACGGCCTCAAGGGGCGCAACGTCGCGGGCAGGGCGAGCGCCCGTCTCCGCGAGTTCATGGAGCGTCTGGCCACCGTCCGGGTCCTCGACCCCGAGAGCGGCAGCGGCAACTTCCGTTACGACGCGCA
>CAZRDB010000036.1:0-23095 GCA_964598695.1 uncultured Armatimonadia bacterium
GTGCCGAACAGAGCACTGCTAGGGTTCTCCACCGGGTCACGCTGGGCGGTCCACGACGTGCAACGCTCGGGTGGCCCGGACATCGTGGCCTCCACGCGGGCGAGGCGCTCGCCATGGCGGACTACGGCTGGTACCAGATCCCGGACGTCCTCGCGCTCATACCATCGAGGGACATCGACGGCGGTTGGCCCCCACTCGCCGCCCTGCATGAACAACAGCGCGATCGCCTCGAGAACGGTGGTCTTCCCGACCCCGTTCGCGCTGCCGATGACGTGCACGTCGGGGTCGTCCACGAGGACTGGCGGTGGGAAGTCGAGGACCAACTCGCGGATGCGCCTGACGTTGTGCAGTTCGAGGCGTGAGATGCGGAACGCGGTGGCAGGGCCGGACTCAGGGGAGGGCTGGGTCGGCCGAGTGCGCGACTGGCCCTTGGTTCGCGGGACTCTCTGAGCGGGCATCCTGACCTCCCGTCCTGGCCTCCAGTCGACAGCACAGTAACAGGAGACGTGCGCCTCCGCAACGCCCGCGAGCCCTATAGGTCCGCCATGTCGGGGTCGAAGCCCGCGGGGAAGCGGGCGTAGCGGTCGGGGGCACTCCCGAGCGTCACGGAGATCGGTTGGCGCCTGCCCTCACGCACCACCTCGAGCGCAAGCTGCTCGCCCGGCTTCGCAGCCTTCAGGGCGCCGATGAGGCCCTGGAGCGCCTCGGGCCCCTCGAGAGCGATCCCTCCCACGGCGAGCACGACGTCGCCCTCGCGCAGGCCGGCCGTCGCGGCGGGAGAGTGAGCCGCCACCGCGACGAGGCTCACGCCCGCGCCTGCCGGGAGGCCGAGCTGGGCGCCGAGGGCCTCCGAGGTCGGGGCGGCCACGACGCCTAGCCACGCGGGGCCGCCGTCGCCCGCGCCCTGGGGCGGAGGCTCGAGCCCGATCGCAAAGCTGCCGAGACGGACCTCGGCCGTGCGCTCGGCGCCGGCGCGGAGGTAGCGAATGCTGACCGAGCCATCGGGCCGGGCCTGAACGGTCCGCAGGAGCGCGCCCCCGCTCTCGAGCCGCGCGCCATCGGCGGCGAGGAGCAGATCTCCCGCGGCAAGCCCCGCCGCCGCGGCCGGCCCCCCCTCGGCGACCCCGGTGACGACGGCTCCGCGGAACTGCCCGAGGCCGAGATGCGCGATGAGGTCCTGCGGGGTGGGCGCAAGGCTCATGCCGATGCGGCCCCAGCGCACCTCGCCGGTTGCGAGGAGACCCTCAATGGCGTGTCGGGCCGTCGCGCCCTCGGCGCAGACGACCATTGGGTTGGCCACGATCACCGGAGGCGCCTGCGTCCGCAACTCTGCGGGGAGGGCCTCCGGGAGGAGCAGGTTGTGGGCGAGCAGGCCCTTGCCATCGAGCGCGGCGTGGGTGGTACCGGGCGCGGGGACGGTGGAGATGAGGACGAACCCGGCAATCGCGCCGTCCTGACCGAAGACCGGGGCGCCGCTCATGCCGGGGTCGGCCTGGGCGCTCACCTCGAAGCCGGTGCCCATCGAGGGCATGCCCTCATCCATGATCGTCCGGTCGAGGCCGCTCACGCCCCCGGGGGAGACCTTCGCCGGGAAGCCGTAGGAGGTGCCCAGGAGCGTGATCTCCTCGCCCAGGACCGGGTCGCGCAGCCGAGCCAGGTCGAACGGCACGCCGACGGGCTCGCGGACCTCCAGGAGGGCGAGCCGAGAGAGCTTGTCGCCCGCGACGAGCAGGCACGGCAGTCGGCGGCCGTCCGCCAGCTCCACGATCAGCTCCGAGGCGCCCTGGACGACGTACGTGGACGTGATGAGTCGCGAGGGGCTGACGAACAGGCCGGTGCCGACGAGGCGGGCTCGCGCGCCGGGCGCGGAGCCTTCCGGCGCGGGCGAGAGCGCGACGACCGTCGCCACCGAGCCGGGCGCGGTCCGGGCGATCTCCGTCCAGTCCGCTCCGACCCGCGTCGCGGGCAGCAGCAGAGCCGCCAGCGCGAGGCCCATCAGTTGTCGGGCGCAGCGGTGTCTCATCGCGTGCCGGGGTCCGACCTCCTTCGGATACACCCGGAAAGACGCCGGACTCGGCGGGGATGGCTCACCGGATTCCGGGGCCGGAGGCTCCCTGCCGCCTCGCGACGGCTGGAGAGCGGCCCACGCGCATCGCGGGAGGCTAGTTCGGCTCGGCGATCGGCTCCTCGACGAGTACGATGCCCTCGGTGGTCACGGTGCGAGCGAAGCACGAGCGGAAACCCTCGTGGCAGGCGGCGCCGGTCTGCACGACCTTCACGAGCAGGCAGTCGCGGTCGCAGTCGGTGCGTACCTCGCGGACAACCTGGATGTGGCCGCTGGTCTCGCCCTTGACCCAGTAGCTCTGGCGCGAGCGGCTGTAGAAGCAGGTGCGGCCGCTCTCGAGGGTGCGCCGGAGCGCCTCGGCGTTCATGTAGGCGACCATCAGGACCTGGTCGTTCTCGGCATCCTGCACGACGGCCGTGATGAGGCCCTTATCGTCGAACTTGAACTGCTGGGTGATCTCCTGCTCGGTCATGCGGCTGTGGCCTTTCAGCGGACAGGGACCCCACGGTCCCGGAGGTACTGCTTCACCTGCTGGATGCTGAAGGTGCGGAAGTGGAAGATCGAGGCGGCGAGGACGGCGGAGGCTCCTCCCTCGGTCAACGCCTCGACCATGTGCTCGAGCGTTCCCGCGCCCCCCGAGGCGATGACGGGGATCGAGACGGCGTCGGCAACGGCGCGGGTGATCTCGAGATCGTACCCCGCCAGCGTGCCGTCACGATCCATCACCGTGAGGAGGATCTCGCCCGCACCCAGGTCCTCGGCGCGGCGACACCAGTCACGCACGTCGACTCCGGTGGGGGTGCGGCCGCCGTGGGTGTGGACGTCCCACGAGCCGTCGGGCATGCGCTTGGGGTCCATCGCGACGACGATGCACTGGCTCCCGAAGCGCTTGGCGCCCTCGGAGATCAGCTCGGGGTTCTGCAGGGCCGAGGTGTTGATGCTGACCTTGTCGGCGCCGGCGTTGAGCATCAAGCGGATGCCCTCGACCGAGCGGATCCCGCCTCCCACGGTGAACGGGATGAAGATCGCCTCGGCCGTGCGGCGGACCACGTCGACCATCGTCTCTCGGTGGTCGGAGGAGGCGGTGATGTCCAGGAACACGAGTTCGTCGGCCTGCTCGCAGTCGTAGACCGTCGCCTGCTCGACGGGATCGCCCGCATCGCGCAGGTCGACGAAGTTGACCCCCTTGACGACACGGCCACGATCGACGTCCAGGCAGGGGATGATGCGCTTGGCGAGCACGTGCGGATCCTCTCAGTGGGCGGCGTGCGCGAGGCGGCAGGCCTCTGCCAGGTCGAGGGCGCCCTCGTAGAGCGCCCGGCCGATGATCAGGCCCTCGATCCGCGGCTCGCCGCAGGCGGCCACGCGCGCCACATCCTCGATCGAGGAGACGCCGCCGCTCACGATGATCGCGAGTTCGGCGGCCTGCGCGAGCGCGACGCTGGCCGCAAGGTTGGGCCCGGCGCCGATCCCGTCGCGGGCCACGTCGGTGTGGAGGGCGCAGCGGATCCCGGCCTCGCGGAAGCGCCGGCCGACCTCCTCGACGGGCTCGCCCGTCTCGGTCCAGCCGCGGACGGCGATCTTCCCCTGGCGCGCGTCGAGGGCGCCGACGACGCGCTCGGCGCCGAACTCCTCGACCGCCGCGCGGGCGAGCGCGGGGTCCTGAACCGCGGCGGTGCCGAGCACGATGCGGGTCGCGCCGTGCTCGAGGTATCCCCGCGCGGTCTCGAGGCTGCGGATGCCCCCTCCCACCTGCACGGGTAGGCCCGAGTGGGCGCAGAGGCGGCCGATCAGCTCGGCGTGCCGGGGCTCGCCCGCGAAGGCGCCGTCGAGGTCGACCACGTGGAGCACATCGGCCCCGGCGGCGGCGTAGCGCGCGGCCAGCTCGAACGGGTCGGCGGCGTAGGTGGTCTTGCGCTCGGGGTCCCCTTGCGCGAGGCGCACGACGGCGCCGTCGCTCAGGTCAATGGACGGGACGATCAGCATGGAGGATCGACCTCACGTAGTTCTCGAGGATGCGGAGCCCGACGCGCTGGCTCTTCTCCGGGTGGAACTGACAGCCGACGACGTTGCCGAAGGCGATCGATGAGCAGAAGCGCTCACCGTACTCGGTGCGCGTCGCCACGACCTGGGCGTCGGAGGGGTCCACGTAGTAGGAGTGGACGAAGTACACGTGTGCGCCGTCCTCGACACCCTCGAAGACGGGGTGGACCTTCTCGAACTCGATCTGGTTCCAGCCCATGTGGGGGACGGTGAGTTCGGACGCGAAGCGCCGGACCTTGCCGGCGACCAGCCCGAGGCCGGGAACGCCCGGCGACTCCTCGGACTCCTCGAAGAGGAGCTGGAGGCCGAGACAGATCCCGAGGAAGGGCCGGCGGCTCATGAAGGCCTCCTCGAGGACGCCGCAGAGGCCGGCGCGGCGCAGGTTCTCCGCGCCCTCGCCGAACGCGCCGACGCCGGGGAGCACCACGGCGGGAGCCGCCGCCACCACGGCCGGGTCGCTGGTCACCACGATCTCGGGACGGAGCGCGCCGAGCGGGGCACAGACGTGGGTGGCCGCGAGTTCAAGGGCCTTGCGTACGCTGGCGAGATTGCCGGCGCCGTAGTCGACGACCGCGATCATCGGAGCATCCTCCTCCCGAGCCTCAGAGCACGCCCTTGGTCGAGGGGACCCCGGTGACGCGCGGATCCCGTTGGGTGGCCGCGTCGAAGGCGCGGCCCAGCGCTTTGAAGGCCGCCTCGACGATGTGGTGCGCGTTCCGGCCGGCGAGCGACCGGACATGGACGTTGGCGAGCGCACCGTTCGCGAGCGCGCCGAGGAAGTCCGGAAGGGTCTCGGTGTCGAACCCGCCGATCCGGTCGACCGGCAGCGGGATCTCGCAGCCGAGCCAGGGGCGGCCCGAGAGATCGACGGCCGCGAGGACGAGCGCGTCGTCCATCGGGACGGTGGCGTCGCCGAACCGACGGATCCCCGCGCGATCGCCCAGAGCCTCGGCGAACGCCTGGCCGAGCACGATCCCGGTGTCTTCGACGGTGTGGTGGCAGTCGACGTGCAGGTCGCCATCGACCTGGATCGACAGATCGAACAAGCCGTGACGGGCGAACGAGGTGAGCATGTGGTCGAGGAAGCCGATCCCGGTATGGACCTCGGCGGCTCCGGATCCGTCCAGGTTGAGCGAAACCTCGATGGAGGTCTCGCGCGTCGTGCGACTCAAGCGAACGGCGCGGCTCATCGGTGGCGGGTCTCCTCTCGCCTGCGCCCCGATTATAGCGGCCGGCCGCCGTTCGCGCACCTTGCGCGCCTTGCGGAGGCACGCGGGGCAGGAGCAAGCGCCCCCGCGACGGAATCAGCTCCTGGCCGGAGGAGACGCTCGCCCCCGGCCGAGTGCCGAGAGGAGCGCCACGGTTTGCCGCGGTTCCACGAGATCGTCCTCGCCGTCGACGGCGAGTGCGCGCTGTGCGGGGGATGTTGCGCCGGTTGCGATCGGCTCTACCGGAAGGGTGGGCGCTGGCTCTGCCGCGACCACCCGGACTCCAAGCCCTCCCACTGCATGCTGTTCCCGATCGGCTACGCGGTCGAGCTGATCCCCCCGACCTGTGCGCTCACTCCGACTCGGACGATCGTCATCGACGAGACGCTCCAGACGGGCCGGATGCGTGTCTCGGGCCGCGCCGGCCCGGCGCTGTTCCAGCCTGTCGGCCACGGTGACGGGGACGAGGAGCCGGAGGCCGAGAAGACCCTGTACACGCTGCAGGCGCAGCTCGAGAGCGAGCACGAGGAGGAGCTGTACGACCGGACGCCGGCCGAGCACCTCGCCCAGGCCGCGCGGCTCGTCGAGGAGCTGGCCCTACTCGAACACGCCGAGGGCGCGGAGGCCGACCGACCGCTCCCCTGGGAGGCGGCGGCGCGCTCCGCGGATCTCCTGCGGGCGCTGGTGACGGCGCTGAGCCTGTACGCGACCCGGCGCGACCTGATCCTCGGCGACCTGTATTCCGAGTAGCCGGCGGTAGGAGGGAGCGTGCCGCGTGGCGTCCGAGAGCTTCCTCCTCGCCGACCTGCGGCAGACGGCTCTGGCGGCCGGGCTGTTCCCGCTTGTGCTGCTCGCCCCGGGCTGGGTACTCGGCTGGGCCCTCAACCTGCTCGACTTCCGCGAGCGGAGCACGGCCGGACGGGGGGCGCTCGCCGTCTGCTTCTCGGTCGGCGCGGCGCCCGTTGTCACGGACCTCGTCTCCCGCGCGTTCGGCCTTGGCGCGCTTCTGCCGCTGTACGCGCTCCTCACCGTCTGCTTCCTCCTGCTCCAGGTGGCCGCGATCCGGCGCGGTCGGACGGCCGGACCTCGGCCCAGCCGGATCGTCCTCTGCGCCGTCGCCGTGTGGGTGGCCGTCGCGGCGCTGTCTCTGTGCGACCTGCAGATCGGCCGCACGCTCTACGTGAGCGTGACGGCGATCGACTACGTGAAGCACGTCGGCGTGACCGACGCGATCGTCCGTACCGGGGCTCCGCCCACCAACCCGTTCTACGGGCCCGGCCACCCGATCCCGCTGTACTACTACTACTACTGGCACCTGCTGTGCGCGACGGTCGAGGTGCTGAGCCGGGGCGCGGTGGGCGCCCGCGGGGCCGCGTTCGGGGGCACGATCTGGGGGGGGCTGTGCTTCCTGTCCATGCTCGCGGTGGCGGTGTGGTTCGGGCGGGCACAGCCCCCCCGCCGACCGATGCAGCGGTACGGGCTCGCGCTGCTGCTGCTGGGTGTCACCGGGCTCGACCTGCTCGCGGTGGCGCCGGCGAACCTGCTCTCCGTGCTGTGGCACGCCGTGCCCGTGTACGAGTCGGGCGAGTCGTGGAACGAGCAGGTCACGGCTTGGAGCGCGATGCTTCTCTGGGTGCCACAGCACATCGCGGCGACGGTGGCCTGGGTCTCGGCGATGACCGTCTGCCGCCGGGTCCTCGACCGGGGCGGCCGGCGCGAGTGGGCGGCTGCGGCCTACCTCGCGCTGGCGGCGGCCTCGGCGATCGGGCTCTCGGTGTGGGTCTCGCTGGCGTTCGGCGTCTGCGTGACCCTGTGGCTCTTGGCGGTGTGGCTCCGGCCGGGGGGCCGGCTTCCGCTCGCGCCGATCGCGGGCCTTGCGGCGGCGGGGCTTCTCGTGGGGCCCTTCGCGCTGTGGCTCGCACATGCCAAGCTGCTCCCGGGGTCTGGCATCGCGCCGGACATCCGCCGCTTCCTCCCACTGGAGGAGATGTGTGACATCGGGGGCGTCGAAGGCCCCGCGCGCGCGGTGGTGAGCATGCTCGCCCTCCCCGTCAACTACGCGATGGAGTTCGGCTTCTTCGGCGCGGTCGGCGTACTCTACCTGCGGCGCCGGTTCGGCCGATGGCGTGACGCGAGCCCGGACGCCTGGTGGGAGCTGCTCTGCCTGCTCGGCTCGCTCGCCGTCGGCACGTTCCTCCGCTCGACCATCCGCTGCAACGATCTCGGCTGGCGCGGGCTGATCCCGGCCCAGCTCACCCTGCTTCTGTGGGCAGCCGAGTACGGGCCCGAGCTGCTCCGCCGGCCGGCCGAGGGTGACCCTCCCGCACCCCGCGCCCGAAGACGCGAGCGGGCGGTGCTGCTCACGATGCTCGTGCTCGGGGCGGCCTTCTCGGCCCTTGAGCCGGTCAACCTGCGCCTCCACCATGTCCTGCGCGAGCGGTACCCGCTCCCGCCGGTCGAGTTGCCCGGCGAGGCAACCTACGAGGCCCGTACGGTCTACGAGAGACTGCGGCGGGAGGCGCCCGTCGACGCGGTGGTACAGCACAACCCGCAACCGCAGGTCTACCGGCCCGACTTCTGGCCGGCGCTGTACGGGGGGCGGCAGATGGCGGCCTCGGGCGGGCTGCATGGCTCGATCTTCGGGATCCCGGAGAGCTACTACCGGCCGGTCGAGGACGAGCTGTCGGCGGTCTTCCGCACGGAGAGCTGGAGCGCGGCGGCGGGCGCCGCCCGCAAGCACGGCATCGACTACCTCGTGGTGCAGGACACCGACCCGAGCTGGAAGCTGCCGCGTGGGTGGGTTCGGACGAGGCAGCCGGACATCGAGACCGACCGTTTCCGGGTCTTCCGCGTGGAGTAGCCGTTACTGCCCGCCCGCCGACCGGCAAGGACCCGCGCAACAGCGAACTCGACCAGCCGCGGGACGCGGGCGAGCCCGGCGCCCGTCTCCGGGTCGCCGTCCGCACGGACCGCGAGCCATGAGGTGAGGAGCGCGCCGGTTCCCGTGGCGGCCCCAGCCGTCACAGCGGCCCCCACCGGCGAAGCTGGAGCTGTATGGCGGCCAGAATCGCGAGCAGCAGGCCGACGGCGCAGGAGCCGAACGCGACGCGGGAGGCGGTCCGCCGCTCGACCCCCGAGCGTCCCGCGAGGTGCCGCACCACTCTCGGCCGGACCGCGATGGCCGCGATGGGAGGGAGAAGCAGGGCGGGGACCTGTAGCGCATAGGCGTGGAGGCGGGTGACTGCGAGGAAGACCACGACCGCGACGACCACCCCGGTCAGCACGGAGACCAGGAGGGTCGAGACGGCGATCGCGAGCGCCGTCAACCAGGGGAGGCGCAGCCAGCAGCGGAAGGCGACCGCATCGGCCGCGAGCGGGAGCGCGGCCACGGTGAGGAACGGCTGCAGGGTGGTGAGCGTCGAGAGCGGGAGCGGGTCGATGACCGACCAGAGCCAGTGTCGCGATCCCGGCCGCCGGCTCGACCGGTCTTGCCGCGGGCGCCTCGCGTGTCGTGTCCGCCAGTGTGGTCCCTCCCGTCTCGCGCATACCCTATTGTGCCCCCGTACGCCGCACACGGTACACGGTCCCGTCGCGCACGACCAGGTACTGCAGGACGCCGTCCGCCAGGAAGCAGGGCCCTCCGACGATGGGGCTCCACCGCGGGGAGGGGTAGCCTGGGCCCTCGTCCCCCCCCGCGACCACGTGCCAGACGCGGCTCTCGCCCACCCCGACCGCCGCGACATAGGCGACCCGCGCGCCGTCCGGGCTCCAGCACAGGCTCGGTCCCACGATGCAGTCATGCTCCAACCCGGCGCGGCCGTCGACCAGGACCGCGTGGATCCCGCCCACCACGGCGACGTAGGCGAGGTGGCCGCCGTCGGGTGAGAAGACCGGCGGCCCAACCAGGTCGCACGGAAGCCCGGCCACGCCGTCCAGGACGACGCGGTAGCTCGGGCCGCCGCGCTCGTCGAGGTCGCGCGCCTGATAGGCCAGGCTGCGGCCGTCCGGGCTGAAGACAGGCACGCCGAGGTCCTGGCAGAGCGAGAGCAGGCTCGGGCCCAGCAGCTCGTCGTACGTGTAGACCCACGCGTGCCACGGGCCGGGCTCGCCATCGCGGACGATACGGAACCGATCGCCTGCCACCTCACGGACGGCGAAGCTCCCGTTCGCGCCAAAGCTCGCGCTCGCCGGAGCGCCCGGGCTCCCCGGCGCCGACTGCACGACGGTCCCGCTCGGGCCCACCCAGCACGCGGCCGGCCCTCCTGGCAGCGGCAGCTCCTGCAGCGCGCCGTTCCAGAGCACCAGTAGACGAGCGCCATCACGCCGGCCGACGAAGGCGAGCGCGGCCTCGGGTGGGGAGATCGAGACGCCGACCGGCTCGCCGGAGAGCGACTCCCACGCCCCCACCGGAGCGCCCTCGACCATGAGGGACTGGCCGCGCTCGAGGGCGGCGACCCAGGTGACCTGGCCGCTGGAGGGGCAGAAGCGCACGTGGGAGACCGAACGGACGGGCTCGGTCTCGCGCCCGTCGACCACGGCGAACCACGCGCCGCCGCGCTTGGCCGCATAGGCGAAGCGAGCGCCGTCGGGGCCGAACGCGGGCCACGCCGCCTCCTCGTAGGAGCCCAGGAGGGCGCCGTCGAGGTACACGGAGGCCGTACCGTCGGTCTCGAGGCACTGGGAGAAGTGGCCGGCTTCCGGACTCGAGAGCAACCAGCCGCCACTGCGGCTCTGAGGAAGGAGTCGCCCCACCTCGGTCTCCGTGAAGCCGGACTGGGCGGCGCTTGCGAGCACGGCGCCAGGAAGTGACGGGAGCAGAGCGGCGATCCCCACGAGCAGCAGCGCGCGCATCGCGCGGCACCCCCTTCGGGCGAGCGGACACCCCACAACGGGCACGGTACCCCACGCCTATGGACGTTCGCGGGCCTGGGGGCGTTCCACGATCCCGTGGCGGCGAAGGGCTCGGCGGTTTGCCGGCGAACTCCCGAAATGCCGTGCCGGCGGGCTGCTCCGCGCGGGCACGCGGATTCACCCCCAACCGAAGGACGTGGTGCTCGTGGCACTCAAGCCGCTTGAGATCGGCGTGTTCATCAGCGTGACCCCCGACCCCGACGTGCAGTTCGGGAAGGTCCGCGACTTCGGCCTGCGCACCTGCTTCATCGCGGGCCTACCCGAGCCGTGGGGCACCGACAGGGCCGACGAGTTCGTCGCGCTCCGCGACAAGCACGGGGTCACGATCACCTCGATGTTCTCGATGTACCCGGACCAGGTCTGGGACGACACCGAACTCGGCAAGAAGGTCAACGGCCTCGTCCCCGAGGAGAAGCGCGCCAACGGGATCGCGATCAACAAGAAGGACGCGGACGCGGCCGCGCGCGTCGGGATCCCGCGCGTGGTGAGCCACATCGGCTACGTCCCGGAGGACGACCAGCGCACCTACCTCGGCGTTCGCGACGCCGTCCGGGAGGTCTGCGACTACATGGGCGAGCGTGGGCTCGTCTTCGCGCTCGAGACGGGCCAGGAGTCGCCCGAGACGCTCCGCGCGTTCATCGGCGACGTCGACCGCCCCAACCTGCGGGTCAACTTCGACATGGCGAACCTGATCCTGTACGGCACCGGACGGCCCCTGCCGGCCCTCGATCACCTGATGGACGTGATCGACGGCACCCACTGCAAAGATGGCACCTGGCCGACGGAGGCCGGCCGCCTCGGCGCCGAGACGCCGCTCGGCAAGGGCGAGGCCGACATCGCGGCCGTCGTGACCAAGCTCTACAAGGGCGGCTATCGCGGCACCCTGGACATCGAGCGCGAGATCGAGGGCGAGAACCAGCGGCTCGACATCATCGACGCGATCCAGCTCCTCGAGGGCATTCGCGGGACACTGGGCGTCTAGGCCCCTCCGCGCGAGGAGCGCTCCCCATGCTGGCACGCGATCGGCTCGACGGTCTCCTCCGCTCGTTTCACGGGCGGACGGTCACCGTCCTGGGCGACTTCAGCCTCGACCGCTACTGCTGGGCCGAGGTCCAGGGCGTCTCGCGCGAGCGAGCCGACCCGGTGCACGTGGTCTGGAAGCAGACGTTCAACCCCGGCGGCGCGGGCAATGTCGCCTGGAACCTCGCGGCGCTCGGGGCGCGGGTCCGAGCGGTCTGCGTCGTCGGGGCCGACCCGTTCGCCGGGATCCTGCTCGGATGCCTCTCCGGGAGCGGGATCGACGCGTCGGGCGCGATCGAGGCTCCGGAGCGGCAGACGACCTCGTACGAGAAGACCCGCTCGTGGGGCCCCGACGGGGCCGTGCGGGACATCAGCCTGTACGCCGACAACCGGGAGGCGCTGCGTCCGGAGACCGAGAGCCACCTCCTCGAGGCGCTCGACCGCGCGCTCGACGGCTCCGAGGTGTTCATCGCGGCCGACTACTTCCAGGGCCGCCCGAGCGTCGTGAGCGACCGCGTGCTCGCCGCCGTCCTCGAGCGGTTCCGGGGCTTCCGGGGCCCCTCGTTCAGCATGTCGCGTCTGCGTCTCGCCTCGTTCGCGGGCTCGACGCTCGTGGGCAACGAGTACGAGTGCTGCCGAGCCTCGGGCCTTCACACGCCCGAGCTGTTTGACGAGGCGCCGCTCTCCGAGCTGGCCCGGGTCTCAGGCGCGCTGTGCGCGATCTCCGGCCGGCCGACCGTCGTCACCTGCGGCGGTCGCGGGATCCTGGTCGACGAGGGCGACGGCGCGCCGACGCTGGCGCCCACCGCGCCGCCGCGCGCGGAGGTGGATATCGTGGGCGCGGGCGACTCGGCGCTCGCCGGCCTGGCCCTCGCGCGGGCCTCGGGCGCGAGCTGGGTCGAGGCCGCGGCGATCGGCAACATGGTCGCCAACGTGACGATCCACAAGCTGCACACCACGGGGACGGCGACGCCGGATGAGGTCCGGGCGGTCGCGTGCTACTTCGAGGGGCTCCACGCGTCCCGGATCCCGTAGGGGATCGCGGAGGTGATCGACGTGGCCGACGACTTCCCGGGTGAGGTCAAGTGCCGCGTCTGCAAGAAGACGTTCTCCGAGGTGGAGCGGGTCTGCCCCTACTGCGGGGCCGACTACCGCACGAACTGGGACTGTCCCGGCTACCGCGCGGTCTACGGGTGCGCGAGCGCCCTCGCCGGTCTCGGGGTTGCCGCCCTCTGGCTGTACGACTCCGGGTGGCTGTGGACGACATCGACCAGGGAACTGGCGATCGGCCTGGCCGTGGTGGCCGCCGTTGCGCTAGGATACTGGTTCATCGGCTACTGGCGACGTGACCACTGGGCGGACGATTGACCCCAGCGAGGAGGAGCCCTCAGGATGCTGCCGAGAACCGTCGACGACTTCCGCAAGCGCTATGCACGGGAGGCGAACGACCCGAAGGGCGCGGTGCGGATCTGGCTCGACGCGATGGCGAAGTACGCGCTCTCGCTGCCGATGCGCGTCTCCGATGCCATGAACCCGGCTGCCGACATGGTGCGGATGTGCCTCCTCAACCCGCCGGAGGGCGTCTCCCCCCTACCCCGCCAGTGGTCGGTCCGCCTCCGTGGCCACACCTACACGCTCTGGAGCTACATCGAGGGCGCGACGCCGGACAACAACTACGCGTTTGACCGCAACCGGATCGAGTGGGCGATCGAGCCCAAGATCGAGACCCTGGCCGATCGCGCCGCCATCTGGCTCCGCTCCTCGGGGACCGACACCCCACGGCGCGTCACGGCCGTCTATCGCGAGGGACGCTGGAAGGTCGAGCGCTGGGAGCAGATCCTCGAGCCGGTCGCCCCGCCCCGCGCGGCGGCGGTCGAGGAGGCCGCTCCAGCCCCGGTGGAAGCGACACCCGAGGCGCCGGAGGTCGCGCCGCCGCCCCCGCCCGGGTTCGCCGAGGAGAGCTAGGGCGCTACGGCTCCCCCACCCGATCGGCCCGTGCCGTTGCACGCCATGCACGCAACGGTCCGCTTGCCCTGGCACATCGGGCAGGGGTTGGGCGCCATGCCGGGAGGCGTGTTGCTGCAGGCCGGGCACGGCATCGTTCCGCGACCGCCACAGACCATGCAGCGGTCCCGCGCGACGTACTCGTCGGCCCTGGGCATGCCCTGCCTGGCGCGCTCCTCAGCCTCCACCTGCCTCTGCTGGTAGCGCCGCTCCGCCTGGCTCATCAGCAGCGTCGAGCGCACCCCCACGAACAGCACGGCGGCGAGTACGGCAAGCACCACGAACAGCCCCGTCCGTCGCTGGGCGTCCCAGGAGCCGGGGGCGCCCCGCCCGAGAAGAGCCCGGGCCCGTTCGAGGTCCCAGTTTGTGCCTCGAAGCGCCGCTAGGGCGCGTCGCGGTGACGAGCCGGTCTGCTGGCAGAGCCAGCGAACGCACTGCTCCCGCCACGCGGCCCACTCCTGACGCCTCTGCGCAGCATCCGGACGCTCACCCATCGGAAGCCTCCGCTCGGAGCGTTCCGCCCCCCCAGTCGCGCGCGCGCTCTCAGGCCCCAACGCCCTCGTCGGGGCTCCGCTCGCGCGCATCGGCCCGCTTGAGCTTCTCCAGCTCGCTGCCGATCAGCTCGGCCGTCTCGCGCTGGTCGTCATCGCCGGCATAGCCGAGCAGCGTCGCGGGGTCCATGTAGCCGATCGAGGCGAAGTGGGCCTGCTTGGCTTCGTGCTCGCGGCGCTGCGAGGCGATGACCTCATCCAAGGTCGCGACGATGACGGGCCGGACGGCGGGATCCTCGGTGCTTCGCGCGCCGGCCGCCTCGTGGGCAACGCGCAGGATCTCCTCGGTCGGGGTCTCGCGAGAGAGCCGGATGCGCGTGACCGCGGGGATGTCGGGTGTCATGTCGACGCCGACGTTGTTGTCGACCGACACGAACGTGCCGTCGGACAGCTCGATGACGGCGTTGACGGAACGGAAGCTCCGCCCGGCCTGCTCCGGCGCCTCGGCCGGCGGCTTCACGTCGTAGATCGCGACCTGCGTGGCGCCATCGGAGCTGAGCATGATCCGCAGGAAGGCGCGCATCTCGGGCATCGCGCGCGTGAGCGTCAGGTCCTCGATGTCCCCGAGATGGCGGTAGCCCCGCTCGAGGAACCACTCACGCATGGTGTCGTAGTACTCGAGGTCGGCCTCCGGGAACTCCGTGGCGGCATCGACCGTGCGGTACTCGTGGGCGTCGCTGTAGAGCGCGCGCTGCAGGTCGAGGATGTGCCGCGCGGCCCCCGCAAGCTGGCCTTGCGCGCGCCGCACCTGGAACCGCAGCCACAGGTAGCCGGCAATGACCGCCACCACGAGCAGCAGCGCGACGCCGCCCAGGATCATCAGACACGTCGAAAAGATCTCCCCCACCGCAACCGCCTCCTAGCGGGGCTCGAGCACACGGGTCCGGGGCGCGCCGGGCGGGATGCTCCCGTGTGCCCCGAGCTTCACTTCGACCGTCATCCCCAGGTCCACCTCCAGGCGGGCGCGGAGCTGCGACTCCATCTGCACCAGGCGGCGGAGGAGATCGGGGACCGTGTCGGGGGCGAGCTGGATCTGCACCTCGACCCGCTCGAGGAGAGCGGTGCGGTCGACGACCACCTGGAAGTCCGGGCTGAGGCCCTCGATCTCGCGGATCGCGGCCTCGATCTGGCGCGGGAAGATGCAGACGCCCCGGACCACCACGCGGTCGTCGGCGTGGCGCTCGACACGGGCGATCCGCGCGTGGGTGCGTCCGCACGGACACGGGGCCGCGTCGAGGCGGCTCACATCGCCCGAACGCATGCGGAGCAGCGGGAAGCCCTCCTTGGTGAGCGTTGTGAAGACCAGCTCGCCCGGCTCTCCGGGCGAGCAGCGGCGCCCGCTCGCGGGGTCGACGACCTCGACGAGGAACTGGTCCTCGGCGACGTGAAGGCCGGAGCGCTCCTCGCACTCGAAGGCGACGCTCGGCCCCCCGACCTCGGCGAGGCTGTAGCTGTCGTGCGCGCGCAGCAGCAGGCGCTCCTCGATGGTCCGGCGGGTGGTCTCGGACCAGGGCTCGCCACCGAAGATCCCGGTACGCAGCGAGAGTTCGTGGGGGTCGAGGCCCATCTCGTCCACGGCCTGCACGAGCCGGAGCGCGTAGTCGGGCGTCCCGATCAGCACGGTGGTGCGGAAGTCGCGCATCACCTCGACCTGGCGCTGGGTCTCGCCCTGCGAGAGCGGCAGGACGGAGGCGCCCAGGGCCTCGGCCCCGTAGTGGAAGCCGAAGCCCGACGTGAACGAACCGTGGCCGAAGAAGATCTCCACGACATCGTCCTTGGTGACCCCGACGGCCGCGAGGTTGCGGGCCACGAGGCCGGCGAGGTGGCGCAGGTCGTTGGCGGTGTAGCCGACCACGCTCGGTGCGCCCGTGGTTCCGGCCGACATGTGCATCCGGACGACCTCGCGCAGCGGCACCGCGAACATCGCGTAGGGGTAGCCGGCGCGCAGGTCGTCCTTGCCGGTCAGCGGCAGGCGCGTGAGGTCGTCGAGCGACTGGAAGTCCTCGGGGGCGAGGCCGATCTCCTCGAACCGTCTCCGGTAGAAGGTCACGTTGCGGTAGGCGCGGTTGAGCGTCGCCTGTAGGCGCTCGAGCTGGAGCTGCTCGAGGTCGGCCCGTGGCATGCACTCGGTCTGCGGGTCCCGGATCATGGCGGAACTCATCGGCTAGACCTCCTCATAGTCCTTGCCGAGATACGCCCGGCGGACGTCGCGGTTGGCGAGCAGCTCCTCGGCCGTGCCCTCGAGCACCACCTGGCCGACCTCGAGGACGTAGCCGCGGTCGGCGATCTCGAGCGCGGCCGCGACGTTCTGCTCGACCAGGAGGACGGTCGTCCCCCGGTCGCGCAGGAGCGCGACCTTGCGGAGCACCTCCTCGGCCGCCAGGGGCGCGAGACCGATCGACGGCTCGTCGAGCAGCAGCAGCCGGGGGCGGGACATCAGGGCGCGGGCGATGGCCAGCATCTGCTGTTGGCCGCCGCTCAAGGTGTCGCCGCGCCGGGCGGCCGATTCGGCCAGGGCGGGGAACAGCGCGTACATCTCGGCGACATCGGCTTCGATCTCGGCCCGGCTCCCGCGTCCGCGGGCGTAGGCGCCGAGCAGCAGGTTGTCGCGAACGCTCAGCTCGCCGAAGATGCGGCCACCCTCGGGGACCTGGGTGAGGCCCAGTCGGACCAGCCGCTCGGTCGCGAGGCCGGCGATCTCCCGGTCGCCGAAGCGCACCTGGCCCGCGGTAGCCGGCACGAGGCCGCAGATGACGTTCAGGATGGTGCTCTTGCCGGCGCCGTTCGCGCCCAGCAGCGCCGTGATCCCGCCCTCGTTGACGTGCAGCGACACGCCGCGCAGGGCCTGGATGCCGCCGTAGCCCGCTCGCACCGAGCTGAGTCGCAGGAGGCTCTTCATCGGCCTGCCCCTCCCGCCCCGCCGGCCCGCCCGCGCGCCTTCTCGAGGAACTTCTCGCCCAGGTACGCGGCGATGACCTCGGGGTTGCCCTGGACCTCGGCCGGCTCGCCCTCCGCGATCTTGCGGCCGCGGTCGATCACCACGACGCGGTGGGAGCTGCTCATGACGAGCCGCATGTCGTGCTCGATCAGGATCACGCCGGCGGCCAGCGCGCCGGGAATCCGGCGCAGGAACTCCGCGAGGGCCTCCGTCTCGCGGGTGTTGAGCCCGGCCGCCGGCTCGTCGAGCAGCAGTACGTCGGGCTCGGCCGCGAGCGCGCGGGCAACCTCGAGCAGGCGCTGGTGGCCGGTCGTCAGCCCTCCGGCCGGCTCGTCGGCGCGGTCGGCGAGGCCGAGGAGGTCGAGGTAGCCGAGCGACTCCTCGCGGAGGCGGCGCTCCTCTCGGCGCATGCGCGGCAGGCGGAGGAGAGCCTCGAGGAGGCCGGCGGAGGCACGCTGGTGGCGGCCGACCATCACGTTCTCGAGCACGGTCATCTCGCGGAACAGCCGGATGTTCTGGAAGGTCCGGGCCAGCCCGAGCCGGGCGACGCGATGGACCGGCAGTCCGGTGATGTCGTGGCCGCGGTGCAGGATCCGCCCCGCGGTGGGCGGCAGGGTGCCGGTGATCAGGTTGAACAGCGTCGTCTTGCCGGCGCCGTTCGGGCCGATCACACCGAGAGTCTCGCCCTCGTGGGCCGAGAGGCTGACCTCGGAGAGAGCGAGCAGGCCGTGGAACGACTTCGAGAGCCCCTCCGCCCGCACGAGCGGGGCGGCCCCTGCCGTGGCGCTCACGGCGCACCCCCCGTCGGCTCGGCGCCCGGTCGGCCCGTCCGCCGCGGGAGACGGATGCTCACGAGGCCCTTGTGGCAGAAGACCACAACCAGGACGAGGACCGTCCCGAACAGCATGGTGTCGATGTCATCGATGAAGGAGATCCTCTGGCCCAGCCGCTGGAGGAACTGCTGCAGGACCGTGAACAGCGCCGCGCCGGCAACCGGACCCGCGACACTGGCTGAGCCGCCCACGACCATCATCACCATGAACATGACCGAGGAGCGGAAGCCGAACGGCTCGGGGCTGACGAACCGGAGCGAGTGGGCGTAGAGGCTGCCGGCGAGCGACGCCATCATGGCGCTGAGCACGAAGACCTGCAGCTTCGCGGCGGTGACATCGACGCCGCACGCGCTCGCGGCTTCCTCACTCTCATGCAGGGCGCGGAGTGCGCGCCCCTGGCGGGAGCGGACCAGGTTGCGGGCGACGAGGGCGGCCACCGCGAGGGCGATGACTGTCGCGACGAACATGCTCTTGGGGCTCTCGAGCCGCAGGGAGCCGACCCCGAGCGCGGGCACGCCGGTGAGGCCGTCGAAGCCGCCGGTGACCTTCCCCCCCTGCTCGAGGAGGATCTGGGCGATGATCCCCAGCCCGAGGGTGAACATGGCGAGGTAGTGGCCGCGCAGCCGCAGGGCCGGGAGTCCGACCAGGAGGGCGATCGCGGCCGCGACCAGCAGGCCGGCGGCGATGCCGGCCAGCGGAGGCCAGTGCAGCCGGGTGGTCAGGATGGCGCTGGCGTAGGCGCCGACCGCGTAGAAGGCGGCGTGTCCGAGCGAGACCTGTCCCGCGTAGCCCATGAGCAACGCGAGGCCGAGGACGACGATCGCGTTGATGCCGATCTGGGTCCCCACCGTCGCGAGGTAGCCGCTCGCGCTGGCGCAGGGCAGGGCGACCGCCCCGAGGGCGACCAGCCAGCCCACGCCTCGCCAGCCCAAGCTCCGCACGGCCTGCATGTGGTTCCGCAGAGTCCCTTCCCCTCCCCTACCGGGAGCGCGAGCGTCCGAACAGCCCCTGCGGCTTGAGCCACAGGACAAGCAGCGCCACGCCGAGGGCGATCGCCCGCGCGTAGCCCGAGGAGATGTAGCCTTTGGAGAAGCTCTCGACGAGTCCGAGGGTCACGCCGCCCACGACGGCGCCCACGCCGTTGCCGAGCCCACCGACCACCGCGGCGAGGAACCCCGTCAGGGTGTAGTGGGCCCCCTGGGAGTACTTCATCATCTCCACCGGGGTGACGGCCACGCCGACCAGCGCCGACATGGCGGCGCTGAGCGCGAAGGCGAGCCGCACCATGCCATCGCTGCTGACGCCGCACAGCCGGGCGGCCGCGCGGTCGATCGCCACGGCGCGCATCGCCTTGCCGACCAGCGTGCGGCTGAAGAAGAGGTGGACGGCCAGCACCGTCACCGACGCGAGGCCGACGACCCAGACGCGCTGGGGCTCGATCCCGGCCCCGGCGAGCCGGATCGGGGTGTCGCCCGAGAAGGACGCCAGTTTGACGGCGTTCGGCCCCCAGACAAGCTTCGCGGCCCCCTGGAGCACCAGCGAGGCGCCGATCGTGGCGATGATGATCGTGGCCGCGGGCCGGCCCCGCATCGGGTAGACGGTGGTGCGCTCCATGAGCAGGCCGAGCAGCGTCGCCAACAACACGGCCGACACCGCGGCCAGCCACAGGGGGAGGCCGGCCGCCGCAAGAGCGACGGCGCCCATCCCTCCGAGCATCACGAACTCGCCCTGGGCGAAGTTGATCACGCCCGTCGCGTTGTAGACGACGGTGAGCCCCAGGGCGACCAGACCGTAGACGAGGCCGGCGGAGACGCCGGTCGCCAGGTACTGCAGGACTTGGTCGAGGGGGCTCATGGCTCCCTCCGAGGGGCCCGGGCGTGCGCGCGGGAGGTCGGTCGCGTTACGGGACCAGCTTCCACGTGCCCCCCTCAACCTTCACGGAGACGAACGCATCGACCGTCAGGCCGTTGTGGTCCGCGGCCGTGTAGCGGAACGTGCCGGCCGTCCCGACGAACTCGCCGAGCTGCTCGATGGCGTCGCGGGTCTGCGCGCGGTCGGGCGATCCTGCTTTCTCGATGGCCTTGCAGACGATCCACAGCGCGTCGTAGGCATGGCCGGCGAACGTGTCGGCGGGCGCGCCATACTTGGCCTTGTAGTCGGCGCCGAACTGGAGGAGCAGCTCGCGCTGCGGATCGTCGGCGGGGATCTGGTCGGCTACGATGAGTCGGCCGGCCGGGAGCCGGACGCCCTCGGCCGCTTCGCCGGCCAGTTCGAGGAACTTGGCGTTGGCGACCCCGTGGCTCAGGATCAGCGGGACGCCGAGGCCGATGGTCTTGGCATTCTTCACCGCGATCGCCGGGCCGGGATTGGTGCCCCAGATGAGCACGGCGCCCGGCTTGGCGGCCCCGATCTGCGTGAGCTGGGCGCTCATGTCGGCCTCCTCGGGGCCGAACGAGGCTTTCGCGACGATCGGCAGGCCCGCGCGGGCCGCGGCCTCCTCGGTGGTGGCCAGGCCGTCCTTGCCGAAGCCGTTGTCCACCGAGAGGACCGCGATCGAGGTCGCCCCGGCCTGCTGGGCCGACGCGACCATCTTCTCGGCCGCGAGGGCGTTGGTCTGCGGGGTGGCGAAGACGTACGAAGCGACCGGGGAGGTGATCGTCTTGCCGGCCGCGCACGAGACCAGCGGCACCTTGGCCTGCTCGCACAGGTCCTTGATCGCCATCGTCGTCGAGGTGTCGGAGGGGCCCACGATCGCGACGACCTTCTCGTTCTCGATCAGCCGCTTGGCCGCGATGACGGTCTCCTGCGGATCGGTCTTGTTGTCGAGCACGATCGCCTGGACCGGCTTGCCGAGGATCCCGCCCTTGGCGTTGATCTGCTCGACGAGCAACTCGACCGTGTTCTTCTCCGGCGCCCCGAGGGGCGCGCCGGGGCCTGTGACGCTGAAGATCGCGCCGATCTTGATCGCGTCCATCTTCTCGGCAGGCGTGCCGGGGGCGGCCGGACGGGTCTGCGGCGAGGATGCCGTCGCGCCCGGAGCCGGGCTCTTCGAGGCGCATCCGACGAGCAGTACGACTGCGGCCAGCGCCGCGAGGGCGGAAAGGCGTCGAGCGTGGTCGTTCCACGTGCACCTCATGCGGATCCCTCCAGTGGGCCGTGCGTCGGTCCGGGGCGCCAGGCCCCCGAGGTGGGTCACTCGGCCAGCTTCCACGCGCCGGCCTCGACCTTCACCCAGACGAAGGCGTCGGCCGTGAGGCCGTTGTGGTCCTGCGCGGTGTAGCCGAACGTGCCGGCCGTCCCGGGGAACGAGCCCAGCTTCTCGAGCGCGTCGCGCACCGCGGTGCGGTCGACGCTTCCCGCGGCCTCGATCGCCTTGGTGACCATCGTGAGCGAGTCGTACGCGTGGCCCGCGAAGGTGTCGCCGGCGGCGTTGTACTTCGCCTGGTAGTCGCCCGCGAAGGTCGCGACGACGGCCTTGTGGGGATCG
The DNA here is from genome assembly GCA_964598695.1 of uncultured Armatimonadia bacterium. Lineage (GTDB taxonomy): Bacteria > Armatimonadota > Zipacnadia > UBA1398 > UBA1398 > CAZRDB01. The sequence goes on from CAZRDB010000036.1 coordinate 21,061, forward strand.
CCCTCCGGCAACTGGTCGGCCACGATCATCCGGCCCGCGGGCAGCTCGACGCCCTCGGCCGCCTCGCCCGCCAGCTCGAGGAACTTGGCGTTCGCAACACCGTGACTCTGGATGATCGGCGTGGTGACTCCGATCGTCTTGGCGTTCTTCATCGCGATCGCCGGGCCGGGGTTGGTGCCCCAGATGAGGATGGCGCCGGGGTCGGCCGCGCGGATCCGCGTGAGCTGTGGCGTCATGTCGGTGTCCTCGGGGCCGAACGATTCCTTGGCCACGATCTCCACCTGCTCGGCGGCCGCGGCGGCCTCGGTGTTGGCCAGGCCGTCCTTGCCGAAGCTGTTGTCGGCCGAGAGCACCGCGATCGACGTGGCGCCGGCGGCCTTGGCCTTCGCGACCATCTTCGCGGCGGCGAGCGTGTTGGTGGGGGCGACCGAGAAGACGTACGAGGAGAGCGGGTCGGTGATCGTCTTGCCGGCCGCGCACGAGACCAGCGGGACCTTCGACTGCTCGCAGAGGTCCTTGATCGCCATGGTCGTCGAGGTGTCGGAGGGGCCGATGATCGCGACGACCTTCTGGTTGTCGATCAGGTCCTTGGCCGCGAGGACGGTCTCCTGCGGGTCGCTCTTGTTGTCCTTGACGATGACCTCTATCTGCTTGCCGAGCACGCCGCCCGCGGCGTTGATCTTCGCGGCAACCATCTCGGCCGCGTTCTTCTCCGGCGTCCCGAGCGGAGCCGCGGGCCCCGTGACGCTGAAGATCGCGCCGATCTTGATCGTCTCGCCGCCCCCGACCTTGCCGGACGCCGCCTTCGCGGGGCCGGCCGGGGCCGTGGCGTCACCGGCGCTCGGCTTGGGGCCGCAGCCGGTCGCGAGCAGGGCGACGGCGAGCACAAGGCTCGCGGCAAGCGGGACGAAGCTCCGTGCGAACGCGCCGTTCGTGCGGATCATGGCTGCTCTCTCCTTTGGCGAGACCTCCCCGGCGCACGGCCGGGGCTCACATCGCGAACGCCTCATCGGGGCTCAAGAGCGAGTACCCCGCCGCCACGAGCGCCTCGAGGGCCTCGCGCTCTCGGCCGCTCTCGACGTGGAGCACGATGGTGGCCGAGTCGGGCTCACGGCCCCGGAACGCGTACATGTAGTCGATGTTGATCCCGAGCGGCTCGAGGGCATCGAGCACCTCGGCGAGGCCACCCGGCCGGTGGGGCACCTGGACGGCCAGCACTTCGGTCTCCCCGACCGAGAAGCCCGACGCGCGGAGGACCTCGGCGGCCCGGTGGGGGTCGCTGCAGAGGAACCGCAGGATCCCGAAGTCGGTGGTGTCGGCGATCGACAGCGCGCCGAGGTTGATCCCGGCCGCTCCGAGCGCTCGCGTCACGTCGGCCAGCCGACCCGTCTTGTTCTCCAGAAACACGGAGACCTGCTGCACGGCCGTCATGGAGGCTCCCTGCCCTTGTGCAAAGATGCCCGGCCGCGCGCACGCGCGGCCGGGTCGGCGCCCGTAGGGGGGCTTCGTTTCGACCGCAGGCCGGCAGTGACCTTCCGTGCCCGCGCGCGTCGCTAGGCGGGCCGCGCCCAGGGAGGAGCGAGGGCGGGCGGCTCGGTGAGGAACTCGAGGCCTCCGCGCAGGTTGCCCTCGCGGGTCGCGAACGGGTGGAAGCCCTGGCCGTCGAGGCCGTTGGCGTCGTGACGGTCGCGGCGTGTGGAGATCGCTCTGCCCTCGCGCAACGCCCAGCCCATCCACCCCAGGCCGGCCTCGGAGAGGCGACGGGTGGTATAGCGGGCGACCTCGGCACGGCGGGCGTCGTCAAGGCAGCCGGGGATGCACTCGTTGACGAGCATCGGCTTCCCGAGGCGGCGGGCGAGATCGACCAGGCCGGCGATCGCCGCGGCCAGCTCGGCCTCGGACTGCTGGTAGGGGTGAGCGCACAGGACATCGCATAGGGGGGCGTAGTACACTTTTTACCCCCCCCCAATGTACCCAAAGTAACCCGCTGCCCACCACCCAAGCCCCCCCCGTAAACGCCGTAAACCCCCACAAA
>CAZRDB010000036.1:23105-34331 GCA_964598695.1 uncultured Armatimonadia bacterium
GCCCCCACGGTTACGGCCGATTGCCCAAGTACAACCACACCCGGCGGGCCCCCTACAAGGCCAGCGAGAAGGCCTGCGGCTCGTTGCACAGGTCCCAGGCGAGGACCCGCGGGTCGGCCGCGAGCGGCGTCACGATCGCGCGGACGTAGGCGAGCTTCGGCGTCCAGTCGCGGTACAGGTCCTCGGTGTAGAGGCCCCCGTAGTCCCACTGGTTGTCGTGCCAGCGGTTGAACAGGCAGGGCATGGCCCGCATCCCGTACCGGTCGAGCGCGGCGACAGCGTCGAGGAACCGCTCGGTCACGCCATCGGGGTCGGCCATCCACGCGGTGAACTCCAGCCAGAGCCGGATGCAGTTGGCGTGCATCCGCCGAGCCGGCTCGATCTCCTCCCGGAAGCGCGCGGGGTCGTAGCGCCACCACGCCTCCTCGATCCGCGCGCCCCACGAGGGCACAACACTGAAGCCCCGGAGCCAGCCGTAGTCGGGGTAGACGTTCACGCCAGGGATCGCGGGGTGAGCCGGCTGGGCGCCGAGGGACGAGACGGCGAGCGCCCCGGCCGCGGCGGCGCCGAGCCGAACGACCTCGCGCCGGGTCAGGGCGGAAGAATCTCTCTCCTCGGGCATTTGGGGCCTCCTTGGTTGCCGCGAGGCGGCGCCGAGCACGCTGAGGGGCGCGGGACATGTCTGGCGCGCATCCGGCGCGAAGGTTCGTGCCCGACCGAACCGGGGCCTCCCGTGCGCGGCGACGGCAGGCCCCCGCCCGTCCGGCTCCGAAGAGTGCGCCGAGCACGGAACGACCGATGCACTGGAGCCGACTACCGTGACGATCTGGGATCCACAGAACGAGTGCCTGCCTCGGCGCGAGATCGAGGCCCTGCAGGACGAGCGCCTGCGCGTCCTGGTCGAGCGCGCCTACAAGAGCCTCCCCTACTATCGCGCGAAGATGGACGCCGCCGGGGTCAAGCCCGCCCACATCCGCTCGCGCGCCGATCTCGGCCTCCTCCCGTTCACGACCAAGGCCGACATGCGCGACAACTACCCGTACGGCCTCTTCGCCGTGCCGATGCGGGAGGTCGTGCGCATCCACTCCTCCTCCGGCACGACCGGCCGGCCGACGGTTGTCGGCTACACGCGTGCCGACCTCACGCTGTGGGCGGAGCTGTGCGCGCGCTTCATCGCGGCCGCGGGCGTGACGGCCGAGGACATCGCGCAGATCGCGTTCGGCTACGGGCTCTTCACCGGCGGCTTCGGTCTCCACTACGGCCTCGAGCGCGTCGGGGCGGCCGTGATCCCGGCCTCGTCGGGCAACACCGACCGCCAGCTCCTGCTGCTCCGCGAGTTCGGCACCACGACGCTGATCTGCACGCCCTCGTACGCCGTGCTGCTCGGCGAGGCCGTCGAGCGGACGGGGATCCGCGACGAGATCCGCCTCCGCTGGGGCCTGTTCGGCGGGGAGCCCTGGACGCGGGCGATGGGGGAGCAGATCGAGCGCCTGCTGGGGCTCCGGGCGACCGACAACTACGGCCTCTCCGAGATCATCGGGCCCGGGGTCGCCGGCGAGTGCCTGCCGCGCCGTGCGGGGATGCACATCTCGGAGGATCACTTCCTGTGCGAGGTGATCGACCCCGACAGCCTCGAGCCGCTCGGCTGGGGCGAGCGGGGCGAGCTGGTGGTGACGGCGCTCACCAAGGAGGCGGTTCCCGTGCTGCGGTACCGCACCCGCGACATCACGCGGCTCGACCCCGAGCCCTGCCCGTGCGGGCGCACCACCGCACGGATGGAGAAGGTGGTGGGGCGGACCGACGACATGCTCATCATCCGCGGCGTCAACGTCTACCCCTCGCAGATCGAGAGTGTGCTGCTCGAGTTCGAGCACACCGAGCCACACTACCAGCTCGTGCTGCGGCGCGAGGGCGCCGCCGACATGCTCGAGGCCCATGTGGAGGTCTCCGACGAGCTGTTCTCGGACAAGATGCGCGACCTGCGCGAAATGGAGGCACGGATCGCGGCCCGGCTGCGCAGTGTGCTCGGGGTCTCGGTCCGGCTGCGGCTCGTGGAGCCGAAGACGCTGGCGCGAAGCGAGGGCAAGGCGCAGCGGGTGCTCGATCTGCGCGCGGAGCCGTCGTCCGCCGGAGAGGAGCAGGCGCGATGAGAACCCGCCAGCTCTCGGTGTTCATCGAGAACGCCTCGGGCCGCCTTACCGAGGTGGCCGAGCTGCTGGGCGAGGCCGGCGTCAGCATCCGGGCGCTCTCGCTGGCCGACGGCCCCGACTTCGGCATCCTCCGGCTGGTGGTGTCGGATCCCGCGCGGGCGCTGGAGACGCTCCGCGCCGGCCGGTTCACGGTACACGAGACCGAGGTGCTGGCCGTGGTGCTCGACGACGCCCCGGGAGGCCTGGCCCGCGCCCTGCGGAGCCTGAGCGCCCGCGGCGTGAACGTGGAGTACATGTACACAACGTTGAGTCGGGCGACAGGGCGGGCGGTGCTGATCCTGCGGCCCGATGGCGAGGATTCGACGGTCGAGGCTCTCAGCGCCGCGGGTGTGGAGTTCCTGAGCGAGGAGCAGGTGCGGACCCTGTAGGGCGCCGCGGTGGAGACGGAGGCACGGCATGGCGGGAGAGCGCGTTCGGATCGGCGTGTTGGGCGGAGGCTTCGGCGCGTGTTTCCACTGGCACGAGCACCCGTGGTGCGAGGTGGGCGCGGTCGCCGACCTCGACTCCGGCCTGCGCGACCAGCTCATGGAGCGCTACCAGTGCGCTCAGGGCTACCGGAGCATCGAGGAACTCCTGGCCGACGACTCGCTCGACGCCGTGGCGGTCTTCACGCCGGCCCCGCTCCATGTCGCGCACGCGGTGGCGGCGATGGAGGCCGGCAAGCACGTCATCAGCGCCGTGCCGGCCTCGCTGACGCTCGAGGGCTGCGAGGAGCTGATCGTCACCAAGCGGCGCACGGGCAGGAAGTACATGATGGCCGAGACGAGCTGGTACCTGGCGCCCACCATCCGGGCCCGCCGGCTGCACGCCGAGGCCGGCTTCGGAGCGCTCGTCTACACGGAGGGGGAGTACTACCACCCCGGGATCGCGGCCGCGGCGGAGCCGCTGTCGACGCGCGACGGCGCACCCACCTGGCGATGGGGCCTGACCCCGATGCTCTACCCGACCCACAGCACCGCCTTCCTGACCGGCGTCACCGGGGAGCGCCTCACCCATGTCTCGTGCTACGGGACCCGGAGCGACGACGAGGCCTTCACCCACAACGACTACGGCAACCCGTTCGACAACCAGTGCGCCGTCTTCCGCACGAGCGGCGGCGGGATCTTCCGCTGCAACGTCTTCTGGAACGCCTGGAACCACGGCGAGCGCGGCCAGTGGCTCGGCACCCGGGCGTCGCTGTTCATGGGAAGCTGGGCCGGTCAGCCCTACGTGCTGCGCCACGCCGACGGCCGCGAGGAGACCGAGTGCCCGACCTACCACGAGCTGCTGCCCGAGGCGATGCGCTACGACTCGGGCCACGGCGGCTCCCACTCGTTCATCACGCACGAGTTCGTCTCGGCGCTCGTGGAGGAACGCGAGCCCGAGATCGATGTCTATGAGGCTGTCGCGATGACCGCCCCGGGGATCGTGGCCGACCAATCGGCCCACCGGGGCGGCGAGCAGCTCGAGGTGCCCCAGTTCGATCCGTAGGACGGGGCCGTCAGGAGGTACTCGATGCGCTTCCATGAGGCGCGCGCGGCTCTCGCCGCCTGCGTCCTGCTTGTGCCCTGCGTTGCGGGCGTCCGCGCTGCCGAGGGCGATCCCTCGTACTACCGGCTCGCGGCGACCTGGCAGGAGACCCTCTTGCTCTCGCGCGAGGCCTTGTGCGCGGCGGAGCGGGCGGAGAGTGAGGCCGCCGCGGCGCCGGGCTCCCCGCAGGAGGGCCCGTGGCAGGTCGCGGGGCCGTTCGCGGCGCCCGAGGGCGCGACGGCGTTCGAGACGGCGTTCGCGCCCGAGCCCGCCTCGGAGGGCCTGGGGGCCGACCTCGAGGCGGCGCTGCCGGACGGCTCCCCCTTGTGGCGCGGGGGTCCGGCCTGGCCCGACGGGGCCGTGCAGACGCTCGAGGCCGGGGCGCAGGCGGCGACCTATCTCCTGCGCCGGATCGATCTCGCCGAGGCGCGGGAGCTGACCCTCTACCTCGGGAGTGACGACGGCCTGACCGTCTGGTGGAACGGGATCCGGGTGCTCGCCCAGGACGTGCCGCGAGTCGCGGCCCCCAACCAGGCGACCGTCGCCGTCGCGGGCCGGGCGGGGAGCAACGAGGTGCTGCTCAAGGTCAACAACCTCTCGGGCGGTCACGGCTTCTACTTCAGCCTCACGCCGGCCCCGGGCGCGGGTGCGGCGGAGCGTCGCGCGGCGTTGTGGCCGCTGCTGGCGCGCGACTTCCCCTCGGCCGAGGCCCAGCGTGAGATGCTCTGGGAGCGCGAGGACGGCCTGTGGAACGAGGACTGGCCGCAGGGCGAGCACGGCGGGCTCCTCGCGCGCTACGCGGCCGCGACGCGTGGGGAGGCGCTCCGGGAGCGTCAAGCCGGCGTGGCGTCGCTCGAAGCGGCGCGCACGACCTACCTCCTCTCTCGTCGGGCCGACGCGGCGCGAGCGGCACTGGAGGAGATCCGGCCCTCGGCGGTGCGCGATGCCGTGGCCGACCTTGCGGAGACATTCGGCGAGCGCTACCCGGACGCGCAGTCCACCCTCGACCGCTTGGCGGTGCTCGAGGCCGAGCGCGAGCGGGCGCTGGCCGATCTCGCGGCGCGGCCCGAGGAAGCCCTCGTCGAGGCCGAGCACACCCGTGAGAGCCTGGCCGCCCTCCGCGATCAGGCGCTGCTCGCGAACCCGCTGCTCGGCTTCGAGAAGCTGCTCGTGATCCGCCGGCGGGGTGACCTGGGCCTCCCCGCCAACTGGCAGGGCAACTCGTCGATCGCGCCGGCCGGGTACGACAACGACCTTGCGATCCTCTCGCCGGTGCGGCCCGACGGCGCGCTCACCACGCGCTACCGCCCGGAGGCGGGTCGGTTCATCGGCGACCTGGACCTCTCGTTCGACGCCACCAAGCTGCTCTGCTCGATCCCCGACGACAACCTGCAGTGGCAGGTCCAGGAGCTGCCCGTCGACGGCGGCGCCCCCACCCGGGTGACCCCGAACGACCAACCCGACATCGCCAACTCCGACGGCTGCTACCTGCCCGACGGCCGCGTCATCTTCTGCTCGACCGCCTGCGTGCAGGGGGTCCCGTGCGTGAGTGGCTCCGACAAGGTCGCCTCGCTGTACCTCCTCGACCGCGCGTCGGGCGCCGTCCGACAGCTCACGTTCGACCAGGACCACTCGTGGGACCCGACGGTGCTGCCGAGCGGCCGGGTGCTCTACGAGCGCTGGGAGTACAGCGACACGCCGCACTACTTCAGCCGGCTGCTCTTCTCGATGAACCCGGACGGCACCACACAGACGGCGATGTACGGCAGCAACTCGTACTGGCCGAACTCGCTGTTCTACGTGCGGCCGGTGCCGGGCGACAGCTCCAAGCTCATCGCGATCGTCACCGGCCACCACGGCGAGCGGCGCGAGGGCGAGCTGACGCTGATCGACCCGACGCAGGGCGAGCACGAGGCACGGGGGGCGCTGCAGCGGATCCCCTTCCGGGGCAAGGAGGTCGAGCCGAAGATCGAGGACCAGCTCGTGGCCGCCTCGTGGCCTCGCTTCCTCCACCCCTACCCGCTCAGTGAGAAGTACTTCCTCGTCTCGTGCCGCCCCACGCCGCAGTCGGACTGGGGGATCTACCTCGCCGACGTCTTCGACAACCTCGTGCCGGTCCGCATCGAGCCCGGCGCCGCGCTGCTGGAGCCGACCCCGGTCCTGCCGCGCCCGACGCCGCCCGTGGTCCCCGACCGCGCCAACCCGGCGCGCAAGGACGCCCTGGTCTACATCGGCGATCTGTATGCCGGTCCGGGGCTCGACGGGGTACCCCGAGGGAGCGCCAAGGCCCTACGGATCTACTCACCCCACTACACCTACTGGGGCGTGGGCGGCCACATCCACATCGGGATCGACGGCCCGTGGGACGTGAAGCGGATCCTCGGCACCGTCCCGGTCGAGCCGGATGGATCGGCGCTCTTCCGCGTGCCCGCCAACACCCCGTTCGCCGTCGAGCCCCTGGACGAGCAGGGCCAGGCGCTCCAGCTCATGCGGAGCTGGATGACGGCGATGCCCGGCGAGACGCTGACATGCTCCGGCTGCCACGAGCCCCAACGGGAGGCCGTGACCGCGCAGCGGCGGGCGGCCGCCTTCGGGCCGGTGCGCGAGATCGAGCCCTGGCACGGGCCGACGCGCGGCTTCAGCTTCAAGCGGGAGGTCCAGCCGGTGCTCGACCGCTACTGCGTGGGCTGCCACGACGGCTCGGGCCGTGCGGGCACGAGCCTCGACCTGCGGCAGGGCGAGGACGCCCAAGGCTGGCGCGGCTTCACACCCTCGTACATCGCGCTACACCCCTACGTGCGCCGGCCGGGGCCGGAGAGCGACTACCACCTCCAGGCCCCGATGGAGTTCGGCGCGGACACCAGCGAGCTGGTGCGGATGCTGCGCAAGGGCCACCACGACGTCCGGCTCGACGCGCAGTCGTGGGACCGGATCGTCACCTGGATCGACCTGAACGTCCCCTGCCACGGCACGTGGTCGGAGCACCAGCCGATCCCCGGTGACGGCCGGGAGCGCCGGCTCGCGCTTCGGAGCCTCTACGCCGGCGTCACCGAGGATCCGGAGGCGATCCCCGAGATGGCGCCGGTGCAGCTCCCGCCGGCCCCCACGCCCGTGCCTTCGGCGCCGGCAGACCCCGTGCCCGCCTGCGACGGCTGGCCGTTCGCGGAGGACCGCGCCCGCTCGCTCCAGGAGGCAGAGCCGGAGGTCCGGCGGACGGTCGACCTCGGCGGTGGGGTGTCGATGGAGTTCGTGCGCGTCCCGGCCGGAAGCTTCGTCGTGGGCGACCCCGACGGCGCGCCCGATGAGCGGCCGCTCGCCCTCGCGCGGGTCGACCGCCCCTTCTGGGTGTCGGTGACCGAGGTCACCAACGCGCAGTACGCGTGCTTCGACGCCGCGCACGACAGCGGCTACATCTCGGAATCGAACAAGGACCAGACGCGGCGGGGAGCCCCGGTCAACGAGCCTCGGCAGCCCGTGCTCCGGGTGAGCTGGGCGGAGGCGGAGGGCTTCTGCCGGTGGCTCGGGGAGCGGGCCGGGCTCCCGGCCGGGCTCCCGTCGGAGGCGCAGTGGGAGTGGGCTTGCCGGGCCGGGTCGGACGCCCCCCTGGCGTTCGGCGGTCCCGACGCGGACTTCTCGGCCTTCGCGAACCTGGCGGACCGGAGCCTGGCCGGCCTTGCCCGGGCCGACTCGCCGCCGTGGATGCCGCGCGACGACCGGTTCTCGGACGGGGCGACGGTCACCCGGGAGGTCGGCTCGTACCGACCGAACGCGTGGGGGCTCCACGACATGCACGGCAACGTCTCCGAGTGGACCCGCTCGCTCTACCGGCCCTATCCGTACAACGCGGCCGACGGGCGGGAGGACCTCGCCGCGGAGGGGCCGCGCGTGGTTCGCGGCGGCTCCTTCTACACGCGGCCGAAGGACGCGCGCTCGGGCTGGCGCTGGGGCTACCTGCCCTGGCGGAAGGTCTTCGATGTCGGCTTCCGGGTGGTCCTCGAGCCGTAGGCCCGCAGGTCGGCGGAACCGCGTCCGCGAAGTGCGTGTCATGCATGAGTACGCCATCGCCGTCCGTCTGATCGACATGGTCACGGAGGAACGCGCGCGCCGCGGGATCTCGGCCCCGCCGACACTGGTCGTCGTCGAGTTGGGCGAGATCGCGGGGGTCGTCGCGGACGCCCTGGCCGAGGCTTTCCGAGTTGCGCGGATCGGCTCGGTGTGCGAGGATGCGGAGCTTGACGTGGTACACATCCCCCTCAGACTGCATTGCGGAGCCTGTGGGAGGGAGTGGGACGCCGAGCACCCGTTCCTGCTGTGTGAGGCATGTGGCGGGTGCGATGTAGAGGTCCGCTCCGGTCGGGAGCTGATCCTGCAATCGGTGGAGTTCGAGGAGGGCACGTGAGGCTCAGAATCGGCCAGGGGCTGCTGGGGGAGAACGATGAACGCGCGGAGGTGACCGCGCAGTACCTCCACAACCGGGGGGTGCTGGGCATCGGTCTGCTCTCCGGCCCCGGCGCGGGGAAGACCTCGCTCCTGGAGGAGACCGTACGCCGCTGGGGCGACCCCACGCGGCTGCGTGTGATCGTCGGCGATGTCGCCACCGAGGAGGACGCCCGGCGGATCCGCTCACTGGGAGTCCAGGCCGTGCAGATCAACACGGAGTACCTCGGCACGGTCTGCCACCTCGAGGCGAAGGCCGTGGCGCGGGCGGTCTCGGAGATGGACCTCTCGGAGGTCGACGCCCTGTTCGTCGAGAACGTCGGCAACCTCGTCTGCCCGGTGGGGTTCCGCCTGGGCGAGCATGTGCGGGTGGTCCTGCTGTCGGTCGCCGAGGGTCCGGACAAGCCGCTCAAGTACCCGAAGGCGGTGCTCGAGACCGACCTGGCGCTGGTCACCAAGACCGACCTGGCGCCCCACGTCGACGTCTCGGCCGAGCAGGTCACGGGCAACGTGCGCCGGATCAAGCCGCAAGCGCAGGTGCTGCCGGTCTCGGTGCGGACGGGCGAGGGCATGGACGAGTGGATCGCCTGGCTGCGCGGCTGCCTGAGCGCGCTCCGCTCGAACGGGCCGACCGGCTCCTAGCCGGGCCGGCCCGGGCGGTCCGCGCCGGGAACGGCGGGGCCGTCGACCGGGAGACGGACCGAGAAGGTCGTCCCCGCGCCCAGCGTGCTCGCGACGCTGACCTCGCCCCCGTGGTGCTCGGCGATGGTCCGCACGATCGAGAGGCCGAGCCCGGTGCCGACCGCCGCGTGGAGCCGGCCGCGCTTCGAGCGGAAGAACTCCTCGAAGATGTGCGGCAAGTCCTCGGGCGGGATCCCGATCCCCTCATCCCGCACGTGGAGCACGAGGCTGCGGCCCTCGGCCGCGAGGCCGACGCGCACGGTCGTGCCCTCGTGGGAGTACTTGATGGCGTTGGCCGTCAGGTTGGTCACGAGCTGCACCATCTCCTCGCGGTCCGCCAGGATCGCGGGCAGGTCGCTCGAAGTCTCGTTGACGAGACCGATCCGCCGTCTCTCGGCTCGCTCGGCCAGCAGCCGCAACACCTCCTCGACCACCACCGCCATGCTCACCCGTTCGAGCTGCTCGCGGGCCGCTCCGGCATGGGCGCGGGAGAGGGCCAGCAGGTCGTCGACCATCCGCAGGAGCTGCGCGATGCGCTCGTGGGCGCGGGAGACGGCCTCGCGCGCGGCATCGGGTACCGGCCCCGCATAGCCGTCGCGGACGACCTCCAGCGAGGTCGTGATCGCGGCGAGGGGTGAGCGGAGTTCGTGCGAGACGCGGCGCATGTAGGCGGTCTGCATGTGCTGCGTCGCCTGGAGCCGCTCATAGGCGTCGGCGAGCAGGGCGGTCTGGCGCCGGACCTCGAGGAGGAGCTGCTGGGCCTCCTCCTGACGCGCGCGCAGGCGGGCCACGATCGAAGCGGCGAGGTAGACCGAGGCATGGAGCAGGCTGGCGAAGCCACCCACGAGCAGGAGCTTGAAGCCGGCGACGGAGACCCCCTCGGGCGCGAACCGGAAGGTCTCGGGCGGACCGGAGAGGAGGATGAGGCCGGCCCCGAGGACAGTCCCAGCCGCCGCCCAGCCGTAGGCGGCACGCTGGCTCAGGAGGATCGAGGCCAGCACCATGTGGAGCACGTACAGGCCGAGGAAGGGGCTGGCGTAGCCGCCGGTGAGGGCGACGAACCCGGTGAGGGCCGCGAGATCGAGCGCGATCTGCAGGTGGGCGAAAGCGACGGCGCGCGGATGCTCGAGCCCCTCGTGGCCCGGCCTCGGCCGGCGCCAGGCGGCCAGCAGGCAGGCGTTGTACAGGGCGACGAGGGCGCCGAGGCCCACGACGGCGGGCAGCAGGCGGCGGAGGTCGGAGGGGCCGTGCAGGAAGTACAGCGCCGCGACCCCTCCGGCGACGAGCCCGGCGGCGGCGAGCCAGCGCAGCGAGACCATCCAGGCTACACGCTCAGCCAGTTCCCGCTCGGCGAGCGTCGGCTCGGCGCGGGGTTCGCCCGCGGCCTCGCGAGCCTCAGCAGGTGGGCCGGGCACGGCGCGCCTCCCTTCCGAGCCGCGCCGGGAGCGGGCTCGCGACGGAGAGCGAACTGCACCGGCAGGTTCGCCACGGGCGCGCCAACTCCTGTGCCCGGGAGCCGAGCGACACCGGCTGGGTGTCGCTCGCACGGCCCATCGCGCCGGTGTCCCGCCCCGGCCGCGACGTGCTACACTAGGCGTTCCTGCAACCGCGGAGTGCGGCGCCGTTCGGCACGTCGCGCCGCGCATTCGGGTTCTGCCGAGAGGGGCACCGTGCATGCATCACAAGATTGCTGTCATCCCGGCCGACGGGATCGGTCCGGAGGTCACGCGCGAAGCGATGAAAGTCTTCTCGGTGGCCGCGGGGAAGTCCGGCTTCACCTACGAAACCGTCGACTACGACTTCGGTGGGGACCGGTATCTCCGGACAGGCGAGATCGTGCCCGACTCGGCCCTCGAGGAACTCCGTCAGGTGGACGCGATCTACCTGGGCGCGGTGGGCCACCCCGACGTGGCGCCGGGCATCCTGGAGCACGGCCTGCTGCTCCGGGTCCGGTTCGAGCTGGACCAGTACATCAACCTCCGGCCGGTCAAGCTCTACCCCGGGGTCTGGACCCCGATCAAGGACAAGGGGCCGGAGCACATCAACTTCCTGGTCGTCCGCGAGAACACGGAGTGCCTGTACTGCGGCATCGGCGGCACGCTCCACAAGGGCACCGCGATGGAAGTCGCCACGCAGACGATGCTGTACACCCGCCAGGGCACGGAGCGGTGCATTCGGTACGCCTACGATCTGTGCCGGGCCAAGGGCCGAATGAAGAAGCTCACGCTGGTCGACAAGGCCAACGTGCTGGTGCATGGCCACGGCCTGTGGGGCCGGGTCTTCGCCGAGGTTGGCGCGGAGTACCCGGACATCACCCAGGATCACGCCTACGTCGACGCCTGCTGCATGTGGTTCGTGAAGAACCCCGAGTGGTTCGACGTGATCGTGA
>CAZRDB010000037.1:0-3165 GCA_964598695.1 uncultured Armatimonadia bacterium
ACGGTCCACCGCAAGGTGATCCACCGGCTCGAGGCCAAGCAGGCCAAGGTCGGGGCGAAGTACGCCGACTACGAGTACCTCCCGAACCCCGGATCGGACACGCTCGTGGTGTGCTTCGGCAGCCTCTCGCGCGCGATCCTGCCCCTGGCTGACCAGTACGCGATCTACCGACCGATCCTCATGTACCCCGCGATCGAGGCGCTGAACGATGTGGCGCTGCTCTACGACCGGATCATCGTGGCCGAGATGAACGCGGGGCAGTACGTCAAAGTCGTGCAGCGAGTGGTCCACCGCGATGTCCTCTCGCTGCCGCTCATCGGAGGCGACCTGGACGTGGCGCACCTGGAACAGCGCCTGCGCGCGCTTCGAAACGAGGTGGCCCGTGGATCGTGAGGCCTTCCTCCGAACCGATCGGCTCCCCACGAGCTGGTGCCCCGGCTGCGGCAACGGCACGGTGCTCCGCTGCCTGGTCGACTCGCTCGTGCAGTTGGGGCTCACCCAGCAGGATCTCGTCGCGGTCTCGGGCATCGGCTGCTCGGGCCGCACCGCGGGCTACCTGACCTGCGATTCGGTCCACACCCTGCACGGCCGGGCCCTGCCGGTGGCCGAGGGGATCCGCATGGCGCGCGACGACCTCAAGGTCGTGGTTGTCAGCGGCGACGGCGATCTGTGCGGCATCGGCGGCAACCACCTGCTCCACGCCACGCGGCGCAACACCGACATCACCGTGATCCTGGTGCACAACGAGATCTACGGGATGACCGGCGGCCAGACCGCTCCCACCACGCCCGGCGGCGTCAAGACCATCACCTCGCCCCAGGGCGTCTGGGAGCGCCCGTTCAACGTGCAGGGGATCGTCCGGGCCCACGACGGCTTCTACGCGCGCTCGACCACCTGGCATGTGAAGCACCTGACCAAGGCGATCACCGCCGCCCTGCAGTACCCGGGCTTCGCCTTCGTCGATGCGCACAGCTCGTGCACGATGAACTACGGCCGGCGTCTCGGCTACCCCGACGCATTCTCCATGCTGACCGCCATGAAGGAGCGCTTCCGGCTCAAAGAGGGCGCCGACGTGCTCGGCGACGACGAGATCGGGGTCACACTGGAGAGGGGGGTCGCCGATGGAGATTCGTGAGATGCGCGTAGACGACATCCCCCAGGTCCAGGCCCTGTTCTTCCAGTGTCTCGAGGAGTTGGTGCCCTCGGGCGACGGCGGCCAGCCCCAGCACCACGAACGGCTCTGCGAGCCGTACTCCGCCGCCCGCATGGAGTCGTGGGTCGGCCAGCCCGAGCGGCTCAGCCTGATCGCCGAGGAGGACAGCGGGCCCGTCGGCTACCTCTCCGGCATGTCGGTCGACGGCCGCGCCCACCTGCACTGGGTCGCGGTCGCGCACAGCCACCGGCGGCGAGGCGTCGGTACCGCGCTGGTCCGGCGGGCGCTGCACGACTTCGTCGCGCGCCAGTGCTTCCTGTGCGACGCATTCACTACCGTCAGCCGGGCCCATGAAGCGTTCTACGGCCGCTTCGGCTTCGAGCGCACCGCCGTGCTCGACAAGACCCTCCTCGGCTCGCCCAGCACCTACCTCACCATGCCGCTCCGGCAGGCAACCGACGAGGAGATGACCCAGCACGTCATCATCGTGGGCGACGCCGGCCAGGGCGTGCAGCTCCTCGGCCACGTGCTCGCCCGCGTCTTCGCCGACCTGGGCAAGGAGGTCTCTCTCAACGTCACCAAGCCCAGCTCGGTGCGTGGCGGGACCATCGCGGCCGAACTCGCCTACTCCGAGCGGCCGATCCGGACACCGTTCTTCGTCAACGCCGGGCTGCTCGTGCAACTCTCGTCCGGCCCTCCGCCCCACCGCGTTCGCGCCAAGCGGATGATCGTCGACGAGACGCTGCTCGAGTCGGGCCTGCCGCGCCAGATCCGGATGCGCGGAGCGTCGCCCGACCCTGCCGGGGTCTACCAGTTCGTGCGGCACGCGCGCGAGCGGTTCGGCAGCCCCCTGTTCGTCAACATGATCGTCCTCGGCGCGATCCTCGGCCACCTGGGCTGGAACCTCGAGAAGCTGGCGCTCGTCGATGAGCTGCCGGCCCGCTTCCTCGACGAGAACCTACGGGCAATCCAGTTCGGCCACTCCTACGACCAGCCGTACGTCTACTGGGCGCCGAGCGCCGGTCCGGCGACGGTCACGACTCCCGACGCACCACCGGCAGAGGGCTGAGCCCGACGCCGCCGGTACGGGAGGCAGCACGGTGAACGCCGAGCGCGAGATCGGGAGCCTGATCGAGGACGGCCGAGGCGGTCCCGGTCGCCTGCTGCGCCACACCCTGCACGATGTCGCCATCGAGATCGAGTGCCGCTCCGAGGCCGCGGACGCCATCCTCCGGCAGTACCTCGGCTACCTGGAGGGGGCCTCGGGGGACGACCTTGTCGCCACTCTCCGCTTCCGCGTGGCCGAAGCCTCGAGAGAGGAGATCGAGCGGGCAACGAGCCGGTATCGCACCGGCCAACCGAGGAGCACCGCCGGCCTCGAGCTGTGGCGCGATGCCGAGTGGGGGATCGCCTCCGCGCCGGGCGAGGCGCTCTGCGTCGCCGCGCTTCCCACACGCCAGGCCGACATCGTCCTCTCCCCCGCGGGAGCGAGCGACCCGTTCCTCGTGCGCGACCTGCTCAGCGTCTTCCTCGTGGAGATGCTGCGACGGATGGGCCGGTACCCGCTCCACTCCTCGGCCGGCGTGCTCGGCAGCGAGGGGGTCGTGGTGCTCGGTCCCCCCGGCGCGGGCAAGACCACACTCGCGCTCGGGATGGCGCGCGCCGGGCTCGCGATCGCCACCGACGACTGGCTGCTGTACCGCGCGCGGGGCGACGGGATCGAGGCGCAGCCGCTGATCCGCTGCATCTCACTGCCCTGCGACCAGGTGCCCGACCCGAGCCGCTATACGGTGCTCGCCTACCATCGGGAGCTGCCGGTCGGCAAGTACATCGTCACCCGCGACTCGGTCAGCCCCCCGTGCCCGCGAACGTTCCGCCCCCGCGTCGTGGTCCAGGTGCTCCGCCACGGGGGCGACCTCTCGGAGGTCGAGGAGGCGTCGGCGGGAGCACTGCTCGCCCCGGCGCTCACCCAGAGTGCCCTCGGATCCGGCGACGAGGTCTCCCTTCGGAAC
>CAZRDB010000037.1:3175-33997 GCA_964598695.1 uncultured Armatimonadia bacterium
CGTCGTCTTCCGGGGCCCGACCGACTCCGCGTGGGGGCGCGAGCGACGCCTGGCCTCGGCGCTCCGGCAGCTTCTCGAGGGCTGCATCTGCCTCCGGCTTCACGCCGGGCTCGACATCGGCCGCGACCCCTCGGTCGGCGGGAGACTCCTCCGCCGTTGGCTCGAGGCCGGATCGGGGGCGGGTTCGTGAGACGCCGCATGGGAGCGTTCGGCCCGGCGCCCGCGCTCCGGGCGCATCTGGAGATCACCGACCGCTGCAACATGGCCTGCGCCCACTGCTTCAAGCGGGCCGAGTCGCACGATCTCGACACGGGGCTCGCCGTCCGGGTCCTCGGCCAACTTGCCGGCCTCGGCGTGCGCACGGCCACTTTCGGCGGCGGCGAGCCGACGCTGCACCCGGAGCTGCCCGCGCTCCTCGCCGCGGCGATCGGCCACGGGATGCAGGTCGGGCTGGTCTCCAACGGCAAGCGGTTCGCCCGGGTCTGGGAGTGGCTGCGCGACCTGCCCTCCGGTGCTCTCGCGGCGGTCTCGTTCAGCCTCGACGGCCCCGATGCGGAGAGCCACGACGCCATCCGATCGCCCGGTGCGTTCGACGCGGTCTGCGAGGCGATCTCCCTGTGCCAGGAGGGCGGCGTCGCGACCACGACCAAGACGGTGGTGCAGCGGCGCAACCTGGGTCGTCTCGAGGCGATCGTCCGCCTCGGCGCCGAGCTCGGCTGCCAGGCGGCCGAGTTCGCGGGGATGCTGCCCACCGAGTCGGCGATGCGGAGCGGGCTCATGCCCGCGCCCGCCGATCTCGACCGCGCGCGCGCCGAACTCGACGACCTCGCGGGCTTGTACCGCGTCGAGGTCCTCCGCGACGTGAGCCTGGGCCACGACGTCGGCCTCGTTGCCTGCGACCCGTACCGCGCCCGGAGCTTCTCGATCGACACCCTGGGCCGGCTCTCGCTGTGCTGCATGCTCTCGAACCTGGGCGACGCGCCGGGGCATGAGGAGGACATCGTCGCCGACCTCGCAACGACGCCGCTCCCGGACGCCGTGCCCGCGCTCCTCGCAAAGCGCCGGGCATTGGTGCTACGCCGGAGCCGCCTCGCCGGAGCGCCGCCCGAGGGAGACCTCTCCCGCTTCGCCTGCACGTGGTGCGCGGCCGCGCTCGGCAAGCTCGACTGGCTCGCCGATCGACCGGAGTCGCCCTGGTCGGTGCTGCCGGAGCAGGCGAGGGCGGACGGAGCGGTATGAGCCCGCGCCTGCACGACCACTTCGCCGGCGGCCGCGACCTGTGGCTGTTCCTCCGCACACCCTTCCGGCTGTTCCACGCCCGGCGCGTCGTGGGCCGTTGGCCGGTGCCGCGCCTGCTCGCGCGGTTCACCCCGCCTCTCGCCGAGCCGGACGGCAGCGCCCGGGCCGACCGCCTCGGGCGGTACGTCGATTGGTGGACGCGCGCACGTTGGTGCCCCCTCCGCTACCACTGCTGGACCCGGGCCCTCGTGCTGTTCGAGCTGTGCCGGCTCGAGGGCGTTCGGGGGGTCTCCCTCGTGGTCGGCGTTCGACGCGGCGAGACGGACCTCGAGGGCCATGCCTGGCTCGAGCGCGACGGCCGGCCGTTCCTCGAGCCGCCCGATCGGAGCGACCTCGACCAGCTCACCATCCTGATCCGCCACCCCGCCGACGAGGCGGCCGATGGGCCATGAGGCCGCTCCGCATCGTCCACATCATCACGCGGATGAACGTGGGCGGCGCCGCCGGCTTCGTGCTCGACGTCTGCCGTCGTCTCCCGCGCGAGGAGTTCGTCCAGGCCGTGATCGCCGGCCCCGCACCCGCCTACGAGGGCTCGATGCTCGAGGACCTCGGCGCGCTGGGCGTCGAGGCGTTCACGGTCGATTCGCTCCGTCGCGCCCCGCACCCGATCCGCGACGAGCAGGCCGGACGAGCGCTCTACGGCCACCTCCGGCACTGGGCGCCGGACGTCGTCCACACGCACACCGCGAAGGCCGGCTACCTCGGTCGGGCGGCCGCGCTCTCGTGCGGCATCCCCGCCGTCCACCATGTGCACGGCTGGGCCGCCCTGCACGAGGGGGGCGGGCTCCGGCGGGGGCTCTACCGGTGGGCCGAGCGTCGCGCGGCGCGCTGGTGCGAGCGAATGCTCGTCGTCACGCCCCGAGACCGGGAGATGGGTCTCGCACTCGGGATCGGACGGCCGGAGCAGTACGCGCTGGTGCGCGCGGGGATCGATGCGGACGAGGTGCGCCGCGCGGCCGCCCGCCCCGCACCGGAGGCGATCGCCCGTCTCGCGTCCGAGGGCCCCGTGGTGGGCTTCCTGGGCCGGCTGTGCGACCAGAAGGACCCGCTGGCCTTCCTCGCGGCCGCCGCCCTCGTGGCCCGGGCGCGGCCCGAGGCGCGCTTCCTGCTCCTGGGCGACGGCCCCCAGCGAGCGCGCGTGGCGCGCGAGGCCGCCCGCTCCGGCCTCGGCGAGCGCTTGGTCCGACTGCCCTTCTGTCACGAGGTGCCCGCGGTGCTCCGCCGGCTCACCGTGCTCGCCCACCCGTCGCGCCACGAGGGACTGCCCCGCCTCCTCCTGGAGGCGCTCGCCGTCGGAACGCCCATCGTGGCGACCGCCGTCGATGGGTGTGCCGAGCTGCTGGCCGACGGCCACAACGCGCTCGTGGTCGCGCCGGGCGACCCGTCCGCGCTCGCCGCCCTGCTGACCCGGCTGCTCGAGGAGCCCGCGCTGGCCGGCCGCCTGGCGGAGGCGGGTCGGCACGCGCTCACGCCCTACGGCATCGAGGGCGCCCTGCGCGCGCTGGCGGAGGTCTACCGGAGCGTGGCCCGGCAGCGCTGACCGAAAACGCGGGGGGAGTTGGCCGCTCGACCCCGAATCATCCCTCAGTGAGGAGCTGCGCGATGAGCTGCATTGCCCTATGGCCGGTGGTGAGCGAGTACTCGGCCTCCGCGCACGTGGTCGGCGTGACCGCCCCACTCCAGCGGCTGCTCCGCGATCTGCCGTTCGAGGAGGTGGTCGAGGTCCTGCTCCGACTCGTGCCCCTCGCCGCGCGGCTCGGGCTGTCGAAGCCGGACTGGCTACCGACGTTCCTGGTCGCCGAGGAGGAGACCGGCCGGTTCGGCCTCTGCCTCGACCATCCGGCGCATGGCGGCTTCGCCTCGGGCGAGCGCACGCTCCGCGCCGCGATGGCCCGACTCGCGGAAGCGGCGCCCGAGCCGGACGACGGCTTGCGCTACGTGCTCTGGGAGGACATGGAGGGCGTCCCCTACGCGGCACACCCGACCTTCCGGCTGCGCACCGAGTACTGGCGCTGGCTCGCCCACGCCATCCTGGCCTCGCTCGCCGGAGCGTTGCGCCCGCTCGATGAGCCGGCCGGCCCCCAACCGGCGTCGCGTCTCCTCGGACGCGTCTGGCGAGGGCGAGCGCGCAACCCGCTGGCCGAGTTCGCGGCCGCCCAATCGCGGGACGACCTGCTGGCGTTCGCGCGTGAGGTCGCGCACGGGCCGGATCCGCTCCACCTGCGCGTCGCGTTCCTCGCCAACCTCCTGGCGCTCCGTGCCGTGCGGGGCAACGCGCACCGGGCCCGCGGCGCACTCGAGGAGCTGCTCGACGCACTGGAGTCGGAAGTGGTCGGCGAGTACCACCTCGACGGCCAGGCCGCTGTCCGATGCCTGCGCGAGGCCCGCTGGAACGAGGCGCTGGAGGCTTACGACCCATGACCCGCTCCCGCCCCCTGGCAGACTGGGAGATGTTCCCCCACTTCGCGCTGCAGATCACGGGCCGGTGCAACCTGCAGTGCCCGTTCTGCTACCGCGGGACCGAGGAGTGGGACATGCCGGTCGAGGAAGCGCTGTCGCTGGCCTCGGCCATGCGGGAGCGCGGCTACTCGTGGGTCGCGCTCGGGGGCGGCGAGCCGACGCTCCACCCGCGGCTCGAGGAGCTGACCGAGGGTCTCCACCGGCTCGGCCTCAAGGTGAGTCTCACCACCAACGGCACCCGACGCGGTGTGCTCTGCGACCTGGCGTTCGACGGCATCTCGGTGTGCGCCTCGGTCCCCGGCTGGGAGGACATCGCCTCCCTCCGACCCGACCTCGACGTGTGCGCGAACATCGTGGTTCGGCGCGGAGAGGGAGAGGCGGCCCTGGCGGCGGCCGTCCTGGCCGGCCGCAACGGCTTCGCGCGCGTGGTGCTGCTGCCGCTGCAACGCGCGGCCGTGGAACCGGCCCCCGTCTCCGCGGACGGCTACCCGGACGCCTCCGACCTGGATCTCGTGCTGCTGGCCGAGCCATGGCTGGAGGAGCTGGGTCTGGAGGTGGCGTTCGGGTGCGCCGCGCTACGCACGATGGGCCTGCTGGACCGCTGTCCCGACGAGTTCCGCACGATCGACCTGCACGGACGGGTCGGCACCTGTGCGTTCCCGGCGTGTCCGCACCGCGCTCGGGAGGCCGGCGGGCACTAGGGCGCCGCCTCGCCCGCCGGCGGATGCCCCGCGTCCCCCAGCGCCGCGGCGATCGCCTCCCAGGTGGCCGGCGGCTCCCAGTCGATCGACACCAGCTTGTCGGCGACCGAGGCTCGCGCCGCGCGCACACCCTCCACCGACTCGGCCACGCGCCGGATCACGGCGGCGCAACCGCCGCAGGCCATCGTGGGGAAGAACACGGTTCGGGTCTCCACGCGGTAGCGCTCCCTCGCCGGGGCTCGCGACGTCCGCCTTTGTGTTCCGTCGCAGAGAGGTGTCGGGCCCCATAATGAGAATCATTGTCAGGTTGGACTGTACCATGGAGCTGGGAGGTTCGTCTATGGGGAGCTACCCGCAGGTCGATCCGATCCCCCTGCCTGCGCCCGTCTGGCTCTTCAAGGTCCTGCACCTGTTCACGATGTCGCTGCACCTCACTGCGGTGCACCTGCTGCTCGGCGGCCTGCTCGTGGGGGCCGCGTGGGCCGCGGCCGCACGGTGGGGGCGGGCGCGAGGCGCCGGACCGGAGGCAGCGGCGGCGGTGAGCAAGGCGCTGCCGATCGTGATGACCTACGTCATCAACCTGGGCGTCCCGCCCCTGCTGTTCACCCAGGTCTTGTACGGCCGCGCCCTGTACACGACCAGCGTGCTGATCGGCGCCTTCTGGATCTCGATCGTCGCGCTGGTGATGACCACCTACTTCCTGCTCTACTACGCCGACCGCCAGGTGGGGCACGAGCCGCCTCGCCTGTGGACGCGCCTGCTGGCCCTGGGCTGCGCTCTGGGCGTCGCGGCGATCTACGTCCACACGATGACCCTCATGCTCCGGCCGGAGGCCTGGCCGGGCCTCTACGCCGCCGACCCGAGCGGCCGCCACCTCAACCCCCAGGACCCCACCGTGCTCCCACGCTGGGTGTTCGCGGTGACGGGCAGCCTCGCGACGAGCGGCATCGGCCTGGTGTTCCTCGCCGCGACCAAGAAGGGCGCTCTGGCTCCGTACCTCCGCACGGTGGGTGGGCGGCTGGCCGCCGTGGGCGCTCTCGCCTCGGCGCTCGCGGGCACGTGGGTCTACACCTCTCAGCCGCCGGTCGTGCGCGACGCCCTGCAGGGCGCGACGACCGGCCTCGCTTCGTGCATCGCCTGGGCGCTGGGCCTCGCGGTCGCGGCAGCGGCTGGGCTGCTCGCGGCGAGCCGGCCGACGGGCAAGGGATGGCTCCTTCCGGCCGTCGGTGGGCTCGGGTGCTACGTGGCGATCGCCGGGTGGGTCGTCTTCCGCGATGGGATCCGCGACGGCACGCTGGGCAGCAAGGCGTTCGACGTCTGGGATCGAGCGGTGGCCACCAACTGGGTCGTCGTGATCCTCTTCCTCGTGATCCTCCTCGCCGGGCTCGCGACCATGTTCTGGATGGTCCGGGCACTCGCCCGCGGAAGGGGTGCGGAGAGCAGCCATGTCTAGGAAGACGCACGCGGGGGCGAAGGCCCCGGATCCGGCGGAGACGCCGATCTCGCGCAGGAACCTCCTGCGCGCCGGGGTGTGCGCCGCGGGAGCCGCCTACGCGGCGGCGCTCGGCTACCCCGTCTACCGCTACCTCGCCTCGGCCTCGGCCGAGGCCGAGGCGCTCGCGAAGGTGACCGAGGTCGAGGTGCCGGACGGGGCCAAGCTGGCGCCCGGGAGCGCCCTCATGTTCAAGTTCGGCGCCCGTCCGGCCGTCCTGATCCACCACGCGGATGGCGAGTGGGTCGCGCTGGACGCCAAGTGCACGCACCTCGGCTGCACGGTGCAGTACCAGGCCGATCAGGACCGGGTCTACTGCGCCTGCCACGGCGGGGTCTACGACGCGCGCACCGGCAGGAACGTCTCGGGCCCCCCGCCGCGGCCCCTCACCGCCTACCATGTGGAGGTGACGGATGGCAAGGTCATCGTCTCGCGGACTTAGGGCGCTGTGGGGGCGACTCGCCCCGTGGCTCGACGAGCGGCTCGGCGCTCAGGAGATCATCGACTACGCCCGCAAGAAGACGGTCCCCCTGCACCGCCACACCTTCTGGTACTACTGGGGCGGCCTCTCGCTGTTCCTGTTCGGTGTCCAGGCCGTCACCGGCTGCTTACTTCTCGTCTACTACCGGCCGGGCGCCGAGGCCTACGACTCCGTGCAGAGGCTGACGACCCAGACCGACTTCGGATGGCTGATCCGCTCAATCCACGCCTGGGCGGCCAACCTGATGGTCTTCACCGTCATGGTCCACATGTTCCGCGTCTTCTTCTGGCGCGCGTACCGCAAGCCGCGCGAGTTCGGCTGGTGGACGGGTCTCGCGATGCTCGGGCTCGTCATGGTCTTCGGCTTCAGCGGTTACCTGCTGCCGATGGACGAACTCTCCTACTTCGCGACCAAGGTCGGCCTCGAGATCCCCTGCAACATGCCGATCGCGGGGCCGATCGTGAGCACCCTGGTCCGCGCCGGACCCGAGGTCACCGAGGTCACCATGCAGCGGTTCTTCGCGCTGCACGTCTTCGTGCTCCCCGCCCTGCTGGCCGGCCTGCTCGGCCTGCACCTGTACCTGGTGATGAAGCACGGCAGCGCGGTGCCCCCGAGTGAGGAGACGGTCCCCGCCGCCAAGCGGCGCGCGACGCCGTTCTTCTGGAACTTCGCGCTGCGCGACACGGTCGCGTGGCTCGTGATGCTCAACGTGCTGATCGTCCTCTCGGCCCTGCTCCCGTGGAAGCTTGGTCCCCAGGCCGATCCACTGGCCGCGGCGCCAACCGGGATCCACCCCGAGTGGTACTTCATGAGCCAGTACCAGGTCCTCAAAGTTCTGGGCAACATCGTGCCCGGGCAGATCGGCGAGTACATGGGCGTCGGGCTCTTCACCGGCGCGGGGCTGCTCTGGGGCCTGGTCCCGCTTCTCGACCGCGGTGACGGCTCGAAGCGACGCGCGCGCGTGATCGTCCGGATCGGTCTCGTGGCCCTCGCGGGCCTGATCGGGATGACGATCTGGGGCTACGCCGGACTCGAGTAGCGGAAGGCGAGGTTGCCTCGATGAACTACCCGACATGGGTCGTCCCCGGGATCGGCCTGCCGTGGGTGATCGGCATCATCGCGATCATCCACATTCCGATCTCGCACTTCGCGATCGGGGGGGGGCTGTACCTGCCGCTGGCCGAGGCCAAGGCGCTGCGGGAGGGCCGCGGGGACTGGCTCGAGGCACTCCGGGCGCACTCCCGCTTCTTCCTGATCCTCACCGGCGTCGCGGGCGCGCTCACCGGCGTCGGCATCTGGTTCGCGATCGGCCTCTCGAGCCCGGAGGCGACCAGCACGCTGATCCACAACTTCGTGTTCGCCTGGGCGATCGAGTGGGTGTTCTTCATCGTGGAGCTGACCGCGATCGCCGTCTACTGCTACGGCTGGGACCGGCTCAGCCCGGCGCTCCACCGCGCTGTCGGCTGGGTCTACTTCGTCAGCGCCTGGCTCAGTCTCGCCGTCATCAACGGCATTCTCAGCTTCATGCTCACGCCGAGCGAGGGTTGGCTCGAGGTGGCCGGAACGGGCCAGGAATCGTCGCGCTTCTGGCAGGCGTTCTTCAACCCGACCTACCTCCCGAGCCTCGCTCTCCGCACGCTCGCCTGTATCGCGCTGGCCGGCGTGTTCGCGCTCCTGACGGCGGGCCGGCTCGACCCGCACAAGCAGGCCGACCTCAAGGAGAGCCTCGCGCGGTGGTCGGCCCAGTGGATCCTCCCCGCCTTCTTCCTGATGCCGCTGTGCCTGCTGTGGTACCTCGCGATGGTCCCGGGCGCTCAGCGCGAGCTGCTCACGATCGGGATCCCCACCATGGGCGCCGGCATGTTCACGCAGGTCACGCGCGCGGTGGTGATCAGCGTGGTGGCCTCGGCGCTCGTCTGGATCACGGTGTACGTGGCCGCGTGGCTCCAGCCCCGCAGCCTCACGGCATGGCAGGCCGTCGGCATCCTCTCGATCACCGTCGCCGCCGTCGGGGGAACCGAGCACGCCCGCGAGATGATCCGCAAGCCCTACGTCATCGGCGACCACATGTACTCGAACGGCGTCCGGCTTGGCGATGTGGACCGCTACAACACCGAGGGCTACCTCGCGCGTACGATCTGGCTGACGACCGATCAGCGCGAGCGTCCGGGCGCTCCCGAGAACCGCCTCGCGGCGGGCGAGATCGCGTTCCGCGGTCAGTGTATGAGCTGCCACACGCTCGACGGCTACCGCGCGATCCGGCCGAGGCTCGAGGGCCGCGATCGCGCGTCGGTCCGCAGCATCCTGACGCTGCTCGAGGAGGTCCCGGCCGACTCGCCGTACCGCCAGTTCATGCCGCGGCTCGTGGGCACCGACGACGAGATCGAGGCGCTGTGCGACTACCTGGTCTCGATCACGCCGCCGAGCGAGAACGGCGCGACTCCCGCAGGCACGGAGGTCCAGCCCCAGTGATCGGCTCCGGCCCCCTCCGCACGGTCCTCGGGCAGCTCTACCGGTCGATCGACGCCGAGGTGGCGGAGACCGAGAGTGACGACGCGCGCTTCGAGTGCCCCTCGCACTGCTCCGAGTGCTGTGCCGGCAACCTCTTCGTGGTGACCGGGCTCGAGTTCGCGTTCCTCGCGCTCCACGCCCGGCAACGGCTGACGGAGGAGGAGCGGGCGGCGGTGCTGGAGCGAGCCGGCGAGGTCCTCGCGGCCTGCCCGGCCGAGGAGACGCTGCGGCTCGAACGGCTGGGCGCCGGTCGCGAGGAGCGCGCCCTCCCCTGTCCCCTGCTGCGCGATGGCCGGTGCCTCGTCTACCCCGCCCGGCCGGTCACCTGTCGGCTGTTCGGCCGCTCGCGCTTCGCAAGCGGCGCCTGGAACGGCTGCCGGCGGATCGGCGACCGTTTCGCGGCCGAGGGATTGCGGGAGGTCCCCCTGCCAGTCGTCGAGGACTACTCCTCCTACCTGGGCGGCCTCCTGCTGCAATCGCTCGGCCCTGACGACCTGCGCGAGGCCGCGGTCCTCACCGGCGTCAGCAGTCTGCCGGACTTCATCGTCCGGACGGAGTTCCGGCTGGAGTCCGTGGCGGAGGCGTGCCGGGCGCTGGAGGAGTAGGCCAGGCCGGCCCCTGGACGCCCCCGGGCAGGGGGATGCGGTCGGCTGGCGGCTGCCCGCCCGCGGGAGGGGCCCCACCGGGGGCGCGGTGGCGTACCGCGAAGGTCAGGTCGAGTCCCAGCTCCTTCTCGATCCCCGTGCTCAGCCGGTGCATCGGCCCCCACAGCACCAGGGCCGCGAGCCCGGCCACCCCGCAGGTGGCCGAGAGCCACGCCGGAAGGGGAAGCCTGCGCTGCCGCTCACCCCAGCCGAATCGTGCCACCCGGAGTGCCGCCAGGCAGGCCGGCGCCACGAGCACCACGCCGAAGGCGAGGCGGTACCAGCCCTGCACGAAGCGGGGCAGCAGCAGGCAGGGCGCCGCGACGAGCAGCAGGGCGCTCAGGACCACGCCCAGCCGGTGCGCCCGCGTGGTTCCGGGAGCCGGCGGCTTCGAGCCCACGGCGGGATCGGCCGCCTGCGACGCGAGCAGCGCCGCCCGCAGGAGCGGCCCCACGACCAGGAGCACGATGCCCACCGTGAACGCCGGGCGGCCGAGACTGAATGCGAGAGGAACGAGGGGACCGACCGACGCGAGCACCAGCGAGAGACGGGGGCTGGGCGATCGCCAGAAGGCCGCGCCCACCAGCAGCGCCGCCGTGCACAGCGAGAGGCCGGGGATCACGAGCCAGCCGCGCCGCGCGAGGTCCCAGCCCTCCGCGTACGGGCAGACGCGGAAGATGAGGCGCAGCATCAGCCAGCCGATGAGGCCGGCGCTGACAGACAGCGTGGCGATCGCGGCCGGGAGAGTGCGCCGCGAGAGCACATCGCGCAGGGCCCAGGGCAGGGCCGGAACGGTCAGCAGCCAGGTGAAGCCGAGCAGCATCCAGTGGAGCGAAGTCACGTTCGCGGGCACATCGGCCGCGACGGCGTTGCGGATGTCACCCAGGGCGTAGGTGCTGGCGCGCCCCGCGAGCCCGAGCGCCGAGACTGCCAGGATGACGAAGCCCGGCTGGGCCGCGAGGAACCAGCGCAGGGCCGCAGCCCGCGATTCGCGCCGATCGGTCTCGGCCAGCAGGCACAGCCCCAGGAACACGAGGGCCGACTCGAGGCCCAGCAGCGCGAGGCGGACGTCCTCGGCCAGCAGGGCGACCGCACCGCCTCCGCACGCGAGCAGCAGCCAGCCGTGGGGCAGCCGGAGGCCGGGGGTCTGGGGCCGCAGGGCGATGGCGGCGATCAGGCCCAGCAGGGAGACGAGCGACACGCCGAGCGGCCCGCTCTGGTCGACCGCGAAGCCGTACCGCCCGAGCCGGAGGAAGACGACCTCGGACGCGGGGGCGCGGAGGGCGATCCAGACCCCCAACCCCGCGCCGAGGGCGCAGACGCCCATCGCGATCCACGACTTGGCGACGCGGGGGTCCTCGTTCTCCTTCATCCAGCGGTTGAGCGGGCCGAGGACGACGGGAACCGCGAGACTGGCGAGGGCGGCGCAAGGGTAGAGCGCCACGAGGAAAAGCAGTAGCGACGATGTCTGCACCCGGCTGCAGTCCTCTCCAACGGCGCGCGTCTGCGCTCGTTGTACCACGAATCCGGGCGCGGCGAAACCACCGTCCGTGTCAGGCGCCGGCCTCCGGGCCCGCCGGAGGCGCCTCGCCGTCGCCTGCGGGGGGCTCGTCGTCGGAGTGCACGAGCTTCACGGCCTGGAAGACCCGCTGGTGTCCGTAGTGGAGGCAGAGGTTGTCTCCGCGCAGCCGCATCCAACCGACGAAGAAGAAGTCGCCGGGCGCCTCGAGGAAGCCGAGGCCGCTCGCCGTCTCGAAGCCGACCAGCCACGAGAAGGCGCGGAAGTAGATCCGGGTGTCGTCGGCGGCGATGGTGTTCTCGTCGATGTAGCCGCCTCCCATGGGGACCGGCCAGCTCCAGTACAGCTCGCCGCTCGAGGGGCGGAGCGCCTGCATCTCGCTCATGGAGACAACCAACAGCGTCTCGCCCACGTGGTGCAGCGAGTGGGGCGCGGCGGTCAGACCGACCGACCACGTGCGCTCGTGGTCGGCGATCCGCACGGCGACGACCGAGTGCCCCTCGCCCTCGGCTGCCTTCGGGCAGTAGAAGAGCGTATCGCCCGAGAACGTGGACCCCTGATCGGTCGTCTCGACCGAGAACTCCACGGTCCCCGTCTCGGGATCGATGATCCACGTGTGGGTGGGGGTGTAGAGCACGATCCTGCCGGCCACGAGGAAGGCGAACTGGATGAAGGTGCTGCCACCCTCCGTCTGCCAGAGAGGCTCGCCCGTCTCGGCATCGAGGCGGCCGAAGAAGCCATCGCCCGTGGAGCAGTAGACGCCCTCGCCGAGGGCGTAGATCCGCGCGATCCCGCCGATCTCCGTCGACCACAGGCTCTCGCCGGTCTCCATGTCGATCGCCATCAGGCCCCGGAACATCACCGCCCCGAGCAGGATCTTCCCGCAGGGCGTGAGCGGGGCGGCGAGCGAGAAGCCGACGGGGGTCTGCCACAGGACCTCTCCGGAATGCGCATCGAGGCAGAACGCGTTCTCGCCGACCTTGAGGAACACCCGCTCGCCGACCACGCAGACGCCGCCACCGATCCCCTGCGACTTCGCCCAGCGGTCGCCGAACCAACGGATCTGCCGGAAGACGGGGGTGAGGTCGCCACCGCAGTCGAGCCGCTCCTCGAGCGGGAGCTGCCACAGCACCGCTCCGTCGGCGGCGGAGACCGCGGCGACCATGGCCTGCTCGACCGCGGCGATGCCGGCCGTGGTCAGTAGAAGAACCTCACCGTCGTCGGTGGCGGTCATGGAGCTGACGTCGGAGCCGGTGTCGATCGTCCAGCGCAGCGTGCCCGCGTTCATGTCGAGCAGGGAGAGCTGCGGGATCCGCCCCCCGAAACGCCCCTCGCCGGGCACGTGGTTCAGGATGGGCATGAGCCCCTTCTCGAGCAGGACCTGCAGCTCGAAGGTCAGCTCGGCCGGCGACTCCCAGACCTTCTCGACCTGGTCGGCGAGAACGGGGGCTTGGGCGGGAGCCCGCCCCGAAGCCAGGCACCAGACCACTGGGATGCACAGCAGCGCTAGCGATCTCCGCACCGGTGAACCCTCCTCCTCGTGCGGGACCGCACGCGGGCCCGCTCTCCCTGCCCATACGCTTCGCCAGGCGCCCGGGGTGACCTCGCGGGTGGCGCGATCGCGCAAGGAGACCGCGCCAAGGTGCGAGAAGTGCTCATCGGTGCGTGTTCGCCCAAACCAACTGCGGAAAGCGAGCGTGGACTCAGATGCCCGAAGCGTTCCCCGGGATCCCGAAGATCCGGTACGAGGGGCCCGACTCCCAGAACCCGTTGGCCTTTCACCACTACAACCCGGAGGAGGTGGTCGAGGGCAAGACGATGGCCGACCACTTCCGCTTCTCCGTCTGCTACTGGCACACGTTTCGCGGCACCGGCTCCGACCCGTTCGGGGTCGGCACGATGCTGCGACCGTGGGACGATGGCAGCAACTCGCTCGAGAACGCCCGGAACCGCGTCCGCGCCGCGTTCGAGTTCTTCGAGAAGCTCGGCGTGGGCTTCTACACCTTCCATGACCGCGATGTCGCCCCCGAGGGCGCGACCCTGGCCGAGTCCAACCGCAACCTCGACGCGGTGGTCCCGGTGCTCAAGGAGGAGCAGGGGCGCACGGGCGTCAAGCTGCTCTGGGGCACCGCATGCCTCTTCGCCAATCCCCGCTATATGCACGGCGCCGCCACGAGCTGCAACGCCGACGCGTTCGCCTACGCCGCCGCACAGGTGAAGAAGGCGATCGAGGTCACCCACGAGCTGGGAGGCGCCGGCTACACCTTCTGGGGCGGGCGCGAGGGCTACACGACGATCCACAACACCGACATGGCCCGCGAACTCGACCACCTGGCGCGCTTCCTCCACATGGCCGTCGAGTTCAAGAAGAGCATCGGCTTCACCGGCCAGTTCTACATCGAGCCCAAGCCCAAGGAGCCGACCAAGCACCAGTACGACTCCGACGTCGCCGCCTGCGTGGCCTTCCTGCAGAAGTACGGCCTGATGGAGCACCTCAAGCTGAACCTCGAGACCAACCACGCCACGCTCGCCGGCCACGCGATGGCCCACGAGCTGGCCGCCGCGCTGGCGTTCGGGGCGCTCGGCTCGATCGACGCCAACGACGGCGACATGCTGCTCGGCTGGGACACCGACCAGTTCCCCACCGACATCTACCTCACGACGCAGGTG
The DNA here is from genome assembly GCA_964598695.1 of uncultured Armatimonadia bacterium. Taxonomy (GTDB): domain Bacteria; phylum Armatimonadota; class Zipacnadia; order UBA1398; family UBA1398; genus CAZRDB01. Next base: position 16,953 of record CAZRDB010000037.1, read on the forward strand.
ATGCTGGCGATCCTCGCCAAGGGCGGGCTCGCCCCCGGAGGGCTCAACTTCGACGCCAAGGTCCGCCGTGAGAGCTTCGAGCCGGTCGACCTGTTCCATGCCCACATCGGCGGGATGGACGCGTTCGCCCGCGGCCTCAAGACCGCCGCCCGGATGCGCGCAGACGGGCTGTTCGAGGGGATCCTCAGGGAGCGCTACGCCTCGTGGGACTCGGGCGTGGGCGCAAAGATCGAGGCCGGCGGCGTCGGCTTCGCGGAACTCGAGCAGTACATGCTGGAGAAGGGCGAGGTCACGCCCAACGCCAGCGGCCGCCAGGAACTGATCGAGAACCGGATCAACGACTACCTGGTCTAGCCCGGCGAGCCGATCCACCGGAAGCAAACGAGGGAGCGCCCGACGGGCGCTCCCTCGCGATTCGCGGACCTCCGCGCGCCGGCTCTAGTGCTCGGTGCCGGGCATCATCCCGCCGGGCATCATCCCGCCCGGCATCATGCCGGGGACCATGCCGCCACCCGGCATCATCCCGCCGGGCATCATGTTGCCGGCCTGGCCCTTGAGCGTGATCCGGCAGGTCGCCATGCGGGGGAGCGCACGGTTGGTGATCGGGACGGCGACCACCGTGACGGTGTACTCCCCGGGGGCCGGGAAGTAGTAGTTGGCGTCCTCGACCGTGTCCCCGGTCTCGCCGTCGTACGTCACGCCGTCGCTGCTGTCAAAGTCCCAGTGGAGGCGGAACTGCTTGGTCGGATCGTCGACGACGGCCTTCAGCGAGAAGGTCTCGCCCCACTCGTAGGTAGCATCCTCGGGAGCCGTGACGTTCACGACATCGGCCGGATCCTCCTGGAAGAGCTGGATGCCGCCGAGCGTGATCTTGCCCGTCGCGTCCCCGCAGATCCGCACCTCCTGGATCTCGCCGGCCGGAACCCCGGCGCGCGAGGCGAACTCGGCCAGCGGGAGCGCGACCGTCTCCCAACCGGGCTCCTGGCTCGGCACGCCGCTCGCGTCAATGTCCTCGATCGCGTAGGTGCCGGTCGTCGTGACCAGGACCACGCGGAGCTTGGTCAGCTTGGCGGGCTGCTCGACGGCCGTGTAGGCCGCGCCGCCGGGCATCATGCCGCTGCTGCTGCCGCCGGGGATCCCAGGCACCATCATGCCGCCGCCACCGGGCATCCCGGGGACCATCCCCGGCCCGCCACTGGAGCCGCCGCCGGGCATTCCGGGAACCATCCCCGGGCCGCCGCTGGAGCCGCCGCCCATCCCGGGGATCATCCCGGGACCGCCGCTCCCCATGCCGCCCATCGACGACGGGCCCTTGCCCGAACCCGAACCCATCATGGACCCCGAGCCCATCACGGAGCCCGAGCCCATCGCGGAGCCGGAACCCATGACGCCTGTCATCGTCGAGGCCTGCAGGGCCTCCTGCTCGACCTTGAGCGTCAGGGTGATGAAGCCGTTCTGGACGTTCGTGACGGCATCCTCGATCTTGGCCCCGGCGAACGAGAACTGACCGCCCTCGTAGTAGCCGGAGGTCGAGATGACGAGGCCGGGGCCTTCCTCGGCCTCATCGACGGTGCCACTGCCCCACCCGGTGAACCCCTTGAGGAAGGCGCCCCCGTTGGGCTTCTGTGCATCGTAGATGCTCTTCGCGCCCTGGGCCCAGGCGCCGCACTGCACGACCAGGGCCATCGCGAGCGCTCCGTACAGCCAGATGCGAGCACGCATCGCTTGCATCTCCCTTCGTCTTCCGAGACAGTCCAATTGGTCATTCGCGTGCCGGGCCAAGTTCCCTTGGTCGATTCTGGCCCCGCAGGTCTCGCGAGGCCGGGTCCGAATACGCACAGAGAGAGAGACCCGGATCGGCAACGCGATTCGATCCGGCCGATTCCGTGGCGGGGGAGTTCCGATGGAGTCCGGGCAGGCTCGGGTCGAGCAGCTCCAAGCCGAGCTGGACCTGCGATGGCGGCAGCTCGAGGCCGTCCGCACGATCACGGCCGCCGTCTACTCGACGACCGATCTCAACGAGCTGATCCGCGTGGCGCTCGACGTCTGCCTCGATGTCGTGCAGTGCGAGGCCGGATCCATTCTCCTCCACGAGCCCCAGGGCGACACGCTCACGTTCGCCCACGTGGTCGGCCCCAAGGCGCGGGAGCTGCGGGGGCAGCGGATGCCGGCCGGCGAGGGGATCGCGGGGCGGGTCTTCCACTCCGGGCAGATCGAGATCTCCGAGGACGTCCAGGCCGACCCCGGACACTACCGCAAGGTCGGCGAGGGGATCCAGTACCTCACCCGCACGATGGTCACCGTGCCGCTCAAGGAGGCCGACGGCGACACCATCGGCGTCATGCAGGTGCTCAACCGCCGCGAGGGCACCTTCGACGGCGGCGACCTGGAGGTGCTGTCGATCGTCGCGAACCAGGCGGCGATGGCCATCGACAACGCCCGCCTCCACCGGGAGGCCCGGCTCGGCCAGATCGTCAAGCTGATCGGCGACATCGCGCACGACGTCAAGAACTACCTCACCCCGGTCGACTCCGGCGTGAAGACGCTCGAGATGCTGCGCGAAAGCGCGATGGACGATCTGTCTCGCCTGTTGGCCGAGCGCTGCACCGGCGAACTCGGCGGGCTGGCCGAGGAGATCCTCCAGTGCCTCGGGCCGCTCAACGAGTTCTTCCCCGAGGTTGTCGAGATGGTTCTGGCGGGCAGCAGCAACGTCACCGCCCGCGCGCGCGAGATCGCCGACTGCGTCAAGGGCGAGGTCGCCAAGCCGACCTTCGCGCTGGGCGACGTCGCCGACGTGATCCGCTCGGTCGGCCAGGTGCTCCGCATGGTCACCGAGCGCTCCGGCATCAAGCTCGACCTCGGCGGGGTGGAGCCCCTCCCCCCGACGATTCTCGACCGCAAGCTCCTCCATTCGGCGCTGTACAACCTGATCAGCAACGCGGTGCCCGAGACCCCGGCCGGCGGACGCATCGACGTCAGCGCACGGCCCGGCCCCTCGGAGCCCTGGCCCGAGGGCTCGTACGTCGAGATCGTCGTGGCCGACACCGGCCGCGGCATGCCCGACCACATCCGCGAACGGCTCTTCACCGCCGATGTGCAGTCGACCAAGCCGGGCGGAACGGGGCTGGGCACCCAGATCGTGAAGAACGCCATCGACGCCCACGGCGGCACGATCGCGGTCGACTCGCGCCTCGGGCACGGCACGACCTTCACGATCCGCCTGCCGATCGGCGGGCCCGACGGGCGCTCCTGAGACCGCGTCCGCATCGCCGCACACACCCTTTGACGAGGCGCCCCCGCCTCCTCTATGATGGGTTGCACAGTGGAGTAAGGCCACCGCCGGAAGTAGGGTGTCTTCCTCCCCGACGGGACCCCCGTCGAGAGGCCCCGGCTTCCGCGCCCCCTGGAGTCGCGCCGCAGTGACCTGGCGAGGGGGTGCTGGCATGAACGGGTACCGCACGGAGGGCAGGCCGGCCTGTGCGGCCGCGCGCTGCACGGAGATCCGCTCGGGCCGAGCGTGTGGGAGGCTGTCGTCTCGCAGAGTCGCGCATTTCGCCGACAGCGAGACGGAAGCCGCGGGGGTGCGCTGTGACTCGCCCCTCTACACCCTCTCCGACGAGGACCTCGTCGTACTCTCCCGATCCGGTTGCCGCGAGGCGACGGAGCACCTGCTCCGCAAGTACCGGGGCCTCGTGGAGAGCAAGGCGCGGACCTTCTTCCTCGCCGGCGCGGAGCGTGACGATGTCGTGCAGGAAGGCATGATCGGCCTGTTCAAGGCGATCCGTGACTTCCGGGCCGAGAAGATGGTCGCCTTCCGCCACTTCGCGGAGACCTGCGTCACGCGCCAGATCATCACCGCGACCAAGACCGCGACCCGCAAGAAGCACCGGGTCCTCAACGCCTCGCTCTCGCTCGACGCACCCAGCGACGACTCGGGCGGCGACGCTCTCGAGACCCCCTGGCCCGGCGTGCGCTCGGCTTCCAGTCCGGAGCAGATCGTGCTGGGCCGCGATGTGGCCCGTGAGATCGACGTCCGGATGCGCTCCGCCCTGTCGCCCCTCGAGTGCATCGCCCTCTCGGCGTACGTCGCCGGCAGGTCGTACCACGAGATCGCGGAACGGCTCCAGATGAGCCCCAAGCAGATCGACAACGCGCTGCAGCGGGCCAAGCGGAAGATGAAGGAGAAGCTGTCGCGTGCCCTCCACCGCTGGGATGTCGTCTAGCCGAGGGTCGGCGCGCCGTGAACGGCGGTGCGCGGCGTGAGCGGCCTCGCGGCCGACAAGCACGCACTCCGGCAACGGATGCTCGCGCTGCGGGAATCGCTCGATGACTCCTGGCGGGAGCACGCAGGCAGTGCCCTGGTCGAGACCGTTCGCGCCGAGGTGCTGCCGCCCGGTTGCCCTGGCTACCTGCTGTGCCTGCCCTTCCGTTGTGAGCCCGACCTGTCGGCCCTTGCGTACGATCCGCCCCCGGGGGGCCGGGTCTACCTGCCCCGCGTCAACTGGCAGATCCGCGCACTGGACCTGTGCCCCTTCCCCTGCCCCACCGTCGTCACCCGGATCGGCCTCCGGGAGCCGGCGGCTGCCGCCCCCTGCCTCGCGCCCGAGGAGATCTCGGCCCTCGTCCAGATCGCCCTGCTGCCCGGTCTCGCGTTCGCCCGCCACACCCGCCACCGTCTCGGATACGGGGGCGGCTTCTTCGACCGCTTCCGCGCCCTGCACCCGCAGGTGCGCGCAGTGGGCGTCGGGTTCGCCTGCCAGGTGCTCGACGCGGTGCCGCACGACGAGCGCGACATCCCCATGGACCTGCTGGTGACGGAGGAGGGCCTGCTCTAGAGATCGCGCGGGGCGCGGGCTGGCGCCGCCTCGGCGGGTGCTCCGCCGGGTTCGAGGCGATGCAGGCCATCGCCGGTCAGCCGTAGCGTGGCCACTGCCCCGCACTCGACGCGGACCGTCAGGGGCTCGCCCGTAGCCGCCCGCAGCCGGAGCGTGTTGTCCTTCCCCCCCGCGATCAGTAGGCAAGGGGTGGCCACGGTGCGTGCAGAGCCGGCAGCCCCCACCTCGATCTCCGCCCCCGGCGCATCGCTCACCACCCGCACCACGCCCCAGGGCCGAACCCGCCGCACGGAGGCGCAGACCCGCTCCGGGGAGCCACCGGCCGAGAGACGCTCCCACTCCAGCGCGCCCCCATCGGGGGCGAACGCCGGAGCCCGCGCGACGGAGCCGGGCGGCGAGACCCGCACCGCGGACGGGATCCGCGCGACCGTCCCCGTCGGTCGGCCGGCCGCCTCGGCCGCCGCGGCGGTGGCCGAGAGCACGTACACCGCTCCGTCGGAGGCCTCGACCGCGAGGAGATCGCCCACCGGGGACCATGCGCAGCGTACGGCGTCGTTCGCGAGGCACACCCCCGCATCGACGGTGCGGTCCCAGAGCCCCAGGCTGCCCTCGCGCACGAGTGCCGCCCAACCGCCGTCGATCGAGAGCTGGGGCTCGCCGGGCTCGGGTCGCCCGATGGGCGGACCCGGCAGCCGCCGGACGACACCGACCAGGGCGAAGCAGGGCTGTGCCGGGAATGCGCCGAGGAGGTCATGCACGGCGACCGGCTCGAGCCCCTTCGCACGCAGGCCCTTCGCGAGCCCCGCCGCTCCGTCCACCGCGCCCCGCGTGTCGTGCATCAGCACGATGCCGCCGCGCTGGCACTGGCTCCCGCTGGCCGCGACCCGCGCTCCGCTCTTGCCGAGGTAGTCGCTCGTGTCGACGCTCCAGTAGAACGCCGTGTAGCCCAGGTCGCGGAGGAGCCCGACCTGCGACGCGGTGGCCTCGCCCCACGGGAAGCGGTAGAGACCCGGGCCGTCCGACCCCGTGGCCGAACGCAGCAGCTCGGCGATGCGCTCGGTGCCGGAGCGGAACTTCGAGAGGGAGAGCCGTGGCTGGTGCTCGTGGCCCCACGAATGCAGGCCGGGCGCGTGGCCGGCCGCGCGCCACGCGCGAACGAGGTCAAGCTGACCGGCGGCGACCGAGCCCAGCCAGAACGACGTGGCCCGCACGTCGGCGCGCTCGAGCTGAGCGAGCAGGTCCGCCGCGCGCGCCGGACCGTGCTCCATGTCGTAGGTGAGCGCGCAGAGGGGGAGCGGGAGGTCCTGGACGTACCGAACCTGCCCGAACCGGTCGCGGACGGGGGCGCCCCGCCGCGTCTCGACGTGCCAGGGGACCGCGTAGGCGCCGGAGCCGCTCTCGACGCCCTCCACAAGCGCCGTCAGCCGCTCCTCCCGCGAGGAAGCGGCTGACGAATCGATTGCGGTCGACTCGGCCGCCGCGGGCTGCCCCGCGGCGGCGAGTGGGGCCAGAAGCGACATCCACGCCGCGAGGGCGATCAGCGCCTGTCGGGCGCCGCGGATGTCCATACGGTCTGCCTCCTAGCGGCGCCCCGCCCTCCCCGTGATGGGCGGCCAGTTGTCGGTCTCGCGCGACGCTGGAGCGCGTTCGGAGACCGCCGGAGCGTCCCCGGTCGGCCGGCCGTCCGGAGGGGTGCTGCCCGTCGGCGCGCCGCCGATCCGGGCCGCCTCGAGCGCGTCCGTGACCTCGCTGCCCCAGTCGGGGAAGCGCCGGCGCAGGTCTTCCTCCGCCGCGCGGCGGATGCTCTGGACGCTCTCGCCGTGACGGTTCGCAACGTCCTGATCCTCAACGACATACGGGGTCAGGAAGACCATCAGCTCGGAGCGGCGGACCGTCGTGTTCTTGGACTTGAAGAGCTGCCCGATGAGCGGGATCTCGCTGAGCACCGGGACTGACTGGCGTGTCACGCGGACATCCTCCTGGATGATCCCGCCGAGGACGACCGTCTCGCCCGTGCCCACGAGCTCCTCGGCGGTGGCCTCGCGCTTGTTGATCGCGGGGTTGCCGTAGGTGTCCAGTTCGCCGATGTCGTCGATCGTCTGCGTGATCGAGAGGCGGCAGGAGTTCCGGCTGATGTGCGGGGTCACCTGGAGGGTGATCGCCGCCGTCACGCGATCGGTGATATCGGTGATCGAGCCGCCGGTCGACTCGCGCTGGCCCGTCTTGACCGTGATCTCACGGCCGGAGGTGATCGTGCCCTCGGCGTTGTCGAGGGTCATGATCGAGGGCGTCGAGATGACGCGGATGCTGGTCTTCTCCGAGAGCGCCTCCAGGAAGCCCTGCATCGAATCGCCGATGATGCCCCAACGGATCCCCTGGTCCCAGCCGCTCAGGCCGAAGTTGCTCGTGCCGGAGAGCGACGGGTTCGACTTGGTGAACCAGTCCCACTCGACGCCGTAGCGCAGCTCGTCGTTCAGCGTGACATCGGCGATGATGACGCTGATGTAGACCTGCTTCCGCGGCTGGTCGAGGTCCTCGATGATCTGGTCGACCATCTCGAACGCCTGCGGCGGCGCGGTCACGATCAGGCTGTTCGACTTCTCCTCCGCCGTGACGGTGATCTGGCTGAGCAACTGCAGCGGGCCGGTCGACGAGCTGCGGCTGCTGCCCCCGAAGATCATCTCGAGGAAGCCACCGCCGCCGCGCCGGCGCGAGCCGGAGAAGGCGTTGGCCAGCACCTCCGACAGGTCGGCGGCCATGGCGTTCTCGAGCCGGTAGACGCGAGTCAGCTCGGAGAGCGACTTGTTCGAGTCGAGCTGGTTGATCATGTCCTCGAAGGCCTTCATGTTGCCCTCGGCGGCCGTGACGATGACCGAGTTGGTTCGCGTGTCGGCCACCACGACGTTCTCCTTGAGGCTGCTGACCGTCTTGGTGCCCTCGCTGCTCCGCCGCGACGAGCCGAAGGGGTCGAACATGAAGTCCATGAAGCCGCCGCGCCGGTTGGTGCTGCTGCCCGGACCGCCCTGCGGCTGCTCGAAGATCTGGTTGAGCATCTCGGCCACGTCGGTCGCATCGGCCGACTTGAGCTGGAAGACGCGGTAGGAGACCTTCGCGCTGGTGTCGATGTCGAGCTGCTCGACGATCTTCTTGACCAACTCGATGCGCGCCGGGCTGGCCAACACCACGAGGGAGTTGGTCCGCTGGTCGGCCTGTACCTTGAGCTTCTGCGTCTCGCCGATGAAGCCCTGGGGACCCTGCTGGATGGTCGATGGGTCGATGCCGAACCGCTGCAGCATCTCGGCCGGCAGCTGGTTCGACTGGCCGAGGATGGTGTTGAGAAGGTCGGCGGTCTCCTTGGCCGGCGCGAAGGAGAGGGGGATGACCTCGACGGTGACCGGCTCGGCGAGCAGTTCCTGGTCGAGTTCGTCGATGATGAGCATCAGGCGCTCGATGTTCGCCGCCGTGTCGGTGATCAGGAGCGCGTTGAGGTCGGCCGAGGCCGTCACCTGGGCCCACTCGGCATCGACCAGCGGCGTGATCAGCTCGGCGACCTTGGCCGCCTCGACGTGCCGGAGCTGGACGATCTGGGTCACGATGTCGTTGGGGTCGGCGAGGTCGATCGGGACGTTGGGGCCCCGGACCTCGCGCGGCCGCATCCGCGCCTTCGACAGCGGGATGACCGTGATGATCTTGCGCGTGTCGTCGCGCAAGGTCGTGAAGCTGCGGAGCCGCAGCCAGGCCTCGAGGATCGAGAACGCGTCGTCGAGCGTCACCTCGACCCGGCTGACGATCGTGATCTGGCCCGAGAGGTCCGCGGGCGGGAGGATTGTGTAGCCCGACTCGCTCGAGAGGAACTGGAGGAAGTCCTCGATCTCCGTCTTGGAGAAGGCCATCGAGAGCTTGCCGTCGGACGACGGCTCGCCCTTGGGCATGATCGCCTCGAGCTGCGTCCGGATGTCCTCGGGGAACTGGTCGGCCGAGAAGCCGCGATTGTCATCGGGCGCGTTCGGGTCCTGACTGTCTCCCCCGGTCACGCCGGGCCGGGCCCCGGGCACCGTCGCGCCCTCGCCGGGCGGGCCGTCGGGGGTCTCGTCCGTCTCGTCGCCCTCGCCGGTCGGAGCGGGCGGCTGGTCCGGCGGCTGAGCCGGCGGCTGCGCGGCGGCTCCCGTCGCCGGCGGCGTGCTCGGCGGCTGCGCCAGTGCGGCGCCCCCCAGGAGGAGGACGACGACGCCGATCCCTACGAGGATCTGCCAACACTTCATCTGGAACCTCACACTCCGATCCTCACACCACGGCTCCGCACAAGCGGCGCCGTCGGCTGCCTACACGCCATCGAGCCTGGGTCTACCCGGGCCCGCCCGGGCCGCCACCCGGGCCACCGCCCGGAGGACCGCCGCCCGGAGGACCACCGCCACGGAACCCGCCACCGCGACCACCCCAGCGGCCGCCGTTGCGCATCCCGTTCATCCGCATCATCGCCTCGGGGTCGGGGCCTCCCTGCGGGCCCTGCATCTGCCCGGGCATGGCGCCCGACGGACCAGAGCCGCCGGCGCCCGGCACCTTGTAGTCATCGCCCCCGCGCGCCTTCTTGTTGGCGCCGAGCACGAGCACGTAGGTGCGGCCGTCCTTCTCGAGGACCGCGCCCCGCACCGTCGCGTAACGCACCCGATACCCGAACGCCTCGCCCGGAACGTCGACCCACTGCGCCTGCCCGAGCGGGTTGCTCTCCACCAGAACGCGGGCCGTCTTGCCGCCCACGATCACACCCGTGATCGCGACCTCGATGGCCGCCGCCGGGGCCGCGACGACGCCCGTCCCAGAGCCCTCTCCCCCGGGCACCGAGCCTCCGCCCGGCGGGCTGACCGGCGGCCCCACGCCCCCGCGTCCCGAGGAGCCCCCGGGCTGCGGGCGCGGCGCCGTCTCGGTCACGTCGACGACCGCTCGTGTCTCGACGGAGACGGGTGTGAGCGAGCCCTCGATCGTGCGCACGCCCGACTCGCCCGAGAGCGGCAGGAACAGGCCGGAGGCCGCCACCTGCGCCACGCGGCTGTCGGTCCACTCGGCGAGGATCCCCTCCACCGCCGAGTCCACGTCCTCGGCCTCGGGTGCGCCGCTCACGCTCGTCGACGCCGAACCGCTCGGCACGCGGGACGAGTGCCACAGGTAGCCGAGAACGCCGAGGAGGACGATCCCCGCGAAGGCTCCCAAGATGATGCCCGCGTCTCGATTGGAGATCTTCATTCGCCTGGCTCCGTTCCGTTCGCCGCGGGCGCGCTCGGCTTGGGCGCGGCCTCGGCCGCTCCGGCGCCCTTGTTCTCGCCGACGCGCAGCACCTCGCTGTGGCCGTCCCGACTCACGACGGCGCCGCGGCCCGTGGCGTAGTCGACGCGGAAGCCGTAGGCCGAGTCGCCGGGGGCGACCCAGCTCCGCTTGCCCGTGTTGACGTCCTCGACCAGCACCCGGGTGGTACCCCCGGCGCTCGTGACGCCGGTGATCGCGATCCGCGGCTCGGGCCTGGCCGGCGCCTCCGAGACGGGAGGCGCCTCCAGCCGGGTCGGCGCGGGCGGCGGGAAGGAGACCGGGCCGCTGGGCGCCATCGGGGCGGGCGGGCTCGCCGCCGGCTGTGTCGGTGCGGGCCCCCAGCCGGCCGTGCCGGCCGGCGGAGCCGCGAACCCGCCGACCATCGGCGGCATCCAGGTCCCCGAGAGGTCCTCGGCGCCGGCGACAACCGTGCGCTGGCTCCCCGGCTCGGGCGTGACCACGCGCTGGTCGCGCCGCACCGGCGCGAACAGGTCGCGATCGACGATCGACTGCGCCGGCGCCTCGAGCCCGACGCCCGAGATCGGCGGCAAGTCGTCCGGGTTCAGCTCGGCGGCCACGATCTCCTCGACCGTGGGCTCGTTGTCGGGCTGGAGTTGGATGTACGTGGCGAGCCCCGCGGCGCCGATCAGGCAGGCCGAGAAGACGCCGAGGAGGAGTACGTTCAGGCGTTGGCCGCTCATGCGCCACCTCCCGTCGTCATGCTATCGGGATCCGGCCGCCAAGAGGACAGCACCGCGCGCATCCGGACGTAACCCGTCTCATCGGACGACGACAGTGCCAGGCGGTCGACCATCATCATCGGATACGTGCGTTTCAGATCGGCGAGGAACTGGATGGTCCCCTGCAGCCCGCCGTTGGTCTGCACCTGGACAGGCTGCCGGATGTACTGCACGGAGACCTTGAGTCCCCCGCCCTCGATCTGCACCGTGGGGCCCGGGATGGTCTCCGGCTCCATGCGAACGACCTCGATCAGGCCGATCGGCGCACGCCGGCAGGCCACCTCGATCTGCTGCAGCATCCGGGCGCTCTGCGCGGCGTTGGTGGTGGGCCGGACGTAGCCGACCCCGCGGATCAACTCCGCCGCCTTCTCGCGCTTCTCGGTCAGCGAGGAGGAGTCCTGAGAGAGTTCGGCGATGCGGGCGCGGAGCCGCTCGGTGTGCTCGGCGCGTCGGGCGCAGTGGTCCGACAGTGGGCGATAGACGGCCAGGACCCACAGGACGACGATGGCGAGGGCGACGAGGATGCCCTTCCAGGGGGCGTTCACCGGGCCTCCCCTCCCTTCAGCTTGCACTGGATGTCGAACGTGTAGAGAGTGCGGCCCTCGACATCGGTCGCGGTGCTGTGGTTGACGCGGATGTCCTCGAACTTGCCGCTCCCCTCGAGGATGTGCTGGGTCTCGGAGATCGCGGCGTTGCTGACCGCCTCGCCCTTCATGCTGATCGAATCGCCGCGAGCGAAGGAGAGGTCCTTGAGGCGCGTCTCGACCGGCAGGCTCTCGCTGAGGAAGGCGAGGAGTTCCAGCGGATCGCTGTCGCCATCGCGCGACCGGGCGAGGATGCCCTCGAGCGCCTGGACCTCGACATCGCTCAGGTCGAGATCGCTGGCGGCCTGCTGCTTCGCCTGGTAGTCCTTGTAGGTCTCGCGCCACTCACGGCCGGCCCCCAGAACCCGAACGCCCTGCCAGGCCGTCGCGGCCAGCAGGAGCACGCCGAGGACGGCCGCGGCCGCGGCCCAGGCCGTCCTCTCCGTCCGAGCCCGCTTCGAGGCGAGCACCTCGCGCGGAGTGAGGTCGATGGCGAGGTCGGTGAGGCCCAGCCCCTGGATCGCCAGGCCGAGGGCCGTGACGAACGAGGCGCCGGAGCGCCCCTCGGGCACGGCGAACCCCAGCGCGCTCGCCGGGTCGGCATAGCGGATGGGCAGACGGAGCGCCCCGGCGATCCCTGCCGCGAGGCCCTGGGTGAGCCCGCCCGCGCCCAGGAGGACCAGTGCCTCCACCGGCTGCTGCGGCGATGCCTGCGCGTGCGCCTCGAGCGCGCGCCGCAGCCCGGTGTACAGGCGCAGGAGCCAAGCCGTCAGGTGCTCCATCGCGGCATCGGACGGCAGCCCGGTCTGCGGATCGACCGCCACCCCCTGGTCGAGCTTGCGTCGCTCGGCGGCGGCGATGTCGAGGCCCAGGTCGTTCGCGAGCGCCAGCGTGAGCGAGCGCCCGCCGAGGGCCAGGGTGAAGGACGAGGCGGGCTCGCCCTGGCTGGCGATCGCGACCTCGGTGACCTCGGCCCCGATGTCGACGATGAGACAGGTTTCCCGGGCGATCTGCGCATCGACCGCCCGAAGCCCGGCGAGTGTGGCGAGCGTCGAGACCGCGACCTCGGTGGGCGCCAGCCCGGCCGACGAAAGCACATCGCGCCGCTGGATGATACTGGTCCGGGGGCAGGCGGTCAGCAGCACGCGGGCATGGCCGTTCACGGCGCCCATCGAGCGGTGGCCCAGCTCGGCCGAGTCGATCGGGAACGGGATCTGCGACTCGGCTTCGTACCGGACCACGCGCGAGAGTTCCTCGCCGGCCGCGGTCGGCACGCTGAGCACTCACACGGTCGCGGCGCTCCGCTCGACACTCGCCACGACGGCGCCGGGCCGCGCTCCGAGCCTGCGGGCGGCCTCGGCGAGCGCGTCGCGCAGGCTGGCGCCCGCGCCCTCCATCCCGGCCTCGTCGGAGACGGCAAGCAGGTCCGCATGTGTCACCGCGAAGCCGTTGCCCGCCCGCCGCGCATAGACCAGCTTGACGCTGCTCTGGCCGATGTCGACCCCTACTGCATCTCGCGCGTTGCCCAACTTGGCTCTCCTGAACTCCCTCGTGCCGCCAACAGCGCGGCATGATGTCCGCACGGGGTCTTCCCCGCGCTAGTAGACGGTCACCTGCAGCACATTGGCCTCCGTGCCGGAGACGTCGACGATCTGGCGGATGCGCCGCTCGACGTTCGAGCCGGCGACTCGGCCGGTCGACTCGATCGTGAAGACGAACGACCGGACCGTCAGCCGATCCGAGAGGCTCTCGAACTCGGAGCGCATGTCGGTGCTGACGTCCAGAAGGTCGGCAACGGTCAGAAACGGCAGACCCGATTCCCGGTAGGAGACCAGCTCCTCGGCGAGCGTCGGGTCCATGACCGCCGCCAGCACCTCGTACGGAGCGGTGTTGATGTTGACCCGGCCCTCGATCACGGCGCCGTCGACGGCCGTGACGTAGTCCCAGATCGCCTGGATGTCCGTGGTGTCGAGGCCCGGCACCCGGATGAGCGCACCGGTGGTGGGGAAAGCGAGCGTGTTGTCCGGCTCGAGTGAGACGCCGCTGCCCTCGGAGCCCGGACCGCCGCCCGCGCCCGTGAGCGCGCCGGTGGCGTCGGTCAGCGCGCCCTCGAGGTCGGGGTCGGCGCCCATCTCCGAGCCGTCCACCTGCCGGGTCGAGACCTCGCCCAGCCGGCGCATCCCGCCGCCGCCCCCGATGTTCATGCCGCCGCCCCCGGTGGTCATCCCGCCACCGCCCGTGAGCCCCCCGAGGTTGCCGCCGGTCGGGTCGGTGATCCCACCGCCCGCGCCGCCGCTGCCGTCGCCCTGGAACTGCGACCGGAACTCGATGATCGCCTGGATCTTGGCGTCGTCGATGATCCCCTCGAGCGCCGTCAGCAGGTCATCGTCGCTCGACGTGTTCAGGTTGACCTTGTCGTCGCCGGTCGGCGTCTTGTTCGAGTCGATCGAGGCGACCGTGAGCAGGTCGGCCAGACCCCGGGTCTCCCCGGTCGTCCGCTCGACGTACCGGTACTCCGGCGCGCCCCACAGCAGCTCGGAGGTCATGCCGTTGACCAGCGCCAGCTCGCCGATGCTCTTGAAGCGATCGTTGCGCGGCGTGTAGGCGGGCTTGCGCGTCTCGTACAGCGAGGCCTCCGAACCGCCCTCCAGCGCTTCGTCGTCGCCGTCGCGCCAGTCGATGATCGCCATCGCCAGCTCCTCGTCGCCCAGGAGCTGGTACAGCTCGGTCTCGCTCGCCGTGTTGATGTCGAGCTTGCCGGCCTCGTCGACCACGCGGACGGTGAAGCCGCCCTCGTCGAAGTCGAGGCCGATGTCGTCCGACGAGTAGGAGTACCACGCGTCGTACTGACTGCAGTAGACCTTGCCGGAGGACTGCTCCTCGGCGATCTGGGTGAGTGTCATCTCGATCCCGGAGTGGGCGAGCGCGATCGCCTGGGCATCCCAGGCGCTGTTGGCGGCCAGCTCGGTGCTCATGCGCACCGTGAGCGAGAAGCCCAGACCGACGACCGAGAGCACGGCCAGGACCCACAGGACCGAGATCAGCGCCACGCCGCGTGAGGAGCGCCTCTTCATTGGCCGCCCCCCGTCCCCATCAGCATCTCGCCGCTGTCGACCTCGGTGTCGGCGGAGACCTCCTCGCCGATCTGCGCCCCCAGTTTGCGCGGCAGGGTCACCGTCTGGCTCAGCGAGATCGCGTCCTCGTCGTCGTCCGGGTCGTCGATCGTGAGGGAGTACGTCACGGCCGTCGGCAGCTCGGTCGAGTCCCACTCGTCGACCCACGCCTCGTCATCGGCGCTGTAGTACTGCACATCGAACCCGGTGACCTCCTCGCACAGAGGAGTCACCTCGGTGGTCTGGTCGGCGTCGCCGAGATCGATGTAGCGGTTTTCCGCGCGGACGAGGCCCTCCTCCTCGGTGCTGGGATCCTCGTCGATGTAGTAGGAGACGTGCACGACGCCCACCTGCGGGAGGCCGTCGTCGTCGAGGTACGGCGGAGGCGTGATCAGCATCTCGAGCTGGGCGGAGTTGGTCGCCGTGTCGACCGAGCCCTTGAGCGTCGGCGTCGCCTCGCTCTCGGTGGCCATGCCGGTCGAGAACCCGGCCGCCGACGAGGTTGTCTCGGTCGCGCCCGCGTCGGCCGGCGCAGGGGCGTCGACCCACAGCGAGTACAGCTCGCGCTGGATCTGGGCCGTCAGCAGTCGGCCGGTCTGGTAGAGCTGCGACCGCTCCTCGGCGATCTCCATCGAGCGCATGGCCACGCGGAAGGTCGCGAAGATCGCGCTCAGCAGCATCGCGAGCAGGAAGCAGACCGTGATCATCTCGAGCAGGGTGAAGCCGCCGCACGACGCGCCGCCGCGCCCCCGCGAGGGGGGCGGCGACACGCGGCCCGACAGGCCCTGGCGCCGGCTCGTCACCGTCATTCCGACTCGGTCTCCTCGGGCGGCGGCCGCAGGATCGTTGTGAGCGAGACCTCGTCGCTCCGCTCCTCCGACACGCGCCACATCACGACGACATTGACCTGCATGAGGTCGCTGTACTCCTCCATGGTGCGGATCTCGCTCTGCCACCGGAACTCCGACCACGGCTCCTCACAGGCGCCCTGGTCGGTCCCGTCGGTCAGGGTCGACTGCCCCATGATCTCGGCCAGCCGCTGCTGGGCGAGGATCGCGGCGATCGACCGCTTCTCCGAGATCCGGAGGGTCTCGATCCCGGAGGTGAACGACCGCATCACCACGGTCAGCCCGACGGCGAGGATCGCCGAGGCGACCATCAGTTCGAGCAACGTGTACCCGGATCGACTGTGGGGGCGCCGCGCCACCACTACCGGCCCACCTCCGTGGAGAGCAGTCTCTCTTCTTCCTCCGGCGACAGGACCGTCGGGTTGAGCCGCAGTCTGCGGATCGAGACCGTCAGCCGGTCCTGCTTGTAGCCCTCGAGCCGGATCACCGCATCGTCGGTCGAGCCATCGGGCGCGAAGGTCAGCTCGCGCGATTGCGCGGTCGAGACCTGCGACGACGGCGCGCCGGCGTAGGTGATCCGCACGCCCTGCGGAAGCGCGCGCCGCCGGGCGAGGCTGTCGGTCAGCTCCTCCCAGGTCGGCTCGGCGCCGACGCCTGCGGCCGCCGTCGTGGTCGAGACCGCGACGGCGCTCCCGTTGCTGTCGGTCGGGTACTGGAGCTGCTCGATGGTGACGATGCCCTCGTCCGTGTCGAGGCTCAGGCGCGTGTAGGTGTGATGGGTGATCGCCCGGCTCCGGGCGATCTGGACCATGTTCGCCATCGTCCGCGCGCCCGTGCGCAGCCGCTCGGCCTGCAGCGAACGCGTGACGTTCGGAACGGCCAACCCGGCCAGCAGCCCCATGATCACCATCACGACGAGCAGCTCGGTGACCGTGAAGCCGCGAAGGCTACTCCTTCGTGGCCTCCCAGTTGTTGATGTCGTCATCCGTGCCCTCTTTGCCGTCCTTGCCCAGCGAGAGCAGATCGTAGTCGCGCTTGTCCTTGCCGGGCGAGCGGTAGACGTAGTCGCGGTTCCAGCCGTCCTTCGGCACGCCGCGCTCGAGATAGGGGCCCTTCCAGCGCGAGGAGTGGTCGGAGTCGGTCGGGCTCTGGACGAGGGCCTTGAGGCCGTCCGACTGGGAGGGCGCATCCTGGCAGTGGATCTGGTACTGCGTGATCGCCTGTTCGACGGTCCGGATCTCCGCCTTGGTCTTCGACTCGCGCGCTTCCTCGATCCGCTTGGGGACCACGGTCACCGCCATGCCCGCGAGCAGCACGATGATCACCATGACCACGAGCAGCTCGGTGAGCGTGAAGCCGTACCGCCCCGCGCGCAAACGCTTCCTACACATGCGTCACTGCCTCCTCCGTCTGTCATCGCCTTGAGGGGAGATCGCCTCCCCGAAGCTACGCACCACCGCTGACATTGAGCTGGAAGATCGGCAAGAGCATTGCCGAGATGATGAAGAAGACGATCCCGCCCAGGGTCACTTTTATAATCGGCAGGACCTGGAAAAACCCGGGACAACCGGGTTAGTCCCCCCGGGGGCGACAGTGTGGGGAACCGTTTTTTTGCCCCCCCCAA
>CAZRDB010000038.1:0-957 GCA_964598695.1 uncultured Armatimonadia bacterium
GGCGGCTATGAATCCCAGGGCGCTCAGGCCGTCCATGGGTGATCCCAGCGCTATCGGGAAGCGGGCCATCGTAGTCATAGGCTTGGCATCGGCGGCGCCGGACTCCGCCGAGACCTCCCCGGCCCCGGGGCGCGCGGACGGAGGCGCTTCCGCCGGAACGGACCTCCGCGGCTCGCCCCGCACGTCAGGAGGGTACGCCGCCGGCGCGTCCGATCCTCCCCAGAGGGGACGCAGCACGAGATCGCCGTTGCGCACGGCACTCTCCGCCGATGCCACGGTATCGAGGGTGTACTTGAACACGACGCCAAGCAGGACGATGCCGATCACGAAGACCAGCACTCCGGTGAGCTTCCCCGCGGTGTCCAAGCTCGGCGCTCCGTTCCGCCCCCACAACCCGCCGTTGCGCCCTGCGCCCAATTGTACCGTCGGCCCGGCGGGTTGTCACGCCCGCACCGGGCCTCGGGGCCGCTACGCGCCGCCCTCCCCCTCCGGCCTGGTCCCACGGCGGCCGCACCAGGCGGGCAGCCGCCCCGCTCGCACCAGCCCCTCGATCACGTTGCCCAGGCTGTCGAACTGCCGCAGCGCCAGGTCGTACTCCTCCTCCGTGATGCCCCCACCACGACCGGCGCACAGCAGGAGGAGCTGCTCGCGCGAGCACAGGAGGCCGCCGACCTTCGGACAGGGGAAGTCCGGGCACTCCGCGCAGATCTCCACCCCCCGCGCGACCGCGCAGGGCCGTGCCTGGCAGGAGCGGTCGGCGAGCAGCCCCCCACCCTTGCAGCCGTTGCAGTGGACGTTCTCCACGGTGTACGCCTCGTGGCCGAGGTACCTCCGCCACGCCTCGACCAGCTTCGCGCGCACCGCCGGGTCATCCGACCGCGCGCCGCAGCCGGCGCAGTTGTACCCGCAGTAGCCGATCATCGCGTCCATGTCCGCTCTCCCCTCGGGCAGGCGCCC
>CAZRDB010000038.1:967-33611 GCA_964598695.1 uncultured Armatimonadia bacterium
GCCCCACCACCGACTCGGGCCGCCGGCGCCGCGCACCGGCGCTCCCGTAGCGGCGGACGCCCGAACGATGGGCGCGGATGACGACAAGCCGCTACCGCCACAGGGCGCGGACCGGCTTGCGGCCCGGGATCCGGAGGAACCGCTCGGCCGGGTGGCCGAGCGCGACGACCGCGTGGACCTCGTTGCCCTCGGGGATCCCCAGCCACGCAGACGTCTCGGGGAGCGCCCGGAGGGCGTCGGAGGCGTAGCCGGTGATGCAGGAGCCGAGCCCGCGCGTCTCGGCCGCCAGCGCGAGCAGCATCGCCGCGTAGGAGCACGCCGCCTCCGGCATGACCTCACCGCGCGCCGCGTGGATCACGACGACGGCCGTGGCCCCGAAGAACAGGCGGTCGCGGCCCGCGTCGACGGCCTTCACGAAGGCGGGGACGGCCGCCAGCACGTGGGGGTGCAGGGCCTCCGCCGGTGTCAGCCCCAGCGCGCGGACACGCTCCTCGCGGTGCTCGCGATCGGCGAGGATCTCCGCGAACTCCCGGTAGTGGGCCTCGATGCGCCCGCGCAGCTCGGTGCGTGCCTCCGGGCTCGTGAGCACCACGTACTCCTGCGGCTGGCAGTTGGCCGCCGTCGGAGTCCAACGAGCGAGGTCGAGCAGCTCCTCGAGCAGGGCGGGCTCGACGGGATCCGGCCGGAAGTCACGGACGGTCCGGCGACCCTCGACGAGGCTGCGGAGCGCGCCGAAGGGCACCTGCGGCCCGGCGACCGGGGGCAGCGGGCGCGCGTCCTCGTCGGAGATGGCGCCCACGGGGCAGACCGCGATGCAGTGGCCGCACTCGATGCAGGCGACGCGCCCGATCTTGATGCGGTCGGCCTTCCGCCGGACCATCTCGGTCGGGCAGGTCGCGATGCAGGCCTCGCAGAGCGTGCACTGGGCGGGATCGACGCTGAGCTTCATCGGCTTCCTCCTCGGCGGATGGAGGTTCCGCGCTGGCCGGTATCGGGCCTGCTTCGGGAGCCCCCGGGGTACGGGCCGGAGCCGCTCGCCACCCGACCGCTCAGGGGAGGTGTGATCTCAGCCCCAAGGCACCGTGCTCCCGGAGCCTTGACAGAAGCATCGCCGAGCTGCGAAACTGGCATCTGTTGACAACCGCATAGCACTGAAGGCCACTGCCGGCACAAGCGCCCGGTACGCCTGTCAGGTCGGGGAGGGGCCCCAATGAACGCGCGCTCGCTCTGTCTGTTCGTCTGCCTCCTGGGGCTGGCGATCACCGCCGGCTCGGCATCCGCCACCGTCACGTACACCTACACGCTCTCCGGCTCCGACGGCCTCACCACGAGCCCGTCGGGCGCCTGGGCCGCGGCGACCCTCACGTACAGCGCCTGGCAGCTCGACGACAACTACTGGCGCTACGAGTACACGATCAACGCCCCGAGCAAGGCCGTGAGCCACGTGATCGTCGGCACCTCGCGGAACCTCACCGCCGACCAGCTCCGCAACGTTCGGATCGACGGCGACGCGGTCGATCCCAGCGAGTGGCTTCTCGGCTGGCAGAACGCGGGGCCGGGTAACGTCAACATGCCGGCCGACCTGTTCGGGATCAAGCTGCCCGGCTCGGGCGTCCCGCAGACCTTCAGCTTCGAGTCGCTCAAGGTGCCCGCCTGGGTCAGCGCCTACGCCAAGGACGGCAAGGACGACGGCGTCTTCCAGTACCTCTACACCAATGGCGCCTGGGGCACGGCGACCGATGCGGCCATGCCGGGCGACTTCGTCCGGACCGCCACCGACGTCTTCGCGCCCGATGAGGCCCATCGCGGTTGGGTCCTCGGCCCGGACTCCCGCAACGCCCCCGAGCCCGCCTCGCTCGCCCTGGTCGGCGTCGCGGCCGGCGCGGGACTCCTCACGAGGAAGCGGCGCGCGAAGCGCGCTTAGCCCCCGCCTCGCCGCGAGACGACACACCGAGAGCCCCGGCCCCCGCGCCGGGGCTCCGTTCTGTACGGCGGCTACCGCCCGACGAGGGCCATGAGAACGTCCGAGGTCGCGGCATCGTAGGGCGACTCGTCCCAGTCGCCCAGGAAGCGCGGGCACGCGCCGTCGATCCCGCCCAGCACACGCGCGTAGTCCTCCGCCAGGAGCGGCAGATGGGCCGTCGACTGGAACTCCGTCTCGTACCGGCCGGCCGCCCCACGCACGCGCAGGATCGTGAAGCGCAGCCGCTCACCCTCCCGCTCGAAGAAGCGAAGGAAGAACCGCTCCTCACTCCCCGCGGCGGGGAGGAAGCGCCGCTTCGCGAAGTCGGCCAGGATCCATGCGTAGTTGAGCTGGTGGATCAGCAGCAGACCGCCCGCGCGCACGCGTCCACAGAGGTCGGTCAGCGCCCTCTCGAACGCGGCGCCGTCCTCCACGTGCGGCAGCGTGTTGCCCACACAGAGGACGAGATCGTACTCCGGCAGCCCGCCGAGTTCGCCGAGACCCCGTTGCTCGAGCCGGGCGTCGGCGCCGAGCCGGCGGCGGGCCTCGGCCAGCGCCTCGCCACTGGGATCGGCGAGGGTGACGGCGAGGCCCAGCTCGTCGCGCAAGTACGCGGCATGGCGGCCCGTCCCGCCCCCCACGTCCAGCACCGTGCGCGCGCCGGTCGCTGCCGCGAGCTTCCGCAACAGGGCGCCCTCCCGCGCCAGGCGGCGGGGCCAGTCGATGATGAGATCGTAGTCGGCGCCGATCCGGTCGTAGAACGCGCCGGGCGGCTGCACCGCGTCGGTCCCGCTCATTCGGCCCGCTGCAGCGCGAGCAGCTCCCGGTAGCCGATCAGGTGGATCCCCAACTCGTCGACGAGCGCCTGGGTGCGCGGCGAGGTTACCCAGGCGTGCTCCGCCGCCCGGGTCGGAGCCGAGCCGCAGATCGCGCTCAGCTCCGGGCTCGCGACGGCCGCGTGGACGAAGATCTCCCAGACGCCGGGCTCGAGGCCGCGGAGGAGATCGTCGTAGCGATCGGCGACCTGCTCGGGCCCCTCCGCGCCGTAGTCCATCAAGAGCACCGGGGCAACGATGCCCGCCTCCGCGGCCGCCTGCCTCCGATGGCCGGCCCCGAACTGCTCGTACGTCTCGGTGCTGGCCGAGCGGAAGGGAAGGTCGTACTCCCGCGCCAGCCGCAGATACTGCTGCCAGTACGCCTCGTCGTACTCGAGGGTGCCCATGTGCGTGTCGAGGTGGCTCGGCGCGAGCCCGCGTGCGAGCACGAACTCGATCTGGGCCTTCGCCTCCGTGTACGCCTCCTCGGGGCTCGCGTGGGCGTAGACCCCGTCCGGCGCCGTGTCGTGCCACAGGTAGCCGTCGGGATCGAGCAGCCCCGCCACCTGGTCGCGCGGGGCGATCGGCCCCCAGCGGTAGTCCTTCCACTCGGCGGTGTGGGTGAGATGGATCCCGATGTCGGCCTCGGGATGCGCCTGCCAGTACGTGAGCACCTCGGGCGCCCACGGGCACGGGACCATCAGCGAGGCGCTGGTGAGCAGCCCGTTCTCCATCCCGTCGAGGCAGCCGACGTTGGCCGCGTGACACATGCCGAGGTCGTCGCAGTTGATGATGAGCACAACGTCGTCCGGGCCGTACCCGAGCCGCTCGGCGAGCGTGGGGCCGGCGAGGAGCTGGGCGAGCGCTCCGGCGAGCAGGGACAGCGATGCCATGGTGACCTCCCCGTGCGTCGGCGCGGGACGGGGCGCCCGCGCGGGGGAAGGTGTTCCCCGAGGCCCTCCGCGAGCCCTGCGCCCCGCGGGAGGCTCCGGGCCCCGCGATGGCGAATGGGGAGGAGGGATGGCCGTGCGGAGCGGCTTGGGACGTGGCCCGGCGCCAGGCGGACCCAGCGGTGGACCCCTCCGCGGTCATGGTCGTGTGGTGGGAGAAGAGCGTATGGATACCATCCGAGTCGGTCTGGCGGGCTACGGCCTCGGAGGGCGGGTGTTCCACGCCCCCTTTCTCCGCAGGACCCCCGGGCTCGAGATCGCGGCCGTCTTCAGCCCGTCGACGCGCACCCGCGAGATCGCTCGGCAGGAGCTGGAGGTGCCCACCTTCGGCGACTACGCCGAGTTCCTCTCGGCCGAGACCGACCTCGTCGTGCTCGCCACTCCACACGATACGCACGCCGAGCTGGCGGTCGCCGCCTCGGTGGCCGGCAAGCACGTCGTCGTCGACAAGGTCATGTGCCTCACGCTCGACGAAGGCCGACGGATGACCGCCGCGGCCGAGGCCGCCGGCAAGCTCCTCAGCGTCTACCAGAACCGGCGGTGGGACGGCGACTTCCTGACCGTCCGCCGCCTCCTCGCCGAGGGCCTGCTCGGCGATCTGCTCGTTGCCGAGGTCCGGTGGACGAGCCCCGGGCTCTCGCGCCGGGCCGAGTGGCGGCTCGAGAAGGCCCGCGGCGGCGGGATGCTGCTCGATCTCGGCGCCCACATGATCGACCAGCTCATGCTGATCGGCGGCCGGGTCCGCAACATCTCGTGCACCAAGCTGATGAGCGACCGCTCGGCCGATGTCGAGACCTACGCCGACTGCCGGATCCGCTTTCGCTCCGGCCTGTACGCGATCATGGAATCCAGCGCGATCACCCCCGGTCGCCGCTCGCGGTGGTTCCTCCGCGGCACGCGTGCCGCCTACCGCAAGTTCGGCATGGACCCGCAGGAGGGTGTGCTGCGCAACGGTCAGTTTCCGGATGCCGACAACATGAGCCCCGAGCCGGGCAGCCTCCTCCGCACCTGCGAGGGCTCGCTCCGGACCGAGGAGATCAAGACCCAACTCGGCGACTGGGGCGCTTACTACCGCAACGTGCGTGACGCGATCCGCGGCGAAGCCGAGCTGGCCGTCAAGCCCGAGGAGTGCCTCGCCGGTCTCGCCGTGCTGCTCGCGGCCCAGCGCTCGGCGGAGCAGTACGGCGCCTTCATGGAGCCCGAGGACTTGGCCGCCCCGGCCTCCGAGGCGTAGGATCGGGCCTCGGAGGTCCACCGTGCAGGAGACACCCCGACGCGTGCCCGACTGGCTGCGCGTCAAGATCGGCAAAGCCACCGACTCCCGGCCGACCGGCGCTCTGCTCGAGCGCCACGGCGTCGAGACCGTCTGCCGCAACGCCCGCTGCCCCAACATCGGCGAGTGCTACTCCTGCGGCACCGCGACCTTCCTTCTGATGGGCGCCCACTGCACGCGCCAGTGCGCCTTCTGTGCCGTCGAGAGCGCCATGCCCCTGCCACTCGACCCCACCGAGCCGGCACGGGTCGCCGCCGCGGCCGCCGAGCTGGCCCTGCGCCACGTCGTGCTCACCTCGGTGACCCGCGACGACCTCCCCGACGGCGGCGCGGCGCACTTCGCCGAGACCGTCCGCACCGTCCGCGAGGCGCTTCCGGGGTCCACGATCGAGGTGCTCGTCCCGGACTTCGGCGGCAGCGAGGACTCGATCCGCACCGTCCTCGCGGCCGGGGTCGAGGTCTTCAACCACAACGTCGAGACCGTCCCTCGCCTCTACCCGACGGTGCGGCCGCAGGCCGACTACCGCCAGTCGCTCGCGGTGCTCGCGACAGCGCGGCGCCTGGCGCGGGGGGCGCTCACCAAGTCCGGCCTGATGGTCGGCCTCGGCGAGGCGCGCGAGGAGATCCGCGCGGTCCTCGAGGACCTCCGCGCCGCCTCGTGCGACGCGTTGACCATCGGCCAGTACCTCCAGCCAACGCGTCGCCACCACCCCGTCGTGCGCTACGTCCCGCCCGAGGAGTTCGACGACCTCGCCGCCGAGGCGCGGGCGCTCGGCTTCCGACACGTCGCCAGTGCCCCCTTCGTGCGCAGCTCCTACCGCGCGCACGAGGCGGTCGGCGAATAGCGCGGCAGAGCCCGTGCGAACGGGCGGGAAGGATCGCTTCCCCGCGTGGGGAACAAGCATTCGTGGCTTCGGAGGTAGCCCCCCATGCGCAAGACCGTCTCCGTGTGTGCCCGTGCGGTTCCCTGCGTCGCGTTCCTGCTCGGAGCGTCGTCGCTCGCGTTCCTCGCCTACGGCTCCGCGGCCGCCCTGCCCGACCGGATCGTCGCGAACGTCTGGGTCGGCGGCGTCGACGTGGGCGGCATGACCCCCGTCGAGGCATTCGATGCCGTCTCCGCCTCCGCCGCCCGTAAGCTCGATGAGGCGGCCGCCCTGACCGGCGGTGACCAGCGCTTCACCGTCAGCCTCCGCGAACTCGGCGGCGACGCCGACGTCCGCGGCGCCGTCAGCCGCGCGCTGCGCGTCGGGCGCGGCACGGCCCTCGCGCGCTCCTGGCGCGAGACCGTCGACACGGTCCGAACCCCCGTCGAGATCGACCTCCCCATCCGCTTCCACCGCCCCGCGATGGAGGCCGTCCTGCGGACCTTCGCCGAGAGCGTCCGCCGCCAGGCCGCCAACGCCAACGCCGATATCGCCGACGGCAAGCTCGTCATCCGCCCGCACGTCGTCGGCATCGAGCCCGACGTTCCTGCGACCGCCGAGGCGGTGCTCGCCGCGGCGCAGCGGCCCGAACCGATCGAGGTCGCCTTCGTGACGCGCCAAGTCGAGCCCGAGGTGGTCGCGGCCGACCTCGAGGGCCTCACCGTGCTCGGCACCTTCCGCACGACCTTCTCGACCGGCCAGGTCAACCGGGCCGACAACATCCGGCGCGGCAGCGCGCTGATCGACGGCGCCGTCATCGCGCCGGCCGGCGTGTTCTCGGTCAACCAACGGATGGGCCCCCGCACGATCGAGAAGGGCTTCAAGGTCGCCCCGGTCTACAGCGGCGAGCGGACGATCATGGGCGTGGGCGGCGGGATCTGCCAGATCGCCACCACGCTGTACAACGCCGCCCTCGAATCCCGGATGACGATCGTCGAGCGCCATCCGCACTCCAAGCCCGTCCACTACGTCGCGCCCGGACGCGATGCCACGATCGACTACGGCTCGGCCGACTTCCGGTTCCAGAACAGCACCGACGCGCCGGTCATCATCCGCGTCCGCGTCGACGGCGGGACGCTCATCGCCACCCTGCTGGGCAAGCGCCCCACAGGGTCGCCGACCGCGGCCGGCGAGAGCGAGGCGGCCCGCGTCGCGCAGCGCGGCTCGAGCGGCTCGGCCGGCTGAGAACGGGGGGAAACACCGTGCGCGCCACCCTCGGCGCCCTCGTCCTTGCGGCGCTCCTGCCGTTTCTCTGCGCGCTCGCGCGGCCGGCGGCCGCGCGCTCGGACGATCTCGGCGCGGCGCAGATCAAGTACGGCATGTTCTATCGCGGCAGCCTCGTGCTGAACTGCATGCTCTGCCACCAGCGCGAGGAGGGGGGCGGCCGCCTCAACCCCTACGGGGAGGCCTACCGCAAGGCCGGCCACGACCTGGCCGCTTTCGACGCGATCCAGTACCTCGACTCCGACTCCGACGGCTCCGTGAACCTCTACGAGTTCCGGCTCGACACCTTCCCCGGGGACGCCGAGTCGGCGCCGCGGCCCGACGAGTACCACCGCGCCCGCCTGATGGACTGGAAGGCCGCGCGGATCGCCGACACCGGCTGCTTCCCGGGGTTCCTCCGGGCGAAGCCGTCGAAGATCACCCTGACCGACCGCGCCGTCGAGCGGATCGAGCGCGCCGTCCGCCGCCCTCTCACCCCGTACGAGCGCCGCTGCCTGCAGATCGGCGTGCGGGCCGAGGGGCCCGAGCGGCAGGGGGAGATCAACGCCGGCGCCGTCTACCTGATCGACACCGCCGGGCCGAACGGTCCCATGCAGGTCGTCGTCTTCGTCTCCGCGCTCCTGCGGGTTGCGGGCGTCGACGTCGCCTTCCACAACGAGCCCTCTCCTCCGCCGGAGGAGAGCCCGGTCGAGGCGACGCCCGGGGAGCCCGGCGCGGCCGAGCCCGCGGCGCCGGCGGGCGATGCGCCGGAGGAGGCTCCCCCGCCCGCGGGCGCGGACGAGGGAGGGGGGAGCGGCGCGATCACCGGCGTGGACCCCACCACCCGCCCGATCGATCCCGGCACCGGGGCGATCGTCCTCACGGGCGAGGGCGACCCCACCGAAATCGACTACCCGGTGTGGGTGAAGCGCCTGGCGTTCGAGCAGCCGCGGGCGCTCCGGCGGTTCACCGGCTGGAGCCTCGACAACGAGCCGCGGTGGGCCGAGGACCTCGCGCCGCTGATCGAGGATGACCCCGACCACAAGGCGCTCTACGATCGCGTGGCCGAGGCCGTGAAGCTGGCGCTCTGGCTGGCCGAGGAGACGCAGCCGCGCGCCACCGTCGAGGGCGAGGTGGGCTCCGTCCGCCACACGCTCGAGGGCGACCTGTAGCCCGGCTGCCGACCGCCGTTCCCCGGACCCCATGCAGGAGTCCCGCGCCGAACCCGGAATGTGCCCCGTACGGCGGGGTGTCGCCCCGCACGGCATTGGCGGCGTGCACGGCTCGGAGAGGGGATCCCATGGCGCGGAAGAGACACACGGCACGACTCGCACTCGCGCTCGCGCTGCTGCTGGCGCTGGTGGTCACCACCGGCTGCAAGTCGCGGTCGGGAGCCACGAAGAAGGGCGGCGACGCGGATTCGGCCCGAGAGGCCATGATGAAGGCGACCGGCGGTCAGGGGACCGCCGCGGCTCCCGGCGAGAAGGCCAAGTAGCCGGGCGCGGAAGGGACGGACGGACGATGGCTCGACGAACGCGGTACGGCTTCACCCTCATCGAACTGCTCGTGGTCATCGCGATCATCGCGATCCTCGCGGCGATCCTCTTCCCGGTCTTCGCCAAGGCGCGCGCCAAGGCGCGCCAGACCTCCTGCCTCTCCAACATGCGACAGCTCGGCACGGCCGCCGTGCAGTACCGCTCCGACTACGACGAGAAGCCGGCCGGCGCGTGGACGGGGACGGTGACCGACCAGTTCGGCGTCAACGCGCGCAACTGGTGGGCGGGGCTGCTGATGCCCTACTGCAAGAACCACCAGATCATGATCTGCCCCAGCGCGTCGCAGCAGGTGGTGCTCGGCTACACCGACCCGGGCTGGGCGGGCGACTCCACCAACCGGCCGGAGGCCGGCATCGCGATGAACTGGTACGTGGCCTCGGGCGACGCCAACCCCGTCACCGACGCCGGCTGGTGGCCGTGGCTCAACGATGAGCGCGTACGCACCCCGGCCAACGCGATCTACTTCCTCGAGAGTGGCTACGCCGCGGTCGCCGGACCCAACCCGCGGCTGCGCGACGCCGGTATCGGCTGGTCGCCGACCCACGCCGAATGGGTCGCCAGCACGAGAGCCTCCGACACGGGGTTCTACTTCGGCCGAGCCCAACACGCGACCATGATGAACGTCTCGTTCTACGACGGCCACGCCAAGGCCCTCAAGCCGGAGAACATGACGGAGAACATGTTCGACCCGACCGGGTAGCCGGTTGAGCCGGGCGGGGCCGGTCGCCCACACGGGGCCGGCCTCGCCCGGCACGGCGCCTACAGCGACGCGTTATACTCGTCGACCAGCGCACCCACGAGCCGGATCCGCTCGATGTCTCCCGTCGAGGAGATCTCGTCGCTGATCCCGAGGATCAGGTTGGGCGCGAACAGCTCGATGCACCTGCGGGCACTGTCCAGCAGCACGTCCTCCCCGTAGGTCGTGTCGAAGTAGACCGCCGGAATCCCATCGATCAGGAACATCTCCCCCAGCGCGTCCTTGGTCTCCTCGAGGGTCACATCGCCCTGGGGCTTCGGCGTGATCGCCTCGATCCCGTCCAGCCCGGTCTCGCGCGCATACCGCAGCAGAGGCTTGCAGTCGCCGTCCCAGTGCGCGCAGGTCCACTTCCCGGCCGCGCGCAGCCTCTCGGTGCGCCACTGGTACACGGGCAGCACCCACTCCTCGAACAGGCTCGGCGAGAGGGTCCCGCCATGGACGTTGTCGCCGAAGTTGATCAGCTCGATCGGGCTCGCGTTGATCACGTCGATCATCCGCTCTTCGTTCACCCGGAGCGCCTCGAAGTACGCGGCGCACGCCGCGGGGTAGTCGGTTAGGGCCAGTACGGCCTCCTCGACGCCCATCTCGTCGATGTACAGCTTCTGCACCGAGACCCGCGGCATGAACATCGTCGGCGCGCCGAGCCCCGCCCACTCGGCCGAGAGGCGGTCGAAGGTGGCCTGGTCCCACGACCACGTCCGGCGCTCCTCGCGCCAGGCCGCGACGCGCAGCTCCTCCTCGCTCGAGATCGGCCACTTCAGGTGGCGCAGCCGCGGACTGTTGGGGCTCCGCCGGTAGTGGGCCCGCTGGTTGCCGACGGGTGTCTCGATCACGATCTCGAACTCGTCCGGCGTGAGGTCGCGCCGGATCTGCCGTACTGCGGGGTCCTCCTCCGAGCGGAAGCACGCGTTGTACTCGTAGATCCGGTTCGAGCACCCCAGCGAGCGGTACAGCTCCGGCATGGTCATGCCCTCGTACGGCTCGGGGAGAGGCTGGCCGGCGAACTGCTTGTCGCCGATCCAGCAGCCGATCCGGGGCTGCCAGATCACCGTGCCGCCCGCACGGCGGCGGGCGACATCGAGGTGGAGCCGGGTGAAGTCTCGCGGTTCGCTCGGTTGGGTCATGGCGTGCTCTCCTGTTCCGGCCCATGTGGGGTGCTCGCCGCGGGCGGGACCACCTCGAGTCCCTCGCGTCGGGCGGCTTCCTCGAGCAGCCGCAGGGCCTCCGGGCTCTGGGGCCGCAGCACGCCGAGCGCGTACTCGCGCCGCAGCCAGGCGTACTTCCCGGGCGTGGCGGGGTTGTACGGAAGAAGCGAGATCCGCCGCGCGCCCCGGGCGCGCGCCGTGCGGGCGATCGCCGAGATCGCGGCCGGCGTGTCGTTGCGCCCCGGGATGCACGGCGTCCGGACCAGCACCTCGGCCCCGGTCGCGAGCAGCCGCTCGAGGTTGTCGAGGATCGGGCCCAACGCGAAACCCGTGTCGCGCAAGTGCTCCTCCGGGTCGGCGTGTTTGAGGTCGTACAGGAACAGCGAGGTGACCGGCGCGAGCGCGGCGAGCACGCTCCAGGCGCAGGCCCCGGTCGTCTCGAGCGCCGTGTGGATCCCCTCGGCGCGCAGCAGCGCCAGCAGCGCGTGGGCAAACTCCGGCTGGAGCGTCGGTTCGCCCCCGGAGAGCGTCACGCCGCCGCCGCTCACGCGGAAGAAGGCGCGCTGGCGGACGGCCTGGGCGACCACCGCCCCCGCGGCGACCTCCTCGCCCTTGATCTCGGTCGCCTCCGCGGGGCAGGCCGGATAGTGGCCCGCGCCGGGCTCGGTCGCGGCGCCCGCGCGAACACAGGCGCCGCACCGCGCGCAGCGCATCTCGTACCAGACGACCTCGGGCTCGGGGCGCTGCGACTCCGGGCTGTGGCACCACACGCACCGCAGCGGGCAGCCCTTGAGGTAGACCACCATCCGGATCCCCGGCCCGTCATGCACGGCCGTCTGGTCGATCGCGAAGATCGTGCCCCGAATCGCGTCGAGCGAGGTCACAGCCCGAGTTCCGCCCGTCCGATGACCTCCTCCTGCGCATGGCGCGGCAGGAGCGTGAACGGGACCAGGTAGCCGCCGATGCGCACCAGGAGGTCCTCGTACGACCCCGGATCCTCCTGGGCCGCCCGCATCGTCTCCGCGCCGGTCACCTCGATCTGCAGCATGTACAGCCCCAGCTCGCCCAGCGCCGTCTCGACGATCGCCTGCAGCCGCTCGGGTCCGCTCTCCTCGAGCAGCGCCGGGCGCGCGAACCGGATGTTGTAGGTGCTGCCGCCGAGCCCGCGCGCATGTTCGAAGCCCGAGGCCGAGAGCAGCGTCGAGGCCGTCCCCTTGAGCCGCACCCCGCTGCGGGGCGCCAGCGAGTTCGCCAGGGGCTCGCCCGCCCGGCGGCCGTCGGGCGTCGCCGGCGTGTCGTTGCCGAAGTCGATCCAGACTGTCCAGCCCAGGAAGCCGGGCAGGATCGGCCCACCGAAGTAGTTGCGGTGGGGCTCCAGGTGGTCGCACCAGCGGCTCGTCACCCAGGTGAACAGGTCGTTGACCCACGCGTCGTCGTTGCCGTACTTCGGACAGTCGCGGGAGACCGCCGTGAGCAGATCCTCGTGGCCCTCCCAGTTCGCCGCAAGCGCCTCGCGGAACCGCTCGACCGAGAACCGCCCCTCGTCGAAGCACAGCACCTTGAGCGCCGCGAGCCCGTCGACCACGTTGCTGACGCCCACGGCCTCGGGCTGCAGGAAGTTGTGGGTGGCGCCCCCGCTCGAGATGTTGACCCCGCGCTCGACGCAGCCCTCGATGAAGCACGAGAGCAGCGGGAAGGGTCGGCTGCGGGCCTCCATCGCCTGGTGGCGGAGACTCATCTCGATCGCCCGGTGCGCCGTCGCCCGGAGCTGCTCGTCGACCGCGTGAAGCAGCTCCTCCCAGGTCGTGGGCAGCGGCGTCTCGGGCCCCAGCTGGCCGCCGTTGTCCGGCCGGACTCCGCCCGTCAGCGCCGCGAGCAGCGCGTGAGCGAGGTTCATGTACGGCCAGGCGACCCAGGGGTTCGACCGGCCCTGGATCGAGGTCTCGGTGCAGGTGCTCGGCAGGTGGTCCACGGCGTGCTCGTAGGGGATGCCGTGGCGGACGAGACCCCGGATGATCGCCTCATCGTGGAAGAACGAGGGCTGGCCGTTGCCGTTGCGCAGCAGGGCGCAGGCGTCGCGGACGAACGCGCGCGGCATGTCCTTGTGCCAGGCGATGTCGATGCCGGGGAAGTACATCCGCACCCGGTCGCTCGCGCGCAGGGCCCGGGCCGAGAGTTCGTTCGTCCCGTCGGCGCCGTCGGCCTTGCGGCCGCCGATCCCGACGATCACGGCACTCATCTCGTTGCCCGCGAACTCGTTGCACTTGATGAAGGCCTGGTCGAGCAACTCGTCGACCAGCGCCTCCTCGAGGGCGCCGGCGGCGCGGTCGGCCTCGAGGTAGGGCAGCAGATACTGATCGATCCGGCCGAGCCCGAAGCAGTGGTGGCCGCCGCCGGCCTCCATCGCGACGCCGAGGTAGCAGAACCACGCGAGCTGCAGGGCCTCGCGGAAGCTCCCGGCCGGCTCGTGGGCGATCCGGCCGCACAGCGCGGCGATCTCGCGCAGCTCGGAGGCCCACGCCGCGTCGGTCTCCTCGTCGGCCAGCTCGGCCGCGAGCGTCGCGTAGCGCTCGATGAAGGCCTGGAAGGCGCAGAGGCTCGTCTCGGCCGTGTTGTAGAAGACCTCGCGCTCGGGGCTCTCCGGCGACAGCAGGTCGAGACCCGCGCGTCGGGTGCGGATCTCGTCCAGGATCGCGTCGAGCCCGCGGGCGAGGATCGTCGGGTTGTCGAGCGCCATGTGGCCCTCGGAGCCGCCGTGCCAGTAGTACTGGCTCCGCAGGTACTGCGTCGCCTCCTCGATCCGGGCGCGCGTCTCCTCGTCCGGGTGGGAGCTGGGGTGCCAGCCCACGAGCCGCTCGCCCCTGCGGATCGCGATCGGGCAGTGCGCGAGGAGGTGCTCGGTCGCCCGGGCCCAGCGGATCTCGCGCCACGGCTCGCCCTCGCTCGCGCGGAACGACTCCGCCACAAGCAGCACGCGCTCCGCGTAGTACATCGCCTCAACACGGACCAGCTCGCGCAGCGCGCGGCTGCCCGGGGATAAGTCGTCGGGTCCGTTCGTCAGGCCGGTCTCGCTCTGCTGTTCGGTGAGTGCTGCCATGCTGTCGGGCTCTCCTTGGTGTGCGACGCCCTATCCCCCAACTCGCCCCACTTTCGGCCCCGCGAGGCCGAATCCTCGCCTTCTCCCGGAGGGGAGTTGCGGCCGATCGGGAAGATGCTGGTCTGTCGCCACACCGAGGGGCCGGAGCGGGCGGCGGCGCTCCGGGCGCGGGCGACACACGAGGACGACTCCGATGCGAGCCTATCGCGCCATCCTGGCCGTACACGTCCACCGCCTGCTGCAGTACCGCACGGCGGCGGCGGCCGGCTTCGCCACCCAGCTCTTCTGGGGCCTGATCCTCACCATGACCCTCGAGGCATTCTACCGCTCGACCAGCCGTCCGCAGCCCATGGAGGAGCAGCAGGCGATCTCCTACATCTGGCTCGGCCAGGCCTTCCTCCTGCTCGTGCCCTTCGGCGTCGAGCCCGACATCGCCGCCCTGATCCGCACGGGCGGGGTCGCCTACGAGATGCTCCGGCCGCTCGACCTCTTCTCGACCTGGTACGTGCGCTGCCTCGCCGGCCGCGTCGCCCCCATCGCGCTGCGCTGCCTGCCGATGCTGCTCGTCGCCGGCCTCCTCTTCGGCCTCGACGCGCCCGCAAGCCCGGCCTCAGCCGCGCTGTGGCTCGCGGCCACCGCGGGCGCGCTGCTGCTCTCGGCGGCCTACTGGGCGCTCGTCACGATCACCCTGTTGTGGTCGATCTCGGGCGAGGGCCTCGCGCGCCTGTTGCCGGCGATCAACTGGATCTTCTGCGGCATCGTCATCCCCCTGCCGTTTCTCCCCGACTGGAGCCAGCGCGTCGTGCTCCTGCTGCCCTTCCGCGGGATGCTCGACACGCCGCTTCGGCTCTACGTCGGCCACATCGCCCCCCCGGACGCCTGGGCCGCCATCGGCCACCAGCTCGCCTGGACCGCGGCGCTCTTCCTCCTGGGCCGGTGGCTCGTCGGCCGCCGGCTCGCGCGGCTCGTTGTACAGGGGGGGTAGACGGTGCGCGAACTGCTCCGCCTCTACCTCCGCTACGCCGGCGTCTCCATCCGGGGCCAGATGCAGTACCGCAGCTCCTTCCTGCTCGCCTCCTTCGGCCAGCTCCTCGCCACAGCCATCGACTTCCTCGCCATCTGGGCCCTCTTCGCGCGGTTTGGCAACCTCGCGGGCTGGCGGCTCGAGGAGGTCGCCCTCCTCTACGGGATCGCCAATGTGAGCTGGGCGCTCGCCGACTCGCTCGGCCGCGGCTTCGACCAGTTCGGCCAGCTCGTGAAGTCGGGAGACTTCGACCGCCTGCTCCTCCGGCCCCGGGGAACCGCCTTCCAGGTCGCCGCGCGCGAGCTGAACCCGCGCTTCGGGCGGATCGCCCAGGGCGTCGCCGTCCTCGCCTGGGCCTGCTGGCGGCTCAGCGTCGGCTGGGGCGGCGCCGAGGTCCTCCTCCTCGTGGGCGCCATCGCCGGCGGCGCGGCGCTCTTCCTCGGCATCCTCATCCTCCAGGCGACGCTCGCCTTCTGGACCGTCGAGAGCCTCGAGGTGATGAACGCCTTCACCTATGGCGGTGTGCAGGCCAGCCAGTGCCCGCTGTCGATCTACCGGGCCTGGTTCCGCCGGTTCTTCACGTTCGTGATCCCCCTCGCCTGCGTGACCTACTACCCCGGTCTTGCCCTCCTCGCCCGGCCCGATCCCCTCGGCGCGGAGGCGTGGGTCGGCTGGGTCAGCCCGGCCCTCGGCTTCGCCTTCCTCGCCCTGGCCGCCCGCGTCTGGCGTGTGGGGGTCCGCCACTACCTCTCGACGGGAAGCTGAGCGGCCGCGTGGGCCGAGGCGAGCCAGGGGCGTTCGCCGTATACATGAGAAACCCAAAGAAAAGTGGAGGAATGTTATGTTTCGATGAGGAACGACCCATGCGATGGGTACTTTAGCGCACTGAGGAACGGGCACTCCGCGAGGGAACCCCGCATGGCCGAGTTCCGGATGGCACGGATCCCCATCAAGAGAGCGCGCTTGAGCGACCAGGTTCGCGAGATCCTGGTGGACCGGGTGCTGACGGGCGAGCTGGCCCCCGGCGCGCAGCTCCCGCCCGAGCGCTCGCTCGCGGAGGCGTTCGGTGTCTCGGTCCCGGTCATCCGCGAGGCCGTGGGCGCCCTCGTCCGCGCCAACGTCGTCGACCGCCGCCAGGGCCGCGGCACCTTCATCCGCGACGACGCACTCCTGTGGCTCCGCCAGCCCGATCGGATCCAGGGCTCGCTCGCCGTCGTCGCCTCGTGGACCCACGGCTACTACTTCGGCCCGGTCTACGAGCAGCTCACCCTCGCCGCTCGGGCCAACGGCTGGCTGCTCCACCTGGTCTGCCCGTACGGCATCGAGGGCGCCGAGGTCGCCGACCAGGTGCTGGCCTCCGGCGTGCAGGGCGTCGTCTGGGTCGAGACCTACCCGCCCCTCGATGAGCCCGCTTTCGAGGCGATCGCGGCCCAGCGCCCGATCGTCGTCTTCAACTTCGACACCGGCGGCGACGGTCTCGCCGCCGTGCGCAACGATGACCGCGCGGGCGGAGCGATGGCCGTACGCCACCTGCTCGAGCAGGGCCACCGGCGCGTCTGCCTCGTGGCCAACGCGACCGACCGGTACCCGCACCGGGCCCGGCTCGAAGGAGCCCGCGAGGCCGTTGCCGCGATGGGGCTGCCGCCCGAGACACTGCAGGTCTTCTCCCTCGCGGGGTACCTGCCAACCCGCGAGGAGCGCCAGGGGTTCCGCGAGGCGCTCCAGAGCTGCTCCGGCGTCTTCTTCGCCTCGGCCTGGTTGCTGCAGCACCTCCACGCGGAGATCGTGCGGGACGCCTCGCTCCGCCCGACGCGGGCCGCGTTCGTGACCTACGACGACTTCGCCGACCTCGAGGCATGGGACCCGCCCGTGACCTGCGTGCGCCAACCCATGGCCGAGATGGCCGAGGCGACGATCGAGATGCTGGGCGATCTCGCGCACGGTCTTCCGGCCCGGCCGGCCGACCGCGTTTTCGCGCCCGAGCTGGTCGTGCGCCGCTCCTCGATCGACACGAGGAGCCCGGGCGGCCTGGACCCGCACGCCGAGTAGCGAGGGCGGCCGTGCCCCGGGCACGCGACCGCCGATATCGTGAGTCGAAGGGAGGGATCGCGCGGCGCGGCCCCCGGGGACGCGCGAGGGAGACCGAACGAGTGCCACGACCGCGCCGATGCGCGCGTGGAGATGGACGGGGCCTGCGGGCCTCGACGGGAACACGGACGACGCTACCGGAGAGTCTTGTCAGGGGCCCGGAGGGTAGCGCGTTCGAGAGAGTTCGGAGCGCCGGAGGAGCCGCCCCGCAGGCCGTATCCGCTCCTCGCGGGCGAGTACACCGACACAAGGAGGTTGGCTGACCTATGAGTTCTTCCCCCCTGATTCGATACCTCCTCACGGCCCTGTGCGTCGCGGCATGCCTGCTCGCCGCCGGCTGCAAGGGCAAGAGCGCCGGCAAGATGACCGATGAGGAGGTCAAGCAAGCGCAGGCCGGTCCCCCCAAGGAGATGCCGGCCGAGGGCAAGGCAATGATGGAACAGGCGAAGGCCAACATGCCCGCCGGCAAGCCCACCGGGCCCGGCGGCAAGTGATCGAGCGAGGAAGAGAAGGGAGCGAGCGAGATATGCGAGCGAGAGCCAGGGCGTTCACGCTGATCGAGCTACTTGTGGTCATCGCCATCATCGCGATCCTTGCGGCGATCCTGTTCCCCGTCTTCGCCAAGGCCCGCGAGAAGGCGCGCCAGACGAGCTGTCTCAGCAACATGCGGCAGCAGGCGACGGCCGTTCTCTCGTACGCCCAGGACAACGACGAGGTCTTCCCCGTCGGCTGCCCCGACTGGTGGTGGTCGGGCGGCTCCGGCCAGCCGCACTGCTGGGCCGAGGCCTCACAGCCGTACATGAAGAACGTCCAGATCCTCCGCTGCCCCAGCGACTCCAACCAGGTCGACGCCGATGTGAACTGGGGCGGCCCGAAGCTCTCCTACGCCGCCAACGGCGCGATCATCTGGCGCAACGACCAGAACGAGATGATGGGCGTCATCGGCATGAACCAGAGCTGGATCGCCAACAACATCTGCTGGATGGCCGCGGTGCCCAAGCCGGCCGAGAGCATCATGATCGGCGAGCTGCACGATGGCGGCAACGTCATGTGGTACGGCCCCCGCTCGCTCTTCTACTCCAACTGGTGGTGGAACTCCGGCTGGGGCGACGGCGTGGTCCCCGAGGGCATCAAGGCGACCACGAACGGCTACCCGAACAACCCCGAGGGCGGCTGCCCGACCATCCACTCCGAGGTCTCGAACTTCTCGTTCGTCGACGGCCATGCCAAGGCGATGAAGCCGGCCGCGACCGACCCCGACTACTACGGCCAGCCGGCCAAGAACCTGTGGGACGCGCGGCGCGAGTAGCGCCCCCTGAGACCCGCGGAGAGCGCCCGTCGGCCCCCGTCGGCGGGCGCGCCGCCGTACGCCATGCCCTACTGCCGGGGTCGGGGCCGGTCCTTCATCCGCTCGAGCACCGTCCGGGCCCCCTCGGCCCACAGGTCCATCTCGCCATCGAGCCGGCGGGCCGCGATCTCCCGCAGGTCCCACAGCACGAGCGCGACCACCAGCACCAGCAGCGCGACCACGCCCAGCAGGGCGCCGAGCCGCCAGACCATCGGCTCCGGGGGGAGCAGGTCGAGCGCCAGGGCGCCGACGAGGAGCAGCGTCAGCCAGCCGAGGCCCAGGTTCACGCCCCGCACGGCCCGTTGCCTGCGCGGCAGGAAGCTCCCCAGGCCCCGCCACCGGCGGACCTCGACGATCGCGATCGCGAGGAAGCCCGCCTGCAACAGGGCCAGCACCGCGATCGCCAGCTCGCGCGACATACTCGCTCCTCCTGTCACCCGACATCCCCCCACGCCCGGGCGATCTCCTCGACGCGGTCGGCGGCCGCTCTCGACGGCTCCCCCGGCGCCCACGCCGAGCGGCGACTCCCCGTGACCGCGCGCAGGCACTGCTCGACGCCCTCGGTGAGCCCCTGCAGGGAGTACCCACCCTCCAGAGTGATCAGCAGCGGCGCCTGTTGCACCGCCTTCCACGCCTCGACCACCATCCAGTGATACATCGGGCCGGTGAGCCGCATCGCGCCCAGCGGATCGGCGTGGTGCCCGTCGAAGCCGGCGGCGACCAGGAGCAGGTCGGGCGCGAAGGCCCGGAGCAGCGGCAGAACCAGCAGATCGAAGGCGTAGCCGTAGTCGGCATCCTCACAACCCGCCCGCAGCGGGATGTTGCGCGCCAGGCCACGAGCCGCATCGCCACCCAGCTCGTCGGCCTCCCCGGAGTAGGGGTAGAGGGGCGACTGATGGAGCGAGAGGGTCAGGACGCGGCCGTCGTTCCAGAAGGCGTCCTGCGTGCCGTTGCCGTGGTGGACATCCCAATCGAGCACTGCCACGCGGCGCCCCGCCGCCGCGGCTGCGGCGGCCACCAGCGCGATGTTGTTCAGCAGGCAGAAGCCCATCCCCCCGCTGGGGCGCGCGTGGTGCCCCGGCGGGCGCACCAGCGCCAGGGCGGCCTCCGCCTCGCCGGCCAGGAGCCGGTCGGCGGCGTCGAGACACGTGCCGACGGCGAGGCGGGCGGTCGCGAGGCTGTCGCGGACGAAGTAGGTGTCCGGGTCGAGGCAACCCTCGCCGGCCGCCTCCAGGCGCAGTAGCCGCTCGAGGTAGCCCGGCTCGTGCACCCGCAGGATCTCGTCATCGCGGGCCGGGCGCGGCGCAACACGGGGCAGCGGCCAAGCGCCCAGCACCGGCGCGAGGCACGCGAGCCGATGGGGGGTCTCCACGTGCGGGTGCGGCCAGTGGTGGCCCTGGAAGGCGATGTCCTCGATCAGCAGCGCGCTCATGGGTCGGTCCGGTCACTCCCCTCGGGCGAGGACCAGGGCTTCCGGAGCACAAGAGGCCGCGCCCGGCGATCGTGGGCACGGCCTCCCGTCGTGTCATCGCTTCGGCGCGGCGCGCCGCTACTTCACCAAGCTCACAACCGTCCGGACGGAGTAGACCAGATCGACGTTCGCCGGGACCTTCTCCTCGTCGCCGGTCGGCTGGGCGCCCGCCATCGCGCCCATGCCGCCCATCATCGGCGAGGTCGGCCCGCCGGAGCCGCGCGTCGCCCCCAGCATCGGCGCGCTGCCCTTGCCGGCGCTCCCGGCAGCGCCCGAGCCGCCGGCGGCGGCCGCGCTCTCGTCGGCCGAGTCCTCGGCGCCGACGCCCCACTCCTCCGTGCTCACCGAGAACCACCGCTCGACGGTGTCCTCCGAGCGGATCACGCGGCCGGTGTCGAGCGAGAAGTAGACCAGCCGGCGGACGATCGCGCTGGCGCGCGGGAAGCGCTCATCGGCGCCGCTCAGCTTCACGACCAGGTCGTCGGCATACCGCGCCCGCGCCTCGACCAGCGCGCACTTCTCGCCCTCCCACATCCGGAAGCCGAGCAGCTCGTAGGTCGCGTCCTTCACGAGGCGGACCGAGCCGGTCTGCGCGCTCTCGAGCGCGACCAGATCGCCGGTCCAGGTTCCCCGCACATCCACCGGACCGCTCGGGAGGGCGATCCAGGGCATCGCGACCCGCGCCTGCATCACGCCGGGGTCGGTCGGGTCCTCGATCCGGCCCGAGGGCAGCAGCGCGAAGAGCGTCTTGCGGCCCGAGCCGGCCAGCTCCGTCACCTGGTTGGTCTGGTCGACGGTCAGCTTCTCGAGCGAGCGGTCGACCGAGACCTTGCCGTTGGCGACGGCGCTCACGGCGTCGGTCGCGCTGCCCGTGATCGTCCCCGCCAGCACCCGGAAGAGCCGCCCGGGCACGTACTTGTGCCGCAGATCCTCGCGCACGCCATCGTACAGATCGCAGGTTCCCTCGATCGTGGTCTTGAGCGAGTCGCCCGCCTTGACGCCCCACTGGAGCGTCACGGGCGTCTGCACCGTCACCGAGTTCGTGACCAGGACCTCGGTCGCGAACGGCGTGCCGACGGGACCGCTCGCACCGACTTCGGAGACCTGCAGCGTCACGGCGCCGTCCTCGTACGCGCGGGAGTCCCACTCGTAGGCGAACGGCTCGGCCACCGCCGCCACGAACTTGCCGTTGGCGCGAATCAGGATGTAGTTCCCCGCCCCAACACCCGTGGCCGAGACCGTGGCGATCCCGCTGACCACCTGCGTCGCCCCCGCGCTCTCCACGGTCACGGTGAGAGCGGCGGCGGGAAGCGTCAACAGGGCCAGGGCAAGGCAGACCATCAGCAGAGCACGTCCGCCACAAGACATCGAGGCTAGCTCCTTCCTCGCAAGCAACCGGCAGGCCAAACGCCTCGGGCAGTATACGTACGCCCGAGAGCACCGACAACTCGGCCCGACACCGACATATACCGCCGGCGCCGGCGGATCCCTATGAATCACCTAGGGTTTCTCCGCCCGGCGGCGCGGGCCTGCCTCCCCCGCGATTTCCCTCGTCGGCCCCCCGCGGGCCCGTCGCCTCGGCGTACCGCTCCGACAGACGTGCCGCGAGCCGCTCGACGTCCCCGCGCAGCTCCGCTGGCTCGGCCGCCGGCTCCGCAGCCGCCATCCGGGCCTCCAGGTCCCGCAGCAGCGCCTCCACCGCGTCGAGGTCGGCGAAGGCCGCCTCACGCCGCGCAGCAAGCGTCTCCAGCGCCGCGAGGGCCGCCCGCTCACCCTCGAGCCCCTCCTCGATCCGGGCCCGTTCCTCTTCGTCGTGCGTGGCCGCGAGCCGCTCCTGGAGGCGGCCGACGGCCCGCGCGGCCCCGCTCCGGGTGCGGCCCTGCTCGGCCAGCCGCGTCTGCTCGATGTAGGCTACGATCCGGTAGGCCAACTTGCGCAGCTCGCCCAGCGAGGCGACGAGCGCCCCAGAGCCCTCGCCCGCGCTCTCCGCCGCCCGCGTCGCCGAGCGGCAGCGGCCCTCGAGCGCGCGTAGGCGCCGGGCGACATCGCGGCGCGATTGACCGACCGCGAGCAACAGGGAAGCGGCGATCGCCACGCAGACCGGCCCCAGGCAGACCCAGCAGGCCCAGGTGCGCGCGAGGCGCTCCCGGAGAGTCTGCGGATCGGGCCGTAGGTCGATCACCTCGGCACGCAGGCCCCCCTCGATCGCGCTCACGCCCCCGGGCCGGTCGACGCCCAGCTCCAGCGCGAGCCGATCAAGCGCCAGGCTCACCTGCCAGGTCGACGGGCCCAGCGGGCTCGTCTCCGGCACCTGGTAGACGTACCGGTGGCGGACCGGGTCGCTCTCGACGAGCATCAACTCGGGTGGGCTCAGCCGGAGAAGGCCGTGCTCGCGGGGGCTGCCTTCACCGGGCCGCGGGAACGTGTAGACGGCGTCGCGCGTGAGCCCATCGGCCGCGCCGGTGAACCGGCCGGTCACCACCAGCTCGTAACGGCCGCCGCCCCCCTCCGGGAGCCCGGCGGGGCCGCCCGCCGCGGACCCGTCATGGGCCACTGGCCAGCTCGCGAGGCTCTGGGGCTCGGGGCGACCGCCGCAGCCGGCCACGAGCGCGCTCAGCGCCAGGGCCAGGACCCACGCGCCGCGCCGCCTCACCGGATGTCCTGAATCTGCATGGTCTGGGCCTTGTCGGGCGGCCGCCACTGGCGCACGTCCTCCGGCGCGCTCCGACGCTCGCCCATCAGGCTCACGGCCGACCACGTCTCGTCGATCCCGAGCGAGTACCGCGCGCGGGCTCGGGCGATGAGGTCGAGCGCCTCGAAGCAATCATCGCGGCCGGGAAGCGGCTGATCCTCCGCCGGGAACAGCTCGACGAGCGCCTG
Source organism: uncultured Armatimonadia bacterium (assembly GCA_964598695.1). Classification (GTDB taxonomy): domain Bacteria; phylum Armatimonadota; class Zipacnadia; order UBA1398; family UBA1398; genus CAZRDB01. Next base: position 23,460 of record CAZRDB010000038.1, read on the forward strand.
CAGCGCCTCCGATTCGCGCAGGAAGTTCTCCGCGGCGAGGTCGAGGTGGGCGTTGGCCTGGTTCGAGTAGAGCCACGCCAGATTGCGGAGGTAGGCGCTGCCCGATTGGCGGCTGGCGGCCATGACGGCCAGAGTGCGGCAGCCGTCCAGGCCCTCGGGCGCGGCCCCGCCGGCCCGGCGGGCGAAGTACTGGGCCCACTCGTCGTAGGCCGCGAGGCCGTAGCGGGCGTCGTCGGCGTGCTGCACCGCGACATGGAGCGCCTGACGCTCGAGCTGCGCGAGGTCACTCGTGCCGATCCGCTTGCCGAGCAGCACCACGCCGGTCCCCTCGACGGCGCCCTCGAGCGAGCGCTGCTCCGGGACGATCGCGTAGTCGCGAAAGCCGATCGAGGCGCCGAAGGCGTAGAGACAGTCGGCCGACTCGTCGAACCCCGCCACCACGTCGTACTCGTGGTCGGAGACGGCGTGCCACAGCAGCACCGGCCGCCCTTCGAGCAGCTCCGCCTTGGCGGTCTCGAGGATCCGTGGGTGACGCTCGGCCGGCGTGCGGCCGAACTCGGGTCGGGCGCTCTCGTCCCCGTTGTGGAAGGGGATCAGCTCGGCCTCGTAGCCGAGCAGCCGCGGCAGCTCATGGGGACCCATCGCCTGGTTGCGCAGGAGGTCGAGCGGATCGCGCCCGTGTACGCGGAACGCGGCGCCCGAGAGCATCGCGATCGAGGGCGCCGAGACCGGCTCGCGACGGTGGAGCAGGATGACGCGCATGCCCTCGAAGACCGGCTCGTGGTGCCGGTACCGGTCGAGGTCATGGATCAGTGCCCTTCGTGTCGCCATCGACGCGCCCCTGCTTCCGTGCGATGCCCGTAACGCCCTTCGCGCTCGGCCCCGGGGAACCTGCCCGTGGATGCCGGCGCTGCTCCATCATGCCTCAGCCTGTGCCGCGTTGTCGTCCTCCGGGAAGACCTCGGCAACCAGGAGCCGGAAGGCCGCGCCCGCCGTCCCCGCCGCCGCGGGCAGGAGCACGGCCGTCACGAGCAGTCCGAGGGCCACGGCAAGGCCACAGCGCCAGTCCTGACCGAACGCGACCCCCCCGGCCACCGCGAGGCTGGGGCCCGCGACCGCGAGCACGAGCGTCAGCAGGACCAGGAGCGAGAGCGAGACGTCGTGGCCCCGGGTGACGACCCAGGAGGTGGCGAGCGCCTCCACGTAGCCCTGCTCGGCCGTCATCGCGAGCGCCGGCCCGAACCACAACCGCGCGCCCGCCCACAGCGCCGCCGGCGCGAGGGCCAGGCCGACCGCCCATCCCGGCGGCCCCAACACGCGGGCGCCCAGGGCGCCGGCGAGTGCGGCGGGGAGCAGTGCCAGGAGCATCGCGCCGATGCGGGTGAGCGCGAGGAGGCCGACGAGGCCCCACTCCGAGAACACGGTCCACAGGTCGTCCAGGATCGGCGGGTTGTCACCGGTGAGGCGCGCATCGGCGAGACGCACCCCGACGTACCCGATCGCGGCGAGCAGCAGCACGGCCAGGATGAAGCCGACGAGGTAGGGGGGCCACTCGGCCTCCGGCCCCAGGTAGGCGCGCGCGCAGCGGGAGAGCGACCACGTGAGCGCTCCCAGGCCGAACAGGCTGCCGCACGTCAGCAGCGCGATGCCACCGATCTCGCCGAAGTGGCCCAGGGTGGCGCCGAAGCCGATCCCTACGCACCGCGTCGCGCCGTACGGCGGGAAGACCACCGGCTCGCGCTTCCTGCGGGAGGTCGAAGGCGGCGCGGGCGGGAGGGTCGGTACCTCGGGCTCGAGGCGGGCGGGTCCACCGGGCGGGGCGGCCTCCTCCTCGAGGAACGGGGCCCACTCGTCCTCCTCCGCTCCCGGGCGATCCTCGGCCGGCGACTCGGCCAACTCCTCCACAGGCTGCTCGGCCGGTTCCTCGGCCGGCGGCGCACAGGTGGCGAGGATCGCTTCGGCCTCCTCGCGGGCCCCGCGATTCCACAGGAAGACCCCCAGGTTGCGCCGGAGCACCGGGTCCTCCGGCGCGAGGGCCAGCGCGCGGCGCGCGGCGCTCTCGGCCTGGGCGCCGTTGCCGAGCGCGTCGTAGCAGATCGCGAGCATCCCCCAGGCCTGCGGCGAGTCCCGCAGCTCACAGAGCAGCTTCTCGAGCTGGGGAGCGCCCGTCGCGTAGTGCCGGGTCCGCACCGCGTGTCGCGCCTGGTCGAGCCTCAGCCACTGCTCCTCCGTCACCCGCGTCCTCCCTCGCGCGCGGCAGGAAGCCACCCCCTGCCGGCGAATCGACTCGCGGAACCCAGACGCCCGTACCGACGTGAGGACACGGAGCCATCGTGAGCGACCCGCGCCCGCTTGCCCGACCACTCTCGCCCGCACCCCTCGAGATCGACGCCGAGCCCTACATCGGCATCCACGACCCCTGGGGCGCCGCCCCGGAGGGCCTCGCGCTCCCGCTCCCGCTGTACAGCGTCCTCGCGCTGTGCGACGGCGCGCGTACCCTGGAGGAGATCCAGGCCCAACTTGTTATCGACTGGGGCGGATTCGTCTCACTCGCCCAAATCGAGCGCGTCGTGAGCGAACCCGAGCGCCATGCCCTGCTCGAGGGCCCCGAGGCCGAACGCAGACTCCGCGAGCGGCTCGCGGCGTTCCACTCAGGCCCTCGTCCGGCGGTCCACGCCGGGCAGGTCTACCCCAGTGACCCCGCCGAGCTGACCCGTTCCCTCGACGAGATGATCTCGTCCGCACCGGCTGTCGCCGTCGAGCCCGGCGCGCGGGCCCTGGTCGCCCCGCACATCGACTTCGAGCGCGGCGGCGCGGCCTACGGGGCAGCCTACGGCGCGGCGCGCCAGGCGCTCCAGGCCGAGACGTTCATCGTGCTGGGGGTCAGCCACCACCCGGCGCGCGGCCTCTTCACGGTCACCCGCCAGGCCTTCGACACGCCTCTCGGCCCCGCTGAGGTCGACGACGAGGCCGCTGAGGCGCTCGCCGCCGCCGCGGGCGAGGCCTCCGGCCCCGACGAGCTGCTCCACCTCGGCGAGCACTCCGTCGAGTTCCAGGTGGTCTTCCTCCGCCGGTTGTTCCCCGAGGCCCGGATCGTCCCCATCCTGTGCTCCCACCTCGACACGGGCGAGCCCCGCGCGATGGCCGCGACCCGGCGCTTCGCCCGTGCGCTCCGCGCACTGCTGGCACGCGCGGAACGCCCGACCGCGCTGGTCGCCGGCGTCGATCTCACGCATGTGGGGCCCGAGTTCGGCCACCCGGAGCGGGACGAGACGGCCGTGCGCGCATGGGCCCGGCAGGTCGACCGGGCGGTGCTCGAGGCGGCCGCGGCGGGCGACGCTCCCGGCGTGCTGCGGGCCTCCGAGGTCGCCAGTCCGACCGGGGAGGAGCCGAACGTCTGTGGGCAGGCTGCCCTGCACCTGGTCACCGAGGCGCTCGCTCCCTGCACCGGTACGATCCTGCACCTGGGGCAGGCGCCGACCCCGTCCGGAGACTCCTGGGTCGGGTTCGGTGCGGCGCTGCTGTACGACGGCGCCCACTAGAGCAGCTCTCGTACGTTCTCGCGCGCAAGAGCGAAGAGCGACAACCTGCGGGGAACCTCGAGAGCCGCTCCGGCGGCGCTCAGCGGGCGGAACGGAACTCCACGACGGCCACCCCGTACGGCGGGAGCGTGATGCCGGCACACTTGGCGCGCGTCTCGGTCACCGGCGGGGGTGGGGCCGTTGCGCCCTCGGGCGTGGGGGGCTGTACCTGGCGGGTCGACAGCTCGGCCGGCACCTCGAGCGTGCTGTAGCCGGATTCGACGCCATCGATGCCGACGAGGGTCGCTCGCACGGGGCCGCCGAAGCCGGTGCAGTCGAGCCCGACGACGGCCGAGCGGTTGGCCCGGTTCACCAGCAGGAGCGCCTTGTGCGTGTCGAAGACCGCGCCGAGGGCCTGCAGGCGCGTCTTGTCGGTGTTGCTCGAGACGGCGACGAGCTGGCCGCCGCGGGGGAAGTGCTCGCGGAAGAGTCGGGCGGTCCAGTAGAGGGGGCCGGTCGAGCCGTCCGAGCGGATCATCCCCCAGCTATCGCCCACCAGCCGCGAGAGCAGAACGACATCGACGACCGGCGCCGAGCGGACGAGGTACGAGGCGAGCCACGCCGCGGCGAAGGGGCCGTCGGTGCGGGCATCCTGGCTCTTGCCGTCGACGGAGCGGACGTTGTTGACGTTGCACTCCGAGACGAACAGGAAACCGGTCTCGTACATGTCGGCGACCTTGAGCAGCTCGAGCACCTGGTCGGGGGCACGGACATCGGCGCTGTTGTAGGCGAGGCCAGTGTCGGCCGACTCGAAGAGCTGCTCGTCCGAGACCGAGGCCATCGAAGCACCGTAGAAGTGCCAGGAGAGGAAGCTGAACGCGCCCTTGGTGCCCTGGAGGACCCGCTTCATGAGCTTCTCCTGGGCGGCGAAGAACGACATGCCGCCGATCCGCGCGTCGGGCTCGGCCGCCCGAATCTTCTTCGAGGCCGTGTTGGCCATCTTGCAGGCGAGCACGTAGTCGGCGTCGGTGATCAGCACGGGCGAGTCGAGCAGCTCCCAGTAGCGCACAAGCTTCGCCGAGGCGCCCACCGTCGAGCCGAACTGCCTCGCAAGCATCTCGGCGAAGGCGCCGTACCGCTCCGCGCTGACGGTGCCGTCGACCGGCGCCTGGAGACAGACGACGATGCCGCGCTCCTTGCTCACCCGCGCGATCGCCGCCAGACGGCCCCCGACCTCGGTCAGCGCGGCGGGATCGTCGGTCGGAGAGGGCGGCACGTTCACGATCGTCCGCACCATCGGCTCGAGCGTCTTGGCGACCTGCGCCACTTCGGGCTTCGCGAGCAGCGCGGCATCGCCGGGGAGCACGTTGGCGCCCAGGTAGGGCATGAAGCAGGCGCCCCGGGTGTTCGTGAAGGCGATCGAGACGTTGGCCGCGTAGGGCTCGTCGACCGGCGGGCTCGTGGGACCCGTCGTGGTCGGCCCGGTCCCCCCGTCCGGCGTGGGGGGCGTCGTCGGCCCAGTCGTGGTGGGGTCGGTCGTCGGCACGTCCGGCGTCTCGCCCGAGCCGCCCGTCACGACCTCGATCTGGTCGAGACGGAAGCTGCAGCTCTCGCGCGGCCCGCGCTTGACGAGCTTGAGGAAGGCGATCTGGTCGAGAACCGACGTCGCCGCGCGGCCGTCGGCGGCCACGAACGACTCCAGCGGCAGCTCGAGCCGCTGCCAGCCGTCCTCGGGCGCCTTCGCTTCGCACTCGAACGCGACGCCGTCCTCGGCGACCAGCGCGACGGTGACCGTCCGGTCCTCGGTGAACGGGTTGATCCAGAATGAGAGCGCCGTGGCGCCGGCCCAGTCGGCGCCGCGCACGGGCGCGGCCGTCGCGGCCCAGCCGTCGTCAGCGGGTCGGAAGACCACGTAGAGCGATCGCCGTCCGCCCACGAGGTTGGGCGACATGTCGGAACCGAAGACGTACAGCGCCTCGGCCGCGTCGCCGTCCGACTGTTCCGCCGCGAAGGCCCGGATCTGCTCGTCGACCTCGAAGTCGTAGACGACGACAGCCTTCGCCGCGGGCGCGGCCGGGCCGGCAGCGGCCTCCTGGGCCGGCAGGCCGGCGGTGAGGCTCAAGAAGCACAGCAGACTAGCAGCACTCAGGTTCAGGCGGAGCACCGCGCGATCTCCCTCCGGCGGCCGGGCGTGGGGCTCGGCTCCGCGCCGCACACGGATTCCAGAGACGAAACGTCGCCCGCTACCCCGCGGTTCGGGGCGCGTCGCCCGCCCCCGAGCCTTCCGGCGGGATGCGGGCCGGACGGCTCCAGGGCACGCCCCGCAGGGCGAAGGCCACCACGAGCGCCACCCCCGCGGCGATCGAGGCGTGCAGCGCCTGCTGTTGCAGCGCCTGCGCCGATTCGGCCGAGATCGGCTCGGAATGACTCCCGATCTCCCGTCCGGTATCATCGAAATCGGAGACGCTGAGTTCGCTCATGCCCTGGGCCAGCGCCCGCTGCTGGACCTGCCCCAGCCCGAACGAGCACGCCGCGAGCACCAGCAGCAGGCCGCCGGCGAGATAGACCAGGCAACCAACCAGGCTTCGCGTTCCCCGCGTTCCGTCTCGGACGGCCTGCGACACGTTCCGTGGTCCCTTCCGCGCTCGCGCATGAGCGATTGCCAGCAGGCTCCCGGCCGCACAGCGCGAACTTATCCCTGCAGATCGGGGTTACGGAGTCCGTGCGATACCTGCTACTGACAATCTGTTTCGGTGCCGCCCTCGCGTCTCCTGTCCTCGCCGAGAGCGAGACCGTTGCGTTGCGGTACCGCCCTCAGGAGGGCGTCGGGCTCCTGTACCAGATCAAGCTGGCGGCCCTGCTCGACTTCCCCCTCGGCAAGGGAGCCCCCGTCAGCGGAACCATGCAGTTCTGCATGGCGCCCAGCCGAGCGGCCAATGACTCCGGCGACCACGATGTCGTGATCTGCGTACGCGAGGGCGACTTCCAGCTCCAGGGCCAGAAGTGGAACTTCACCGACCAGGCGCTCTCCTGGACCTGGGTGTTCTCGCCGGTGCGGCAGGTCCGCAAGGCCGAGGGGGAGTCGCCCACCGGCCTGATCGGGATCCTCCAGCTCTTCTTTGACTTCGTCTTCTCGACGGAGTTCCCGGACAACGCCGTGCCCGTGGGCGAATCGTGGCAGACCTCGAAGGTGGTCGCCACGCCCGAGGGCGGAAGCGTCACCCTCTCCGGCACGCACCGCTTGCTCGCGCTCGAGGACACGCCCGACCACGGCCGGGTGGCCGATATCGAGTCGACGATCGAGATCCCCGTCGACGCCACCTTCCTCGGCGGCAAGTTCAAGGGCGTCTTCACCGGCAAGGAGACCGTCCGCTTCTCGGTCTCCGATGGCGAAGTGCTCTCGATGAAGGTCACCGGTGGGGCCACCCTCAACGAAGAGAGCGGCCTCAAGCTGACCTTGCGCGAGATCGACCTGGCCGTCGACCGCGTCGGCGAGACCACCACCGCCAACGTCCAGGACTGGGTCAACAGCGCCTCCCGCAACCCCCGGCTGAGCGGCAACTCCGTCACCGATGCCGTCCTCAACGCCAACGTCGTGAAGTACCTCCGCGACGACTGGACCCTCTACTACCCGCGGACCGGCTACGCCACGCCCGACGGCTTCCTGCTCGGCGCCGGCATCGTTGCCCGCCGCAACGGCGCCTACCTGTACGAGGCGAACGCCTACCTTGGGACCGACAGCCTGCGCGGCGCCTACAGCTTCAGCGCGACGCGCGGGTTTCCCGTCCGGCCCACCAACCAGCAGCGGTTCGAGATCTTGAGCACCGCCGCCTCGCGGCTGGCCCGCCTGAGCTACACCCACTTCGACGGCAAGCGGCTCGGCGCCACCGGGATCCCCCGCATGCGCTACACCGCCTCGCTCACCTACAACCAGCTTCTCCAGCACACCGAGTACTTCCGGACCACCGGCGACGCCAACTACCTCACGCTCTCGGCCACCCGCTTCCGCTCCGGCTCCGGGCTGGTCGGCCGCCACAAGATCGACTGGGAGGCCAACGCCAGCCTCGCGCTCGGATCCCGTCTCATCGGCAGCGACTACGACTTCTCGCTGTTCGACGCGACCTGGATCGGGAGCAGCCGCCTCTCGAACAAGGACTCGGTCGCCGGCCGGATCCGGTTCACCTACGGCGCCGGCAATGTCCCCCACCAGTTCCGCACCGCGCTCGTCGACCGCGACGTGCTGCGCGGCTACGACCTCACCACCGCCCCGCTCGTCAAGAACGCCGTCAGCGCCTCGCTCGAGTACCGCACCCACATCGGCTCGGCCCACCTGTTCCAGCCCGTCGGCAACACCGACTGGTGGGGCTCCCTCTTCGTCGACGCCGGCCTCGGCGGCAACACGCTGCCCGAGCTGATGCGCTCGCGCGGCTACATCGACGTCGGCTTCACCGTGCGCGTCGGCATCGCCTACCAGTCGGTCCCCGTCTACGGCTACTTCAGCCTCGCGTGGCCGCTGGTCGAGGGCCGCTCCGACCCCCGCCTCAGCTTCGGCGTCGACTGGGCCTTCTAGGAGACGACCGTGTCCGAGGAGAACCTCGCGCAGCTCTCGACCGAAGCCGCTCCACCGGCGGCTGCCGCCCTCGATCTCCTCTCCCCCCTCGAGCTGGTGCACGCGATGAGCGAGATGGACGCCCAGGTCGCGGCCGCCGTACGGCGCGCGGCGCCGGCGATCGCCCGCGCGATCGAGGAGGGCCGCGCGCGGCTCCGGGCGGGCGGCCGGCTCCACTACTTCGGCGCCGGGACGAGCGGGCGGCTCGCGCTGCTCGATGCGGCCGAGTGCCCGCCCACCTTCGGGGTCTCGCCCGATCTCGTCCAGGCCCACCTCGCCGGTGGCGAGCGCGCCTTCGTCCGGGCCGTCGAGGGCGCCGAGGATCGGGCGGAGGACGGCGCGGCGGAGGTCGACCAGGCGGGGATCGGGGCCGGCGACGTGGTCGTGGGCCTGGCCGCCAGCGGGCGCACCCCCTACGTCCTGGGCGCGCTCGCCCGCGCGCGCGCCCTCGGGGCGCTGACCATCGCCATTGCCTGCGTCGACGACAGCGCGATCGGCCGGGCCGCCGAGGTGGCGATCGAAGCCGTCACCGGCCCCGAGATCCTCGCCGGCTCCACGCGGCTCAAGGCCGGCACCGCGCAGAAGATGATCGCCAACATGCTCAGCACGGGCATCATGGCCGGCCTCGGCAAGGTCTACGGCTCCCTGATGGTCGACGTGCGGGTCACCAACGAGAAGCTCCGGCGTCGCGCCCTGCGGATCATCGCCGCCGTCGCCGCGGTCGACGAGGAAGCGGCGCGCGCGGCCCTCGCCCGCAGCGGCGACGACGTGAAAGTCGCCTGCCTGGTCGCCGCGCGGGGTCTCGGGCCCGACGAAGCGCGGGAGCGGCTCGCCGCGGCCGCCGGCGACCTTCGCTCCGCGCTCGGCGGCTAGAGCAGTCCTCGCAAGTTCCCGCACGCAGGAGCGAAGAGCGGCAACCTGCGGAGGGTTGCCCCTCCGCACCACCCTAGGCGGTTGCCGTCGGGGCCAAAGCCCGCGGGCCCCGACGACAACCGCTCAGGTAGAGCAGAAGGACGAGCGCTCGACAGACCGACGCTCGCCGCTGGTACCTGCAGGGACTTCCGGGAACCGCTCCAGCGCCGGGCCACCAGGCCCCGACGAAGGACGCCGCCCCCGCCCCGGCGAACCTTGCTCCGTCATGGGATACCAGTCGCTGTACCTCAAGTACCGCCCCCAGGTCTTCGACGACGTCGTGGGGCAGGATCACGTCTGCCAGACCCTCCGGAACGCCATCGCGCAGGGCAAGGTCGCCCACGCCTACCTCTTCTGCGGACCGCGCGGCACCGGCAAGACCACCACGGCCCGGATCCTCGCCAAAGCCCTGTGCTGCGCCAACGCCCCGGGCCCGACCCCCGACCCCTGCGGCGTCTGCGACGCCTGCACGGGGATCCGCGACGGCTCGCTGCTCGATGTGGTCGAGTTGGACGCCGCCAGCAACCGCGGCATCGACGAGGTCCGCAACCTGAAGGAGATCATCGGCTTCCCGCCGACCTGGACGCGCTGCAAGGTCTTCATCATCGACGAGGTCCACCAGATGACCCGCGAGGCCTTCAACGCCCTGCTCAAGACCCTCGAGGAGCCGCCCGAGCACGCCTTCTTCATCCTCGCGACCACCGACCCCCAGAAGGTCCCCATCACGATCCTCTCGCGCTGCCAGCGCTTCGACTTCCGCCGCGTGAGCCTGCGCGACATGGCCGGCCTCCTCGGCAGGATCTCGGAGAAGGAGGCGATCGACGCCGCGCCCCCCGCCCTGCTGGCGATCGCCCGTCTCGCCGACGGCTGCGTGCGTGACGCGATCACCGCGCTCGACCAGGTCGCCGCCTACTCCGGCGGCAAGGTGACCGCCGACGCCGTCAACGAGATCGCCGGCGCCCCCAGCTTCGAGCTGCTCTTCGAGCTGGGCGACATCCTCGCGCGGCAAGCGGCCGTCGAGGTCTTCGCCTTCGTCGAGCGGCTGACGCAGGAGGGCAAGAGCTACGGTCAGGTGCTGGAGTCGCTCCTCGTGCACCTGCGGAACCTCCT
>CAZRDB010000039.1:0-31179 GCA_964598695.1 uncultured Armatimonadia bacterium
GGGGGGGGTGGGATAGGGTGTTGTGCACGGGGCCCCCCAGAAACCTCCCCGGGTTGCCCATTTTAAGCCAGTAGCGGGGGTTAGCCTCGTAGGGCCGGATTCGCCCCGGATCGGGCGCGGCCGCGACCGCGCTCGCGAGGATCAGGAGCGCTGTCAGAGCGCCGGCTTCCACTGCGGGTCTCATGGCCTACGCCTCCCCGATCGACGGCCGCCCGGCTCCGCGCCCGACGGCCCCACCTGTGCGCGGGGCCGCGCACGGCACATGCGCGGCCCCGCCGTGAACTCTCGGCTCGAACAGCCGCTACTGCAGGAGCTTGCTGAGAACGGCCTCGTGGTCGAGCGCGCCCGAGCCGACCGCGTACGCCGCGATCTTGCCGTCGGGGCCCACGATGACCTGCGTGGGAATGCCCTCCACACCGTAGGCGTCGCCCAGCTCGGGCTGGAGGATCTGCGCCCACGGCATCTTGTTCTCCCGGATGAAGGCACGCACGGTGTCGAGCGCCGTCTTGCCGCCCCCGTCGCGGTCGAAGCTGACGCCGACCACGACGAGACCCTTGCCCGCGTACTTCTCGTAGGCCTCGACGACCTTGGGGATCTCGGCCCGACACGGGCCGCACCAGGTCGCCCAGAAGTCGATGAGGACGACCTTGCCGCGCAGGTCGGAGAGCTTGAAGGCGTTGCCGTCGATGTCGGTCCCGGCCAGCTCCGGCGCGTCCTTCCCGACCCAGTTGCCGTCCGCCGGCGCCTCGGTCGTCGTCGCCTCCGGCGCCGCGGCCTCGTCGAGCAGATCCGCGAGCCCCTTGGTGAGCGACTCGCCGCGGACCTCGCCGTAGATGACGCCGTCGCGGTCGATCAGGAACGCCGCCGGAATGCCCGAGACGCGGTAGAGCTGGGCGATCGGCTCCTGCCAGAACTTCTCCGTGCAGGTCATGCGCCAGGTGATCTCCGGGTTCTCGGCAAGGTACGCGTCCATCGCCGCTTTGGTCTGGTCGAGGCTGATCCCGACGATCTCGAAGCCCTTCTCGTGGTACTTCTTGTAGCTCGCGATGACGTTCGGCATCTCGCCCTTGCACGGGCCGCACCACGAGGCCCAGAAGTCGAGCAGAACGACCTTGCCCTTGTAGTCGGAGAGCTTGAAGGTCTTGCCCTCGGTGTCGGTCGCCTCGAAGTCGATCGCGGGGAGCCCCTTGCCGATGTAGGCCTTGGGCGTGCAGGGCTCGTCGGTCGGTTCGAAGAGCATCCGGGCGCCGTCGTTCGCGACCCGCACGAGCTTGTAGTTCGTGCCCTGGAACTCGAACGGCTCCCAGCCGCGGTAGAACTCGGCCGAGTCGCTGCCGCCGTCGATCCGGCCGTCCAGGTTGCGATCGACGAAGAAGGCGCCGGTGGGCGGGGTACCCTCGGCCGGCTTCTCGGCGATGTCGCGGAACAGGCCGTCGGTGTTGTCGTCGAGCAGGACGACGCGCACGGTGTGGCCGCCCAGCTTGATGTCGCTCGCGATCGCGACGTTACGGTAGTAGAAGACGACATCCTGGAGGCGCTCCGTGAAGCGGTAGAGCGTGACCGTGTAGGGGGTTGGCCGCGCGGCCGTCTCGCCGCGGTAGCGCAGGGCCAGCTCCGCCTGGGTGCTCCGGTTCTGGGCCGACTCGCGCGCCCACGCGCCGTCGCCGTCATTCGTGAGGTCGTTGTCGTTGTTGGCGTCGACGTAGATCCGGCTTGCCGTGACCTTGTCGCCCTCCTTCACCTCGTCGATGACGACGGTGATGAGGCTGTCGGCGGCGTTGCCCAGACGGATCGCGCCGTACAGGGGGGCGCCCGCGTACTGGGGCTCGGCCCCGAGTTGCTCCGCCGGGGTCGGCGAGAGCGTGCAGCGGTTGGGCATGTAGTAGCCGGAGAACGTGTCGGGCACGAGGCCCGTGTCCTCGGGCGCGGCCAGGGAGAGCGCCGGGAGCAGGAGTAAGCCGGCGAGCGTCGCGAGCAGAAGTCTCACAGGGAACCGCCCTTTCGTGTCAGAGCCGTGGTCAGTCGGGCAACCGGTCCCGCCCGAGGGACTCCCCGCCATCCGCGTCGTTGCGCACAGGGCTCGGTGAGGGTTCGCGGCCGCCGGCCCGGCTCCTCCGCGCGGTCACCGGGCGAGGGGGACGACCCGGAAGCTGCCGCCGCTCCCGGTGACGACGCGCGAGCGCTCCATGCACCGGTCGCCGTAGAGCCAGCTCCCCGCCGCGCCGCCCGGGCAGTAGACGCCGATCCGGTGGGGCGAGCCGGCCGGGCCGAGTTCGCCCACATAGCCGAGCGGCCCGCCCAGCCCCCCCGGGAGCGGCGAGCGGAGCAGCACGAGGGGCTCCCGCGACCCCGCCGGCCCCTCGTCGACCCACCCACGGAGCGAGTACGGAGGGTCGACAGCGCCCCACATCTGGCGCGCGTCGAGCGGCGTACGCAGCTCGATACGCGGCGGGACAGGGGCTACGTGCCTCTCCACCCGCCACCGCGCCGTGAGAGGGGGAAGTCCGTCGGGGGTGCAGATGGTCCAGCTCTGGGATCTGAGGGTCAGCGGGGAATCTGTCGAGATGGTTCCGTCCGGGTGCACGACCATCGTCTGGGCCCAGGCCCATGCCGGGGTCAGGAGAACCCCGGCGAGGAGTACAACGAGCGAGCGCGCCATTGCGTGTCCCTCCCTGCCGTGCGCATCGGCCCCCATGGCCCACCCTGTCAGGGGTTCGGTCGGTAGCTCGCGACGATCTCGCCGAAGTACAGACGATGGAAGTCCCCGCTCGGGTAACACGAACTGCGCACCGCCTCCGGCAGCTCGGCCTCGGGGAGGTCGTGGCGGTACAGGGTGGCGCACTCGAGGCAGATGCGCGCCTGCGCGAGGACCGGGGTCTTGACCACGCGGGCCGGGGCGGCGATGAGCCCCGCCTCCGCGAGCTTGTCGTGGTCGCGGCCGGACTTCGTGCCGCAGAAGGTGAGCGCGGCGGCGTAGTCGGCGGGGAGGGCGTTGACGGTGAAGTCGGGGACCGACTCCATGAGGCCGAAGGTGAAGCGCGAGGGGCGCACCATGACCATCGCGACGCGCTTGCCCCACATGATCCCGAACGTCGCCCAGCCGATGGTCATGGCGTTGGCGCGGCCCGACTCATCCGAGGCGTTCAGGAGGATTCCGGGCCCACCGAGGAGCGGCAGCAGCTCCGGCAGGGCCTCTTCGAGCGTCAGGTCAGTCGTCTGCATCGCGCGCGCCTCTCTTCACCGTCCCGAGCCGGAGGCTTCGCCATACGCCGGGAGGGTCCTTCGTCGGGAGGCGAGCAGCAGAGCCAAGCACTACTGGCTCCCGCGGATGGACCGAGTAGGGGGGACGGAGCACCTGCCCCGCGAGCTGAGGCCCGCGCTACGGGATCGGACGGGGCCTGGAGCCGCTCCGTTCAGGGCGCCGGCAGCGCCCCGGAACCGCAAGAGAGCCGTGACCACCGGCCACGGCTCTCCTGGTTGCACTCGGTTGGGGCGGGCTCCCCTACCCCTTCACCATCTCCGCCGCGACGGCGGCGATCTTCTCCGGCGTCGGCAGGTTCTCGGTCTCGAGGACCGCGGACATCGGAGGCGGGATGTCGTACGCCGCGACGATGCGCGCCGCGCACTTCATCGACGAGAACGCGCGCTCCTGGGTCTTCGTCACGATGTGCTCGGCGAAGCAGCCCGTCTCCGGCGCCTGCGAGACCGCGAGCAGCCGGCCCGTCTTCTTCACCGAGTTCGCCACGAGGTCGTAGTCGAACGGGATCAGCGAGCGGGGATCGATGATCTCGGCCGAGATCCCCCGCTCCTCGAGCAGCTTGCCGGCCTCGATCGCGCGGGTGGCCATGTAGCTGTAGGCGACGATCGTCACATCGGAGCCCTCGCGCCGGACCGCGCCCTGGCCGAAGGGGATCGTGTACTCCTCCTCCGGGACGACCGACTTCTCGCCGTAGATGTTCTGGTGCTCGATGAAGACGACCGCGTTGTCATCGCGGATCGCCGTCTTGAGCAAGCCCTTCACGTCGTACGGGGTCGAGGGCGCGATGACCTTGAGGCCCGGGATCTGCGTGCAGATCGCCTCGAGCGACTGGCTGTGCTGGCCCGCATAGCCCTTGCCGCCGCCGATCGTCGTCCGTACGACCATCGGGACGATCGCCTTGCCGCCGAACATGTACCGCGCCTTCGCGGCCTGGTTGCCGAGCTGGTCCATCGTCATCAGGATGAAGTCGATGTACATGATCTCGACCACGGGCCGCAGCCCGGCCATCGCGGCGCCGGCGCCGGTGCCGATGATCGCGGCCTCGGAGATCGGGGCATTGAAGACCCGCTCGCGGCCGAACAGCTCGAACAGGCCCATCGTCGCCTGGAAGGCGCCACCGTACTCCGCCACGTCCTCGCCGTAGAAGATGACCCGCTTGTCGCGCATCATCTCCTCGCACATCGCCTCGACGACGGCGTGGCGGTAGAGGATCCGGCCCTGGCCGTCGCGACGCTGCTTCTTGTACGGCCCGCCCGGCAGGCTCGCCGGGTCGGTCGCCAGCTCGGCGGGGACCACGTCCGAGGTCGTCTCGGCCAGAAGCCCGCGGCTGATCTCGGAGACCTTCGGGTCCTCGGCCGCGCCGGCGATGACGGCGGCATTCTCGATCTCGACGCGCGCCCACTCGCGGCTCTCGGCCGCGCTCTCGGTCGTGAGCAGGCCGGCCTCGATGAGCTGCTTCTCGTAGAGGTCGATCGGGTCGCAGGCGTACCAGGCAGCCTCCTCCTCGCGGGTGCGGTACTTGAAGGCATCCGAGAGGCTGTGGCCCTTGTAGCGGTAGGTGATGAACTCGAGCAGCGCCGGGCCCTCGCCCGTGCGGCAGCGCTCGGCCGCGCGGGTCGCGGCATCCCAGCAGGCGAGGACATCCATGCCGTTGACGACCTCGGCGTGCATCATCGCCTCGTTGTAGCCGGCGCCGCGGCGGGCGAGGCGGTCGATGCCGGTGACCTCGCCGAGCTGCTGGCCGGACATCCCGTACTGGTTGTTCTCGATCGCGAAGATCACGGGCAGGCCCTGGCCGAACTGGTCCTGGACGGCGAAGTTGCAGGCCTCGTGGAAGATCCCGTTGTTGGTCGCGCCATCGCCCACCAGGCACAGGCAGAGCTTGCCGTCGCCGAGCTTCATCGCCGCGAGCGCCGCGCCGGCGGCGATGGCCGAACTGCCGCCGACGATCGCGTTGGCGCCGAGATGGCCGGTGTGGAAGTCGGCGATGTGCATCCCGCCGCCGCGGCCGTGGCAGTAGCCGCACTCCTTGCCGAACAGCTCGGCGATGGTCTTGACCAGGTGGGTGCGGAAGGCGCGCTGCTCGAGGGTGTCGGCCTCGACCTCCGGGAGGTCGCAGAAGGCCTCGAGGAAGGCCGCGTCGCGGTGGGCGAGCGCGTAGCAGCCCTTCGCGATCGAGTGGCCGTGGCCGCGGTGGGTCGAGGTGATCATGTCGTCGTGGCGGAGCGCGCAGATCGCGCCGGCCGCGACGGCCTCCTGGCCGATCGAGAGGTGGGTCGCGCCGATGAACTTGAAGCCGGGCAGGGCCTCGTACTTCCCGTTCTTGATCGCGACGATCATCTCTTCGAAGGCGCGGACGGTGAGCATCCGCTTGTACAGCTCGAGCGCGAACTCACGGGTGAGGCGGCCGCTGGCGATGTCTCGCGCGGCGGTGCTGTCGTAGGCGAAGCAGGGGATCTCGCCAAAGCGCAGCGAGCCCCGCTGGAAGTTGGGGAGGACATCCTGTCCGGGAGGCATGTGTGATCTCGCTCCTTGTTGTCGCGCGTCGGTGGGTGGAACCGGGTGGCGCGTCGGCCGCGACGGGCGGCACGGCGACCGCATCCCATGCTACCACTATCGTCGCCGCTCCTCCACCGCAACCGGCACGGCGGTTCCGCCCACGGCGGCGACGGCCGCGTCGGCCCACGTCCGCGAGCGGCGCGGATACCGGCGGCACGCAGGAAAGCACACCCAGGCCGATCGGGCGCTTTGCGCGAACAGCCGTGGCGGAGGTGCGCCATGTCCCTGATGCTCACGGCGGTCTGCATGCTCACCTGCGCCGCTCCCGGCGCCAGCCTCGACTGCGGCACGGCAACGCTCGAGCTGGACGCGAGGGGATGTCTCGCGTCGTTCCGCGACCGCACGGGCCGCGAGTGGGCGCTGCCCGGGGAGCCATTCTGCGTGATCACCGCCGCCGCGGGAGAGATCGCGCCCGAGAGCCTCGGGCGGGACGGCGACCAGCTCGCCGTGCGCTTCCCCGGTGGGGCGCTGCTGCGCTATACGGTCACCGAGGGACCCGGCTACCTTCTCTTCGCGCTCACGGAGGCCACCGGGCTCGCGCAGGCAGGCGTCACCGCCCTCCGCCACTGCGCGCTCCGCCTCGAGGGGCTCTCGGTCCTGGGCGACCCGATGAACGCCTTCTACGACGACCGCTGGGCGGTGGCCGTGATGTCCACCCAGGTGAACGTACGGGGCTACCCGCTCGCCCTGGGCACCGCCCAAGCCGAACTGCGCGCGGAGAGCTACGACAGCCACGGCCTCACCCCGGCCGGCTTCGGGATCGTCGCCGCGCCACGCGCGGAGTTCGAGGAGACCATCGCGCGCTTCGAGGACGCGGCCGACCTGCCCTCGCCGCGCCCCGGCGGTCAGTGGGGAAAAGCCTCGGACGCCGCCCACCACAGCTACCTGTTCATCACCGCGCTCCACGAGAGCGACGTCGACGAGGTGATCGCCTGGGCCCACCGGGGCGGGTTCGACACCGTGCTCATCGGCGAGACCTGGAGCCGCAGCCACGGCCACCACGAGATCAACACCGACTCCATGCCGGACGGTCTCCCGTCGCTCCAGCGAGTGGCCGACAAGCTCCATGCGGCCGGCCTGCGCGTCGGGCTCCACTTCCTCGGGGCCGCCGTGTACCTCAACGACCCCTACGTCACGCCGGCGCCCGACCGGCGCCTGGTGGTCGACGCCCGCGCGACGCTCGCGGGGCCGGTCGACGACCGGAGCGACTTCCTGCCCACCGTGGAGGCCCCGGCCGGCTTCCCCACCGAGGACGGCGGCTACATGGGCAAGGGCCTCTACGTCCGGGTGGACGATGAGATCATCCGCTACGCGACGCCACGGACGGAGCCTCCGTTCGGCCTGGCGGGCTGCACCCGCGGGGCGCTCGGGACAACGGCCGCCGCCCACGAGGCGGGCGAGGCGGCGGAGCACCTCCAGCGCAGCTACGGCTACTTCCTCTACGACCTCGACAGCAGCCTCGCCGAGGAGGTCACCGGCAACGTCTGTCGCGTCGCGAACGCGATCGGCGCCGACATGCTCTACTTCGACGGCTCCGAGCTGCTCCAGGGCGATCACTGGTACTACAACGCCAAGCTCCAGAACCTCTACTACCGGGGCCTGACGAACAAGGACACGTTCCTCCAGGGCTCCAGCTACAGCCACTACTCGTGGCACCTGATCAGCCGGATGGCCTCGGCCGACGGCCATGGCGACGTGAAGGGCTACCTCGACGAGCGCCTTCCCTGGCTGGCCTCGTACCGGGCCAACCTGATGCCCTCCGACATCGGCTGGTACTACGTCTACGACCCGCAGGTCACGGCCGACCAGTTCGACTACATCCTCCAGAAGTGCCTGGGCTACAACTCCTCGATCTCGGTCCAGACCAACCCGACCCAGCTCCGCAGCCACCCGGAGATCGGCGCGATCTTTGATCTCGTCGGGACCTACGAGCGGCTCCGGCGCGCGGGGAGGCTGCCCGCGACCACGCTCGCGCTGCTCCGCGAGCCGAAGCGGGAGTACCGCCTCCTCCGGGAGCCGCTCCGTCTCCGCCGGACGGTGTTCGGCGAGTGGACGCCGCTGCGGGAGCTTGGACCGGCGGGCGCCGCCCTCCCCATGACTCCGGCGGGCGCGGGCGCCCGGCTCGGGCTCGAGCTGCGCTGCGGGGCGCTCGAGCGACCGGCGGCCGCCTACCGCGAGGGATCGCTGCTGCTCGAGGACTTCGACGATGTTGCCGGCTACTCGGGCAGCACGAGCGAGGGGGTCACGCAGAGCCTGACGACGGCGGAGGGCGGCCCCGAGGGAGGCCGCTGCGGGCAGCTCACGGCCACGAGCACGCGGACCGACGACGGCGGCTGGTCGTGCCTCGGGAGGAGCTTCGGCGCAACGCTCGACCTGGCATGGCACAAGGGCATCGGCTTCTGGCTCAAGGGCGATGGCCAGGGCGGGGCCTTCAAGCTGCAGATCCGCGACCCACAGCACGCCACCGACTACTACATCACGAACGACTTCACCGAGTGGCGCTACTTCCAGGTCCTGCGGCCCGACCGCCCGCAGCCCGAGGAGGTCGACTACAGCCGGATCGCCTCGGTCCTCCTCTACTACAACGGCCTCCCGGCCGGCAAGACCGTCAGCTGCTTGGTGGACGGGATCAGTGCGCTGCGTGAGCTGGACGAGGCCGAGATCGTGAACCCGAGCCTCACACTCGGCGGCGCCCGCGTGACCATCCCCGTCACCCTCCGCGCGGGCGAGCGGCTGGTCTACCACCCCGGGCAGTTCCCGGTCGTGATCCCCGCGACCGCCGGCGAGCGCCGGGCTCTGGCCGCCGTCCCCGATCTCGTGCTTGGCGACGCGCGCGAGGCCACGCTCGCGGCCGAGGTCGCGAGCGCCGCGCTCGAGGCGCGGCTGGTGCAGGATCTGCCGGAGGAGGTCCCGCTGGAGGAGGAGTAGGGCGGCCCGTCTCCCCTGCCCGTCCCGTCGCGGACCGCCTCCCTGGCAGGCCGCTGCGCGCCGAGGACGAACCACCTCCGCGAACACAGCTCGCGGAGGTGGCAGCACATGGTGTCCCGTACGGCGCTCGTTCCCGCTCTTCTCTTCTGGCCCGTCGCGCTGGCCGCGGTGGCCGCGCCCAACATCTACCCCGACCCCGGGTTCGAGACGACCGGCGTCGCCGGCATGGCCCGCTCGGGCGAGAGGGCCGGCTGTCTCGAGGTCGGCGACCCGATCCACTGGGCCGCGCTCGGCGGCGGGCTGGCGGTTGAGCCCTACGCCACCTACCGCGCGACGGCGTGGGTGAAGGGCGGCGGGCCCCAGGGATCGCTCCAGGCGCTGTACGTCTACCACTGGGACTCCTACGTCTGGGCCTTCAGCACGACGGCGCCGATCCCCTCGGTTGACGAGTGGCGCGAGGTGAGCGTCACGTTCCGCTCGCCCACGAGCCGCATCGAGCTGCACCCGCTGGCGTTCACCGATTCGGCCCACAGCAAGGCATGGGTCGATGATCTCATCGTCGAGCGGATCGCGACCCCCGAGGAGACGATCGCGGCCATCGAGGCGGCGGCCCACCGGACGCCCGACGAGACGCGGCTGCTCGCCCGCTGGTACGTCGAGCACGGGGAGTTCGCGAAGGCCGAGGCGCTGCTGACGCCCGACGGCGACCACCCCGCGATGGCCGATGTCGCCTGCGTCATCGCCAAGGCGACCGGCGACCCGGCTCTCGGGGCGCGCATGCTCGCGGCGATGATCGCCTACGGCGCTCCGTCGTACAACGACGGCGCCAAGCGCATCGCGGAGGTCGCCGCGCGCCTCCCGTCGGAGGCGCTGCTGCCGGCGCTGCGCGGGCGGGCGCTCGCGAGCCTCGACGCGCCGGCCGATCTCGAGATCCTGCTCCGCGAGACCGCCCGCACGGCCGGGGCCGCGGCCGGCCCGGAGCCCCTCGGGGCGCGGGCGGCACGCGTGGAGCACCTCGCCGAGTTGGGCGCCCAGTTGCGCCGAGCGGCCGCGGGCAAGCCGGAAGCGCTCGCCGTGGTCGAGCGGTTCGAGACGGAGGTCGCCACGATGGCTGAGGGGATCTCGGAGGCGCGCGCCCACCTCGGACGCGCGATGGTCAACCTGCGCGGGCGGACCGTGACGGCGGCGACCCACGCGATCGCGCTGCCGGCCGAGCCCACGCCGCAGGAGAAGCTCGCCGCGAACGACCTCGCCGCCCATCTCGAGCGGATCACGGGCGAGTCGCTCGAGGTTGTCCCGGAGAACCGCCTCGGCGGCCGGCTGGGCCTCTACGTCGGCAGGTGCGCGGCGATCGGGCGCGAGCTGGGCCTCACCGTGGACTACGCGAGGCTGGGCGACGAGGGCATCCGGATCCGCAACGTCGGCCCCCAGCTCGTGCTCACCGGCGGCAAGCGGGGCGTGCTCTACGCCGTCTACACCTTCCTCGAGGACACGCTGGGCTGCCGCTGGTTCACCGCCGACTGCGCGACCTGGCCGACGGAGGGCGAGATCCGCGTCCCGCCGCTGGACATCGAGAAGGTCCCTGCGCTCGAGTACCGCTCGACCGACTACCCGAACTCCCGACCGGCCGAGTTCGCCGTCCGCAACAAGCTGAACGGCAACGCGCAGGAGATCCCCGAGGAGTGGGGCGGCAAGATCAGCTACGTGGGCTTCGTCCACACGTTCAACGCGCTCGTGCCCCCGGAGCGGTACTTCGCGGCGCACCCGGAGTACTACTCCGAGATCGGCGGAGAGCGACGCAACGGCTACCAGCAGCTTTGCTTGACGAATCCCGACGTGCTGCGGATCGCGACCGAGAGCGTGCGCCAGTGGCTCCGCGAGAACCCGCGGGCGACGATCGTCTCGGTCTCGCAGAACGACAACATCGCCTACTGCCAGTGCCCCGAGTGCACGAAGGTCGCCGACGAGGAGGGCGGCCAGAGCGGCCTGCTCCTGCGGTTCGTGAACGCGATCGCCGAGGACATCGCGGAGGACTACCCGCACATCATCGTCGACACGCTCGCGTACCAGTACACCCGCAAGCCGCCCAGGATCACCAAGCCCCGGCCCAACGTCGCCGTCCGCCTGTGCTCCATCGAGTGCGAGTTCAACCGTCCGCTCGCGGACTCGCCGTACAACGCGACCTTCGTCGATGACATCCGGGGCTGGCACGCGATCTGCAACCGCCTGCACATCTGGGACTACGTGATCAACTACGCCCACAGCGTGCAGCCCTTCCCCAACCTGCGCGTGCTGCAGCCGAACATCCGCTTCTTCATCGACAACGGCGTGACGGGGATCTACGAGGAGGCCAACTACTTCTCGCGCGGCGGCGAGCTGGCCGAGCTGCGGACCTACCTGATGGCGAAGGCCCTCTGGGATCCCGACCGCGATCTCGAGCGTGCGACCGACGAGTTCCTCGCCGCCTACTACGGGCCGGCGGCCGGGCCGATCCGCGCCTACCTCGACGACATCCACGACAAGGCCGTCTCCGACCCCGAGTTCCACATGCCGATCTACGTCGGGCCCCACGGGCCCTTCCAGACCCCGGAGGCGATCGCCCACTACAAGACCCTCTTCGACCAGGCCGAGGCGGCGGTGCAGGACGACCCCGTCCGACTGCACCGGGTCGAGGTGGCGCGCCTGCCGATCCTCTACACCGAGATCGTCCGTAACCTCCAGCCGGTCTACCACCTCGGCGCCGACTCGCTCCTGCCGGGCACGAGCGGCGATGCGGCCGAGGCAGTCGCGCGCTTCGAGCGGATCGCGCGCGCCGAGGGCGTGACGCAGGTCTCCGAGGGCGGCCTCGGGGCGAACTTCGAGGCGTGGATCGCCCAGATGCGCCAGGGCGCGTCGGGCCACCCGGTCGTCCGGCTCGAGGGAGGCGGTCTCGAGGCCGTGATCGTCCCCGACCTGGGCGGACGACTCCTCAGCCTTCGACGCGCCTCGGACGGCCTGGAGATCGTCGTCGTCGCCGAGGCGGAGGGCGGCATCGCGGTCGGCAGCGGCGGCTACGAGGAGTACACCGAGCGTGGCTACCAGTCGCCCGGCTACCGCGAGCCCTACCAGGTGCTCGCGCGGGACGACCGGAGCGTGACGCTTGGAGCCGACCTGCCGAACGGGATCCGGATCGAGCGCACCTACGCGCTCGAGGCCGAGGCCGCTCGGCTGACGGTCCGAACGAAGCTGACGAACCCGGGCCCGGAGACGCGGGCGCCCGGCCTGCGGGTCCACCCGGCGTTCCGGATCGGCGACCCGGCGGAGGTCCGGCTCGACCTCGGGGGCGGCACGGAGATCGCGCTGACGGAGATGGGCGCGGACGGGGGCGAGCGGTACCTGCGCGGGGCCGATCGGCCGGCGGGCCAGTGGTCGCTGATCGACCGCTCGCGCGATGTGCGGATCACGAACCGCTTCGAGAGCGACAAGGTCGAGGAGTGCTACGTGAACTGGTCGCGGGGCGACCGTCGGGCCAACATCGAGCTGTGGTGCCCGACG
This sequence comes from uncultured Armatimonadia bacterium, assembly GCA_964598695.1. Classification (GTDB taxonomy): domain Bacteria; phylum Armatimonadota; class Zipacnadia; order UBA1398; family UBA1398; genus CAZRDB01. Next base: position 12,281 of record CAZRDB010000039.1, read on the forward strand.
ACGAAGCTCGCGGCCGGTGCGTCGTGGGAGATCGTCCACAGCTACGAGATCGGGCAGCCGTAGAGGGCGACGACGCAACGAGGGGATCGACCATGAACCTGCTGCACATCGCGCACGGCGAGCCCAGCACCAAGCTGTGGCCCGACTGCTTCATCGAGCGGCTCACCGCCTTGGGGGAGCTACGGATCACGGAGAACGGCGGCCAGCTCGAGGAGGAGGCCCTTCTCGAGCGGATGCGCGCCGCCGAGGTGCTGCTCACGGGCTGGGGCTCGGTCGCGGTGCCGGCGGCGCTCGCGCGCGATCCGGGCGCCGTCCGCTACATCTGCCACCTCACCGGGACGATGCGCGGCCAGATCCCACCCGAGATCGTCGAGGCCGGGATCCCGGTGACCAACTGGGGTGACGCGCCGGCCTTCCAGGTCGCCGAGGGTGCGCTGGCCCTGCTGCTCGCGACGCTCAAGGACCTCCACCACCACGTGGCGACCAAGCGCGACGGCGGCTGGGGCATCGACCTCCACCGCAACGGCGGGAGCCTCCGCGGACTGCGCGTCGGGCTGTACGGGTGCGGCGCGGTCGGCGGCACGTTCGCACGGATGCTCCGGCCGTTCGGGGCGGTCGTCACCGTCTTCGACCCCTACCTCGACGAGCCCCCCCCGGGCTGCTCCCGGGTGGGGAGTCTCGCCGAGCTGTTCGGTGGCGCGCAGGCGGTGGTGATCCACGCGGCGCTCACCGAGGAGACTCGCCACACGGTGACCGCGGAGCTGCTGGCGTTGCTCCCCGACCACGGCGTGGTCGTCAACACGGCGCGCGGCGACATCGTCGACCAGGAGGCGCTGTTCCGGGAACTCGAGAGCGGGCGGCTGCGGGCGGGGCTCGACGTGCTGGCCGGCAACGACGGTCTCCCGCGCGACCATCCGGCCCGGCGGTGGGAGAATCTGATTCTCACCTCGCACCAGGTCGAGTGGGGCTGGCCCGACGACTACGCGCCGGCTTCCGAGCTGCTCGCGCTGCACGAGGTGGCGCTCGCGAACCTGGAGCGCTACGCCCGGGGCGAGCCCCTGCGGTTCGCGATGGACCCGGACCGCTATGCGCGCAGTACTTGAGCGCCGACGGGCGCGAAGGTTCCGCTTGCGAAAACTGGCGCAAAAAGGCACTCTCAAGGTGCGATGCACAAGAGGTGCGCGCAATCGGCGGTAGTTCGTGCTATGTGATGGACACTCGCTAGTGGCGGTGGCAGGACCGCGGGCATCGGATTCACCGTCCGCCTGTTGAGTACCAGCGTGTAGTTGCGATATCGTCCGCGGTCGGCTTGACCGACCAGTCAACAGAAGCTAGGAGTGTTCAAGCATTGCGCGGTACAGTTAAGTGGTTCAACGCAGACAAGGGTTTTGGCTTCATCCAGCCCGAGAACGGCAGCAAGGACGTCTTCGTGCACTACTCCGCCATCCAGGGCGGCGGCTTCCGTACCCTCGATGAGGGCGACGAGGTCGAGTTCGAGGTCGAGCAGGGTCCCAAGGGCCCGCAGGCCACCAAGGTCGTGCGCGTGTAGTCTCGGCGGCTCCGTGGCTGCAGGCTTTGCCACAGCCCGAGGAGCCACCGGGTTCACTCGGTAGGCCCGGCGCCCGGTTCCGCAAGGGGCGGTCGCCATCGAGTATGCCCGCAGTACCGCGCGGAGTTCCTTCGTCGAGTTCCGGAGCGGAATGGAGCAAGTGACCCATCGAGGCGGGTCCCCCGGGATCCGCCTCGTGCTGTACGGGCTTCCGCTCCGCCCGAGGGAGGAGCGCGGCCCCGCGTGGCCGAAGGCTCGCCCGCCCGAGCGACGGATGGAGGCTGACGATGACCGAGCAGGCCGCCTTCCCCTTCCCCCCAGCCCGTGGGCGGCGGAGCTACATGATGGACATGGACACCCGTGACGTGGCCGTCCCGCCGACGGTCTTCCGGCCCTCCCCGGCCGAGCCCGTGGCGCTGGTGCCGGCGGAGGCGTGGGAGCCCGTGCCGGGCGATCCCGCGCTCCCCACGCTCGGTACGCTCCTCCTGTTCGCCCTGCTGCCGTCCGACCCCGAGACGGCCGGCCGGGAGATGCGCACCCCCTGCCGCGAGGAGCACCTCGTCCTCGTCGATGTCCCCCCGGGGAGCGGCGAACGGGATGTCGTCATCGGCTGCTCGCTCGTCACGGTCGACGAGCTCCGCCTCGGGAGCGCGTCGCTCTCTCCGGCGGATCTCGCCGCGCGCTGCCTCCTGCCGGTGCTGCTCCCGCGCGAGGGGTTCGACCGCGAGCCCGCGGCCTTCCTGGCGCTCCGCCGGCCGTCGGCGCTGTTCCGCATCCACGCGGGGGCGCCGCTCTCGTGGTCGCCCCCCCCGATGCGGATCGCCCCGCACTGCGCGGAGGGCGTGCGTGCCGCCTTCCTCCGCGCAACCAGGGCGCGCGTGCGCTGACGGAGTGCTCGGCCGCCTCCCGCCCTACTGCCGCGTCTCCGGGGCGGCCTCTGCCGCTCCGGCCTGGTACTTGCGCCACCAATCGGGCGTGTACGGCTCGCCCGTGACCTCTTCGAACTTGCGCTGCAGGTGCGGCTCGCGAGCGAGGTTGCGGCGGATCCGCTGGTTGACCTCGGCGGCCAGAGCCTCGAGCCCCTCGTCCGGGGTCACGAGCTGGTTCTCGATCTTGTCCATCGTCTCCCACATCCACCGCTGCATCTCGAGCGGATCGATGAAGGGACTGACGTCCCACGGACGGGCGTCCTGGATCGCGTCGGCGAACGGCTGGTGGAAGGCCGGGTCGGGCTCGATCTCGTTGGCCATGTCTTGCCCGCTGCGCGCGAGGTCGGGGTTCGGGGGGAGCGAGTCCCCGTCGTGGACGATCAGCCGCCCGTACTCCGGGCTCGCGAGGTAGGCGAGGAACGCGAGCGCGCTCATCCGGTTGGGGCTCTGGGCGTTGATCCCCGCGGCGCGGGTGTCGGCGAGGCCCGTCATCGGACTGCCCTCGTCATACCGCGGCATCCGGACGGCGCCGAGCTTGCCCTGGACCGCGGGCGAGCGTGGGACGTTGATCAGGTACCACCGTCCGATGATCATCATCGCGGCCTTGCCCTGGGAGAACAGCGTCAGCGCCCCGCTCCCCCACCCTCCTTGCGCCGGCATGTTCGCCAGTGCCCGCGCGGTCGGGATCGCCTCGTGCTTGAGCATGAGATCGTGGTAGAGCCACGCCGCGTCGAGCGCCTCACGGCTGTCGAGCGCGCTCCGGAGACCGTCGGGGCTGTAGGCCCGCCCGCCGCGGCCCACGAGCAGCTCGCCGTTGAGCCCGGCGCCGCCCAGGTTCGCGAAGGTGATGTGCTGCTCGCCCGACTTCGACGGCCTCTCCTTGAGCTGCCGTGCCGTCTCGACGAAGTCCATCCAGGTCCAACCCGACTGCGGGTACGGCACCCCGTGGTCGTCGAAGATGGCCGTGTTGTAGATCAGGCAGTTGGCCCAGACGTTGCACGGGTACCGGTACTGCTTGCCATCGACCAGCAGGCCGGCCTGGAGCGAGGGATAGGTGTTCTTCGGGCCGAAGCCGCCCTGCTCGGCGTAGGGCGTGAGGTCCATCAGCACGCCGGCGTTCACGAGCGCGACCATCTGCTCCTGGCTGTAGACGTCGACGATGTCCGGCCCCGTGCCGGTCGCGCACTGGACGATCAGCTTGGTCTGGTCGGCGCCGAGACCGGGGTCGACGCGGACCTCGAGTCCGGGGAACATCGCGCCGAAGGTCCCGGTCTGGAGCTTGCGCGCCGGGTTGTCGTCGGTCGCCCAGGTCATGTGCACCAAGCCGTCCTCGCGCGGACGCTCGAGCGTGCGGACGGCGGCGATGTACAGCGCAAAGGCCAGGATGGAGAGGCCGAGGAACGCGTGCTTCATCCGCGACTACCCCTTCACTCCGCCGAGTTGCAGCCCCTTGACCAGGAACTTCTGGAAGACCACGAAGACGATGACCAGGGGGACGATGTTCATCACGGTCGCGGCCATGATCAGCTCGGTCTGCCGCCCGTAGGTCGAGTCGAGCGCGAGCATGCCCACCGACATCGGGTAGAACTGGTCGCGATTGAGCATGATCAGCGGCCAGAAGAACGACTGGTAGCTCCCGAGGAAGGTGATGATCGAGAGCGCGATGATCCCCGGGCGCGCCTGCGGGGCAACGACCTCCCAGAAGATCCGCCAGTGGCTCGCGCCGTCGATCTTGGCGGCCTCGTCGAGCGCTGGGGGGATCGAGAGCATGAACTGGCGGAGCAGGAAGGTCCCGAAGGCGCTGAACGCGGCGGGGATGATCAGGCCGTGGTAGGTGTTGAGGAATCGGAGCACGACCATCGCCTGGAAGTTGGGGATCATCGTCACGACACCGGGGATCATCATCGTCGCCAGGTACAAGAGGAACACCGTGTCGCGCCCCTGCCAGCGGATCCGCGAGAACGCGTACGCGGCCATCGCGCTCGTGAGCACCTGGAGCAGCGTGATGCAGACCGCCGTGGAGACGCTGTTGTAGTACCACCGACCGAAGCTGAGATCGAGGAGCCTGCCAGTTACCGGATCCTCCTCCATGCGGAGGACGATCGGGTAGTTTCGGGTTGTCGGCTCCTTGGGGACGATGTGGACCTCCTCCACCTCGTGGTGGGGCTTGAACGAAGCCGCGACCATCCACACGAACGGGATCGAGACCGTGAAGCCGATCACCGCCAGCAGCAGCAAGCGGAGCGCGGCGCCGAGGCGACGGCGGGTCATGCCTCCACCTCCAGCTCCCGGCCGAAGCGCCAGTTGAGCGCCGTGGCGATGAAGATGATCGCGAACAGCACCCACGAGATCGCCGCCGCGTAGCCGAGGTCGAGGTCCTGGAAGGCCTTGTTGTAGATGTAGAAGCTCAGCGTGGTCGTGCTGCCGGCGGGGCCGCCGCCCGTCATGACCCGAGCCTGGTCGAAGCCGCCCTGCAGGCCCCCGATGATCGACATGACCGAGATGAAGAACGTCGTCGGCGCGAGCTGCGGCCAGGTCACGTGACGGAAGCGCTGCCAGGTCGTCGCGCCATCGACGTCGGCGGCGTCGAGCAGCTCGCTCGGGGCATTCGAGAGGCCCGCGAGGTAGAGCAGCATGTTGGTGCCGCCGATGCCCGTCCACACGCCCATGATGATCAGCGCGGGCTTGGCCCACGCGACGCTCGAGAGCCACTCGGGCGGCTTGACGCCCAGATGGGCGGCCTCGAAGACCGCTCCGAGCGCCGCGTTGATCGGCCCCGTCTCCGGGTTGTACAGGGCCTTCCAGAGGATCATCAGGGCAACGCCCGCCGTGAAGGTCGGCAGGTAGTAGACCGTGCGATACGCGACGACATCGAAGAGCACGCCCAGCCCGATCATCAGCCACAGGATCGCGCCGAGCAGCGCCGCGTTCGGGTTGGCGGCCCAGATGAGGAACAGGGTCGCGAGCCCGGCCGCGAGGCAGAACAGCGCGCCGACGGCACGGGGCAACCCGTGCTCGGAGACGACGCGGGCCACCAGCCACGCCGTGGCGACGCCGCCGAGGGCCGCGATCATCGGCCAGACGACGCCCGAGGCACGTGCCGCGAGCACGCCGCCGGCGCCCAGCGCGAGCAGGACGCCGAAGGCGCGCAGCGCCTGGGCGGGCCGGAGCCCCAGGGGACGCTGGCCGGCGGTGATCTCGTTGTTGACCAGCAGTGCGAGGCCGAGCGAGCCGGCGATGCCGAACGGGATGCCGATCATCAGGTAGACCGTGTTGTAGAAGTACTGCCAGAAGCGGGGATCGCGGGGCTCGTAGGTCGCCCACATCGCCGGCTGCAGCCGGTAGAGCGCCAGGGCCGCGAGCGCCACCGCGAGCGCGGGAAGCGTCCCCCAGCCGGGGCGCAGGTCGCCCTCGCGCGCGAGCACCGCGAGCCCGCAGAGCGCTCCCAGCAGACCCGCGAGGAGCGTGCCCTGGTGGAGCACCCCCTCGGCGGCGCCGGCGCGCGCCATGCGGAGCGTCAGCCAGACGGTCGCGACGCCGGCCACGACCAGCACGCCACCGCCCAGCCGGGTCCCGCGCCACCGCGACATGTTGGCCCAGAGCGCCCCGACGAGGCCGAGCACCAGGCCCGCCGCCGCCAGCGAGTACGCCCAGCACAGGCCGGGGTTGCCGTCGGCGACCGGCTGCGCGCCGAGGAGGTCGCTCAAGTTGCGGAGTCCCACCAACTGCAGGGGAATGGCCGGCTTGAGGCTCCAGTTCGTGAAGGCCATCACGAAGCTCAGCAGCACGGGCAGGAGCGTGAACGCGAGGAAGCCGAGGAGGTTCGGCGCCAGGAACCCGAACACCGCGAGCGGGGGGAGCTTACGACCCTTCATACGCCACCTTCCCACACGGGCGTGCGGCGCGGAGCGCTGCCCGCGTCGGCCTGTCCGAGAGACCACTTCGACGCCGGCCCCGCGATGCCTGCGCCGCCGTGACCGCGGTCGGGCGCGCCCGCGGCGCCGTTCGGTGCAGGGCCCGGCGGGGCGAGGGGGAACACTCACGCGGTTGCGCGCGCCGGCCCGGTGGGGCCAACCGCGGCGCGACTCCGCCCGACCCCACTCGGGCCCACGGCACCAACAACCCGGCGACCAGGCGCCGACCAGCACGCGTCGGCCATGACGAGGGTGAGTGAGCGCCAGATGACACTCACGGAACTGCTGGCCAGGGACGACATCCCCGGCGACGCCAAGGACGCGATCCGAACCCAACTGCGCGAGACCGAACGCCTGCGAGCGGAACTCGCCAACCGCGAGCGCGGACGACACGCCGCGAGCGAGGCAGCTCGCGTGTGGGCGTGGGAGTGGTCGATCGCGGAGCGCGAGATCTACGTGGGACCGGGCCTGGCCGAGGCGCTTGGCTGCCGGCCGGAGGAACTCGGCCACGCGCCGGCAGGCTGGCTGGAGCGGGTGCATCCCGAGGACCTCGAAGGGCTGATCGCCTCCTTCCGGGCGACCGTCGAACGGCCGGAGCACGCGTTCCGTCACGAGTTCCGACTGCTGACGCGGGGAGGCGACGCGCTCTGGGTCGCCAGCCACGGAACGGCCCTCACGGGCGACAACGGATCCGTCGCCTACGTGGCCGGCGTCGCGTGGGATATCAGCGTGCGCAGGCGGCAGGACACCGACCTGCGCCTCCATGAGCAGATCCTCGCGCACCTCGGCGAGGGCGTGTGCCTCATCCGCCACAGCGACCTCATGATCGTCTACGCCAACGGCGCACTGGAGCGCATGCTCGGCTACCCGCGCGGCTCGCTCGTCGGCAGACCGGCCTCCGTGCTCACCACCGGCAACGAACGCGAGGGCGAGTGTGAGGCGGAGGCGATCCGCGCGGCCGTCCAGCGCGACGGATGGTGGACGGGCGAGCGCCCCCTCCCGCGTGCCGACGGCACTCCCCTGTGGTGCTCGGTGGCCGTCTCGATGTTCCACCATCCGGAGCACGGCGACGTGGGCGTCGTGCTCCAGACCGACATCTCCGAGCGGCGGCGAGCGGAGGAGCAGCTCCGCCTTCAGGCGCTCGTCCTCGACCAGATCCAGGACCGCGTCACCGTCACCGACCTCGACGGCAACATCACCTACGTGAACCAGGCCGAGGTCGACTGCATGGGCTACAGCCGTGAGCGGCTGCTCTCCATGTCGGTGCGGGACTACGGCGACGACCCGGCCCGCGGCGCGACCCAGCAGGAGATCATCGACCGCACGCTCCGGGAGGGCGGCTGGACCGGACAGGTCGTCAACCGCTCGGCCGCGGGCGAAGAGGTCGTGCTCCTCACCCGGACCACGCTGGTGCGCGATTCGGCCGGCGAGCCCGTTGCGATGTGCGGGCTCGGGACCGACATCACCGCGCAGATCCGGCGCGACGAGGCCCTGCGCGAGAGCGAGACTCGCTTCCGCGGCCTCTTCGAGGGGATGTCGCAGGGCGTCGTCTACCACGACGCGGAGGGGCGGGTCACCGCGGCAAACCCGGCCGCGGCGCGCATCCTGGGCCTGACCCTCGACCAACTGCTCGGGCGGACCTCCCTCGACCCGCGGTGGGGGGCCATCCGCGAGGACGGCTCCGAACTGCCCGGCGAGCAGCACCCGGCGATGATTGCCCTGCGCACCGGGCGCGAGGTCCGCGATGTGGTGATGGGGGTCCGCGTGCCCGGGGAGGAGCGGCGCCGCTGGATCGTCGTCAGCGCCCTGCCCCAGCCCCCGGAGGCCTTCGCCACGTTCACCGAGGTCTCCGACCTCAAGGCGGCGCAGGAGGAGCTGGCGCAGGCGCTGGTGTTCACCGAGGAGGTGATCGACTGCGCGGGCTGCGGGATCGTGGTCCTCGACGCCAGCCTGGTTCGGGTCGGGTGGAACCGCGCCGCCGAGGCGATCACTGGGCTCTCTGCCGCCGAAGCCCTCGGCCGGCCCTTCCTCGAGGGTCTCTCGACGACCGCCCGTGAGCACTCCCGCATCCAGCTCGAGCGAGCACTCCGGGGCGAGCCGACGGAGTCGGTCGAGGCGCCCTTCCGCAACGCGGCGACCGGACAAGACGGCTGGGCCCACGTGACCTACAGCCCGCACCGCGATGCTTCCGGCGAGCCGATCGGCGCCATCGTCTCGATCAACGACCGGACCGAGCAGCGACGCGCGCAGTCCGTGGCCGAGTCGCTCGGCAGCATCCTCGATTCCGCCACCAACGAGGTCTACGTGTTCGACGCCGAGACGCTTCGGTTCATCCACGCGAACCACGGGGCGCGCGCCAACACGGGCTACACGATGGAGGAGCTGCTGCGGCTCACGCCGCCCGAGTTGGAGCCGCTGCTTGCCCACGACGAACTCGCGGCGCTCCTCGCTCCCCTCCGTCAGGGGCGACGACGATCGGTACGCTTCGAGACCGAGCACGAGCGCAAGGACGGCTCACGCTACCCGGTCGAGGTGCATCTCCAGCGCGCCACCTACGGCACGACGCCCGCGTTCGTCGCGGTGGTTCTCGACACCAGCGAGCGCATCCGGGCACAACGCGAGCTGCAGGCCAGCGAGGAGCGCTTCCGCACCCTCTTCGAGCACATGCTCGATGCCGCCGCCCTCCATGAGGTGATCGTCGATGCCGAGGGCACACCGGTCGACTACCGCTTCCTGGCCGTGAACCCCTCGTTCGAGGCCATGACGGGACTCAACGCGGCGGAAGTGCTCGGCCGCACCGTTCGCGAGGTGCTGCCGGCGACCGAGGAGACCTGGATCCGTCGGTACGGCCGCGTCGCGCTGAGCGGCGAGCCCACGCGGTTCATCCTGGCCCACGACGGACTCGGTCGGGTCTACCAGGTCCACGCGTACAGCCCCGCCCACGGCCAGTTCGTCTCCGTCTTCATGGACATCACGGCCCAGGAGGCGGCCGACCGCGCACGACGTGAGTTTGAGCAGCAGCTCCAGAGGAGTCAGCGGCTCGAGAGCATCGGCGTGCTCGCGGGGGGCATCGCACACGACTTCAACAACATCCTGGCCGCGATCATGGGCTTCGCCGAGATGGCGCTCGAGGAGCATGACGAGCGAGACGGAAGCTCGGCCGTCGCCTACCTGCACCAGGTGCTCGCCGGCGCCGGCCGCGCGAAGGAACTCGTCGGCCAGATCCTCACATTCACCCGCCAGGCGCCGATGAGCCAGAAGGCCCTGCTGCTCGGCAAGCTGGTCACCGAGAGCCTTCGGTTCGTGCGGGCGTCGCTCCCGGCCACAGTCGAGATCGAGACGAACCTCGACCCCCAGACCCCGCCGGTCCGGGCCGACGCGACGCATATCCACCAGGTCCTGCTCAACCTGTGCACCAACGCGGAGTACGCGATGCGGCCGAACGGCGGCACGCTCACCGTGACCCTGGGCTCGGCCCAGGTCGGCGCCGAGCAGGCCCAGCAGCTCGGAGGAATCGCGCCAGCCCGCTATGCCGTCCTCTCCGTCTCCGACACCGGCTGCGGCATGGACGCGGCGACCCGAGACCGGGTCTTCGAGCCGTTCTACACCACCAAACCGATCGGCGAGGGAACCGGACTCGGCCTCGCGACGTGCTACGGCATCGCCACCGGGCACGGGGGCACGATCGCCGTCGAGAGCGCCCCGGGGGTCGGCACGACCTTCCGCGTCTACCTCCCAGCCGTCGAGGAGGCGGTCGGGAAGGCCCACGGTGGGGATACCGCCCCGCAGCGGGGCGCGGGCCGGGTGCTGTTCGTCGACGACGAGGAGGCCCTCGGCGCCGTGGGGGGATCGCTGCTCCGCTCGCTCGGCTACCAGCCAACGGTGCTCTCCAGCGGCCCGGAGGCGCTCGAGGCGATCAAGGCCGACCCGCGAGCGTTCGATGTGGTTCTCACCGACCAGACGATGCCTCGCATGACGGGGATCGACCTGGTGAGCGAGATCCGTCGGCTCCGCCCCGACCAAGTCGTCGTGCTCATGACGGGCTTCAGCTCCGCCGTCACGGCCGATATCCAGCAGGCGCTCGGGATCGCCGAGGTGCTGCGCAAGCCGTTCACCAAGCGTGAGCTGGCGGGTTGCCTCGCGCGGGCGCTCGGGCCGGCCGGCGCGGACGCGGACTCCTAGCCCGGACCGGCCGGGATCAGAGTCAGCGGCCCGGCATCGGTGACGGCCCCCGCGGCGAGCGTGACGTTCGCGACGGCCGTTCCGCCGACGGGCTTGAGGCGCAGCGTGGGGCGGGAGGCGCCCACGAACAGGCCGTGGGCCTCGAACCGGCCGGCTCGGTCGGTGCGCAGGGCGAGCGTCCCCCGGGGGAGCCCGGTCACGAGGATCTCCCGGTCGGCCAAGGCGGCGCCCGATGGGCTCTGCAGCGAGCCGACCAATCCGGCCAGCGTCGGCCGGAGGCTCGTCTCGACCTCCGTCGGTGTCAGCTCCTCCACGGAGACGCTCTCGATGCCGGCACGGCCGAAGTCCTCGCGGGCAAGGCTCAGGCGGTAGGCGCCGACCGGCAGGTGGTCGAGATAGGCGATGCCGGCCGTGTCACTCGTCGCGCTCCGCCCCAGCGGGGCGGCCGTGACGGTGACGCGCGCGAGGGGAGAGCCGTCCCTCGGATCGGTCACACGCACGCGCACCGCGCCCGTGCGCGGGGCCACCAGCGGGATATCGAGACAGACGGGCTCGCCGGCGCCGTCGGCCACGTCGACCGTGCGGCTCTCGGCCCGGAAGCCACCGGCGGTGACGGTGACCGTGCAGGGCCCCGACGCGATCGCCTCCAGCGCATAGCCACCGTCCCGACCCGTGACCGCGTGCGCCGAGCCGCCCGCCGCCGCCACATGCGCTCCCGCGATCGGTGAACCGTCGTGGGCGTCGAGCACGTGACCGACGATCCGGCCTCCCCGGGCGGGCTCGAGCGTCACATCGCACCGCGCGCTCTCGCCGGGAACCGCGACCTCGCGCTCGACCGTCGCGTAGCCGGCCAGGCCGAACGTGAGCGTTGCGCGCTCGGGGGTGGTGACGAGCACGCGGTAGCGACCATTGGTGCCGGTCCGCACGCGCTGACCGCCCGCGCTGACGGCGACATCCGAGAGCGGGCGGCCGGCTGTGTCGGTGACTACGCCATCGACCCAGGCCCGTGGGGGACCTGACGCGCTGACCTCGATCTCGATCTCGGCGGCCGCCTCGTTCGGGACCTCGGCATCGGCGACCAGCCGCTCCTCGTAGCCCTCGGCGACCACGCGCAGCCGCGCGCGGCCCGAGGGCAGCCCCTCGAGCCGGAACCGCCCCTCGGGATCGGTCGAGACGCCCGCGCCCGCCGCGAGACGCATCCCCTCGGGCCGCACCGAGGCGCCAGCCACCGGCTGCCCGGTCGCGCGGTCGACGACGCGGCCGATCAGCGCGCCGAAGCCGAGCGGGGTGCTCTCCCGGGCGCAGCCGTACAGGGCGACGGCGGCCAGCAGGAGAAAGGGGACGCCCGCCCAGCGAATGGGCGGACACCAGGTGGCTGAGCGCGGTTGTCCGGCGCTTCGCCGCATGAGCATGTTCCTACCCCCAGAGAGACTGTACGCGACCCGTGAGTGCGCGTCAACGCGACGGCAGGGCCGCTCAGCCCCTCGAGGGCCCGAGCGCGGCCCGCACGACCAGCCGCTGCGTGGCCGAGTGCGGCGGGTGGCAGGTCGTGAGCGTCAGGACGGGCCGATCGAGCGAGCGGAGCGCCGCGTTGTCCGACTTCGCGACCGTGAACGTGGAGGTCACGACATACTCGTAGCTGCGGCCGCCGGCCTCGAGCGAGATCGCGTCTCCCGGCGCGAGGCGGTCGAGCTGCCGGAACGGGTGGCCGAACGTGACCCGGTGGCCGGCGATGCAGCAGTTGCCGTCGGCGCCCGGCCGGGCCGTCGTCGGGTAGTGGCCGGGGCCTTTGGCGAGCTGCTCCGGCTCCACGCCGTCCAGCACAACCGAGTCGAGGCCGAGCGCCGGGATCCGCAGCCGGCAGATCGCGCGGCCGGTGCCGCCGCCCCCGCCGAGCCCGACCTCGCGGAAGGCCTGCGCGTCGCTCACCTGCCACGCGACCTCCTCCTCGGGCGCGGTGTCCGACTCGCTCCCGAAGACCACCCCGGAGACGCCGGTCCGCATCCCCGCCCAGCGGACGAGCTGCGCGTCCCGCTCCAGCTCGGCGCGCAGCCCCGACTGGAACGACGCGGCGAAGAGGTCGGACAGGTACGGGAAGAGGAAGCCGATCAGCCCGAGCAACACAAGCCCGCCACCCGCGAGGGCGACGAAACGGAGGAGCGCCAGGGCCAGACGCGAGCGCATGGGGCGGCCGACTCCGGTCGCTCTACGCGGCCGCGCGCAACTGGCGGCGCGAGAGGCCCCACAGCAGCAGGCCGGCGATCACGCAGCCGGCGGAGAGGCCGTAGAGCGTCACCAGGTTGGCACCGGTGTGCGCCATGCGCGGCGCGCGCTTGGCCGGCCCCGACTCCGTCGCCGGGCCGGACTCGGCCTTGGCCGCGCCCGGCGTCGCGGGCTGCAGGGTGCCGGGCTTCACGGCCGGCCCCGGGGGCACAGCCGTCTCGCCCTCCGCCATCGGCGGCGGGGTCACGCTCGCGCCGTTGCCCGGCGGCGGCGCTTGCTCCATCGGCGGCTGCGCGACCGCGGGCGGGCACAACGCCACAACCACCGCAAGGCAGGCCAGGCAGTACCCTGGGAAGGCGATCCCACGTCCGTGCATCGCGCACGTCCTCTCCAAGCCAATCGGGGCCCGAGCGCAGGCTCGTGCCCGCCCCATTATAGCGCAGCCGCCGCTTGGGGTCAGGAGACCGGGCCGCGGGGGAGGACGATCTGGATCAGCCGACCCTCGTCGCTCAGCCGCAGGTCGCCCCCGTGCAGGCGTGTCACGTGGCGCGCCAGCCAGATCCCGATCCCGAAGCCCTTCCCCTCCCCCACCTGCACGAACGGACGCGTGATCCGCTGGCGCACGCGGGTTGGGATCGCGCGCCCCAGCGTCACGCGCAGAACGGCCCAGCCCTCGTCGACGCCCAGCCCGATGTCGAGGGAATCCGGGGTCAGCGCGCACAGCGAGGAGAACATCGCCTCCAGCGAGCGTCCCAGCACGGCCTCGTCGGAGGGCACGGTGAGCGCGGGCAGGGCGTCCAGGCCCCGCACGGTGACCGCCTCCCGCGCGCAGGCCGCCTCGGCGGCGTGCAAGACCAGACGGCTGAGGTCGTGCGCTTCGATCCGCAGGTTCTCGGCGGTCAGGCGCGACAGGCTGAGCGCGAGCAGTTCCTCGATCGCGTGGTGCAGCTCCATCGCCTGGTCGAGCAGGTGCTCGGCAAGGCTGCGAACCGTCGCCGGCTCGCCCGCCGCGTCGCGCACCAGCGCCTGCGCGTAGTCGCGGACCGCCCGGGCCGGCGCATCGATCGCTTGCGGGACCGAGGCCGAGAGCCAGCGCAGCGCCGAGTCGCCCCCGGTGCCCACATCGACCAAGCGCGCGAGGACCGCCTCCTGCGCGCCGACGTTCACCCGCAACGCCTCGACACCCCAGCCGGGACAGACCTGCGAGTCCTCCCAGTGGATGAGGCGGTCCGAGGTCAGCGTGGCCTCCGCCGCGTCGGCGAGCATCCCGGAGAGCGTGAGATCCTCCCGCAGGGCGGCCGCCGCCGCCGGGTTCTGGTCGAGCACCTGCCCGGCGAGGCTCAGGAGCACCAGGGGATCGGGCCAGGCGCCGAGCAGCGAGTAGATCGGATCGACGTTCTCGGCGAAGCGGCTCGCCACCACCGTCGCGATCGCGAGCTGCGTGAGCGCCAGGTCCTCGTCGTCGAACGGGGGATCGGAGGGGCCGTTCATCGCGACGACGACGCCCTCGAGCGCCCCGCGCGCGTAGATCGGGCCGGCGAGCAGCGAACGGGCATTGAGCCCCTGCGCGAGTGCGGGCTCGATCCGGGCGTCCTCGTGGGCGTTGGCGGCGAGCACAACGCGCCGGGCGCGCACCGCGGCCAGCACGAGCTGAGAGGTGGGCAGGCCGTCGGCGGCGCCGACGGCGTCGGATTCGAGATCGAGGGGCGCGTTCGCGACACGGAGCCCGCCCCGCCCGTTGGGGCGCAGGAGGAAGACCGCGCGCGCCCGCAGCAGGCTCGAGACCGCCTGGCCCAGCTCGCGGAACGCCGACTCCGGATCACGCCCGGAGAGCGGGAGGTTGGTGAGGACCGCGATGTTGGGCCGGCTGCGCTCCTGCCGGCCCCGGAGCCAGGCGGTGAGGCCGGCGGTCGTGGCGATCAGCCCCACATCGAGCGCGAAGGCAGCCGCGGTGGCGATCCCGCCTTGCGGGGGGGCGACGATCGCGAGCAGGACGGCATCCGCCCCGACCAGCAGCCCGCACGACCGGGAGGGCAGGAGCCACGCGGCCAGGACGCACGGGACGACCAATACGGCGTGGAAGGGGCTCGCGGAGCCGCCCGTCAGCCAGATGAGCGCCAGGGCGGCAAGGGAGTCGAGGACGGGGCTCAGCAGGTCGTAGCCCACGCGGAGCGGCCGGGCGCACAGGCCCAGCACCAGGTTGAGCACCCCCACCGCCAGCACGAACAGACCGGCATCGCCCAACGCGCCCGGGCCCTGAGCGGCCAGAGCCGCGCCACAGGCGACCAGGAGGACCAGACGCGCGACTCGCAGCCGAAGCGGGTCGGCAAGCGGCGCGTTCATGGCGTCAGGCCCGCGGCCACGCCGGCGATGCGATGGACCTCAGGAAGCGGAGACGGCACGGGACGGCCCACCCAGACCCAGAGGGCACTCGCAGCCTGCGGCACGCGGACCACGTCCTCAGCGGTTGCCGCGCCTGCGCCCTTCGCGACGGCGCACCTCGCTGATGCGCTGCTGGCTTCTCTTCATGAAGTCCGAGAGCTTCTCGTCGAGGTCGCCGGAGCTGCGGCCACGACCGCCGCCCCCACGCGGCCCTTCGGGCCTCTCGGGTGCGGGCTCGAGCGCCTTCATGGACAGCTCGAATCGGCCCTGGTCGTTGACGCCGAGTACCTTGACGCGGACCTCATCGCCCTCGTGGAGGTGCTCTTCGACCTCGCGGACGAACTCGTGGGCGATCTCCGAGATGTGAATCAGGCCCACCTCGCCCTCGGCGAAACGGACCAACGCACCGATCTTCAACAGCTTGAAAACTACACCCTCGGCGATGGAGCCGATCTCGACACTCATGGAAGGGAAGCGCTGCCCACCTCTCGGGATGACGTGACAGTGGCGCGGTCGACCGTTTCAGTCGGCCCGCTGGGAACCGAGTCACGCGGGCAGTATAGCCGGGGCCCCGGGCCACGTCAAACCGCCGCTCGCGCGGGCCCCGTACGAGGCGGCGGGGAGCGACCCTCGGGCCGCTCCCCGCTCTGCCGATCTTCCGGTCTCGTTACCGCGCGAAGCGCCGCACGAGCGGGTGGTCGGGCGGCAGGCCGCCGGCGCCGACCGTCGGCGCGGCATCGGGCACGAGCTTCTTGTCGAGGCCGAAGCCCCAGCCGGCGCGGTACTCCTTGGTGAGGAAGTGGTTCGCCTCCGGGCAGTTCGGGAAGCACATGCGCGCGCCGTCATACTCGAGCTTGCGGCCCAGGAACATCGCGATGTTGCCCAGCAGGACGAACTCCGCGAGGCCGCCGGCGTAGACGAAGTTCGACTTGGTCGTGTCGGTGCCGAGGATGGTGTTGAGCCACTCGGCGTAGTGGTCCTGGTTCGGGCACTTCTTGAGCAGCTCGGGCACGGGACCGAACTCGGTGAGCTGCTTCTCGGGCCAGGTGCGGATCGGGCCACCCGAGCCCTCGTAGAGGAGCACGCCGTCGGTGCCGATCCAGACGCTGCCGTTGCTCGGCAGGTTCCACTCGCCGTCAACGCCCTCGGGCTTCTCCGGCTTCAGGCCGCTCTCGTACCAGTACTGGACGAAGCCGGGCCGGCCGTTGCGGGGGCCGAAGGTCCACTTCACGATCGCCTGCGAGGGATAGGCCTCGTCGGTGAGCCCCTTGACCATGACCGGCTCGATCGAGGTGGGGAAGCCGGGATCCATCGTCCACGCGGTGCCGTCCATCATGTGGCAGCCCATGTCGCCGAGCGCGCCGGTGCCGAAGTCGCGCCAGCCGCGCCAGACGAACGGATGGTAGACGTTGCCGCTCTGGCCGAAGCCCTCGGGATACTGCGACTTGAACGGCCGCTCGGCGCCCGGCCCAAGCCACAGGTCCCAAGAGAGGTTGGCGGGGACGGGATCCTCGCCCGGCGGACGGGTCATCCCTTGCGGCCACCAACCGGTCGCCCGGTCGGTCCAGGTGTGGACCTCGCGGACGGTGCCGATGCCGCCGGCGCGGATGAAGTTGTAGAGCTGGCGCCAGGCGTCGCTCGCATGGCCCTGGTTGCCCATCTGCGTCGCGAGCTTGGGGTTGTCCTTGGCCATCTGCACGAGGCGGCGCGCCTCCCACGGCGTGTGCGTGAGCGGCTTCTGCGTGTAGCTGTGGAGACCCAGCTCCATCGCGATCATCGTCGCCGGGTAGTGGTGGTGGTCCGGCGTCCCGATCATGACGCCGTCGATGTTGCGCGCTTCCTTCTCGAGCATCTCCCGGTAGTCGCGGTAGGCCGTCGCCTTCGGCCAGTTGTTCTTCGCGTTGCCCCACGCGTTCTCGTCGACATCGCAGTAGCAGGGGCACGTGATCCCCAGGCGCACCATCTCCCCGATGTGCGCGCCCGCGATCCCGCCCGTGGCGATGAAGGCGATCCGGAGATCGGAGTAGCTGCCCGCGGCCCGAGCCCGGGCCGAGAGGAACAACGGGGTCGCGCCGGCCGCGAGGGCCATCTGCTTGAGGAACGTACGGCGTGTGCTTCGAGTGCTCATGTCCGGCTCCTTTGCCGATCATCGCTCGTCCCCAGCACATGCAAGGGGATGTCCTGCGTCGGGTCACTTCCCCGACACGCGAGGATTCCCTGCGCGGGGCGGCATTCGGCTCCCGGGCGGCTCCCGCACGCGCGTCTCAGCAGCGGCGCTGCCCCCTACTCCCCCGCCACCGGCTGCAGGTGCGGCGCAAGGTAGGCCATCTGCGGCCGGTCGGCGCCGTCCTTCGGCTCGAGGTTGAACATGTAGTCGCCCCACCACGCGCCAGCCGCCCACCAGGCGAACCCCAGCCACACGTCGCGGTCCCGCTCCATGCTCGCGAGCATGTCCTCGATCGCCGCCGCGCCCGTCTCGCCCTCGGCCACGCCGAACTCGCCGAGGAAGGCCCGCTTGCCGTGCTCCCGGCACCACTGCACGAACCCCGCGAGCCGCTCGCTACCGATCGTCGCGCTCACGACCTCCGGCTTCGTGCCCGAGCTGTCGTCGTCGAGATACTGGTGGACCTCGTACGCGTAGTGGTCGAGCGGATCGATGACGCCGATCATCGCCTCCGCGTTCGAGCCGCCGTACCAGTCGGCCAGCCAGCTATGCGCGCCGGTGTAGGCCGTACCGGGGACGAGGATCAGGTTCTCGGCGCCGGTCGCCCGGATCGCCGCGATCGCGGCGTTGGCGGCCTTGAGCCACTCCGTCGCCGGGATGCCGTAAGGCTCGTTCACGAGACCGAACCAGACGTGGTCGTTGTCCTTCATCTCAGCCGCGAGGCGACCCCAGAAGTCGGCGAAGGCCTCGATCGGGACCTTCTCCCCGCCGACCGGCTCGCCGTAGTAGCGCGCGTAGTTGTGCGGGTTCAGGATCACCGTCAGCCCGAGGTCGGTAGCCGCCCGGACGACGCCCGCGAGCCGCTCGATCTCCGCCGGACGGAACGGCTCGCTCGCCTTGGGCTGGAGCGTCTCCCACCGGAAGCCGAGCCGGAAGACGTTCATCCCCTTGCCGGCGAAGTAGCGGAACTGCTCCTCCGTCGGATAGACGAAGTTCCGTCCGTACTCCGGCTCGGGAACCTGGTTCGGGTCGTAGAACTCCCCGCCCGCGAAGTTGACGCCGGTGTAGGGTAGCGGCTCCGCGCGCACACCCCTCGCGAGGGAGAGCAGGACGAGGCTCGAGAGACAGACGAGCGCCACAGGCCGAGCGTGCATGGTGTGCTCCTTCCAGCCCACGCACAGCCGCACCCGTCAGCAGTACCTCGACGAACCCGCCCGAGCAGCGGTTCCGCGAGCGGCACGTCGGACCCTGCGCGCGATGCGCCCCCCCTTCGCAACCGCCATCGCCTTCCCGCGTCCTACGGAAGGAGCCGCCGGGGTGGCAGTCGAACGCTCCGGCGCTTTGGGGTTCGACCCCTCCTTCGCCGGAGGGGCTTGTGGATGAGGGGTCCCCGCCTAACTGGGCCGGGATCGAGGACGGCGCTTCCGACCGATGGTCGACGGGCGCGACCAGGTCGTGAGCTTGGCGTACGACGCGGCCTCTCGGACGACGGGCGTGCGGACCCTTCGACAGGCTCAGGGTGACCGGAGCGGAGGTTCGTGATCGCGGGCTACGTC